>JBBAWV010000013.1:0-49430 GCA_040396995.1 Nodosilinea sp. | reverse complement strand
TCTAGCCTAGACCGACCCCACATCTTTTATTCCCTGTCAACCTGCGGAATGTCGGCTTCACGACACCATTTCACCCGGTTTTCATCTCCCCTGTGGCATCCTGTCAGGGCTTTTGTTCAAGTTGCCGTGAGGAGGTCTTATGAAACCGACGCTGTTGCTGAGTTCTGCCTTGTTAACCTTGGGAGTCATGCTCTATGCGCCCCATACCCTGGCCCACGTTGGCCATGGCGATGAATTTCAGGCCGAGGGCGGTGTGAATCGGGTTGAGGTCAAGCCTGAAACCGATTCTCTGATGGGCATTCAGGTCGGCCCCATTGAGGCGGCTGCTGACGGTAGCGGAACGGTGCTAATTCCGGTGACGGCCCTGGTGGATGACAACGGGCGGCAGTTGGTGTTTGTGCAGTACGAGAATTTCTATGAGCCTGTGGATGTGACCATTGGCGGCACCCAGGGTGATTTGATTGCCGTCACCGAGGGGCTATCGGTGGGCGAACAACTGGTGACCCAGGGTAGCCTCACCCTCTATGCGGAATCGCGCAAAACCCAGACCGCTGAGGCCGCACCCGCTACCGAAACGGCCCCCACTACAACCGAGGCTCCCGCCACCCCCGAAGCTCCGATGGAAACGAGCGAAACCGCCGCTCCGACTAGCGAAGTTTCTCAAGACGCGGAGACCTCTGGAGGATTTTCCGTGGGGCTGTTGGTTGGGCTGGGCGTTGTTGCCGCCGCTGGCACTGGGACAATGGCCGTTTTGAGCAGCCGCAAGAAAAAGAGCCGATTCTCTGAGGGCACCTATTCGGATAAGTAGGGGAGAGGTTTCCTTGCCCTTCCTCTTCTAGGGAGACTCCGTAGATCGCAAAGTCCCCGTAGCCCACCCTGACGGGAAGCAAGCTACACCCCCAGCCCCTCTCCCAGGAAGGAAAGGGGAGCTAGAAAATCTCTCAAAGTCCCTCTCCCTTGGGGAGAGGGATTTAGGGTGAGGGTCTCCCCCTGTTTTGCCGTTGCCAAAATCTCTTTGCAGACCTGACCGAAATGTTTAACGCTCTACTGAATCAGACGCTCAAAAATTCCATTGCTCAGCGGTGGTTTATTGTGGCGGCGGCCATTGCCGTGACCATCTGGGGCGTGTTCACCGTCTCCCAGATGCCGCTGGATGTGTTCCCTGAATTTGCGCCGCCCCAGGTAGATATTCACACCGAAGCCCCTGGCCTTGCCCCGGAGGAGGTAGAAACCCAAATTACGGTGCCCATCGAAGGTGTGGTGAACGGACTGCCGGGAGTAACCACGGTGCGATCTTCCTCCAAGGTGGGGCTGTCGATGGTGAGTGTGGTGTTTGACCAAGAGGCCGACATTGCCCAGGCGCGGCAGTCTGTGACCGAGCGGCTGCAACAGGTGAGCGGCCAGTTGCCAGCGGGGGCTCATACGCCGGAACTCTCGCCCCTGGCCTCGCCCCTGGGCACGATTTTGATGTATGCCTTCACCCTAGATGGTCAGAGTAACGGTCAGGGCCAGGCCTCGATGATGGATCTGCGCCGTTTGGTGGATAGCACCCTCAGCCAGCAAATTTTGTCGGTGCCGGGGGTAACGCAGGTGACGGTCTACGGCGGTGATGAGCGGCAGGAGCAGGTGTTGATTGACCCCGACCAACTGCGGCAGCGCAATGTGGCCCTCAACGAAGTCACCGCTGCGGCCCGTGGGGCAAATTCCAACGCGCCGGGGGGCTTTTTGATTGGCGGTGGTCAGGAATTATTGATTCGCGGTGTGGGGCAAATTCAAACGATTGAGGATCTTCAGCAGTCCGTGGTCAAGGTCGAAAATGGCGAACCGATTTTGCTGCAAGATGTGGCCGAGGTTCAGACCGGGGCAGCGCTGAAGCGAGGCGATGCCAGCTTTAACGGCCAGCCCGCCGTGGTGCTGATGATCAACAAACAGCCCGATGTGGATACGCCCACCGTCACCCGTGCGGTGGAGGCGGTGATTGCGTCCCTACAACCCACCTTCCCCGCCGATGTGCAGATGACCCGCACCTTTCGGCAGGCGAACTTTATTGATTCCGCTATTGGCAACGTCAGCGGTTCGCTCATCCAGGGCATCGTGATTGTCTCCATCATCATGCTGCTGTTTTTGATGAACTGGCGCACCGCCATCATCACCCTCAGCGCCATTCCCCTATCGCTGTTGATTGGCCTGATGTTCATGCACGCCTTTGGCCTTGGCATCAATACCATGACCCTGGGCGGATTGGTGGTGGCCATTGGCTCGGTGGTGGATGACTCGATTGTGGACATGGAGAACTGCTATCGTGGCCTGCGAGCAAACCAGGCCCAGGGCAACCCCAAGCACCCCTTCCAGGTGGTCTACGACACCTCGGTGCAGGTGCGGCTGGCGGTGATTTTTTCCACGGTGATTATCGTCGTGGTGTTTGCCCCCATCTTTAGTTTGACCGGGGTGGAAGGACGGATCTTTGCGCCGATGGGCTTGGCCTATCTGCTGTCCATCCTGGCCTCCACCCTGGTGGCGATGACCCTCTCCCCGGCGCTCTGTGCCATTCTGCTGGCGAATCAGACCCTGCCCCAGGAAGGTACCTTCGTGTCTCGCTGGGCAGAACGGCTTTACCGTCCCCTGCTGAACCTAGCGCTGCGGGCACCCCAGATCATCTTGGCTCTGGCCCTGGCATTGCTGGTGGCGGCGATGGCGGTGGTGCCCTCCTTGGGGCGGGTGTTTCTGCCAGAATTCCAGGAAAAATCCCTGGTCAATTCCATGGTGCTGTTTCCCGGTGTGTCGTTGGATATCACCCAAGGGGCGGGCATTGCCTTGGCGAACTCCCTCAAAGACAACCCCCTCTACGAGTGGGTGCAGGTGCGGGCGGGGCGCACCCCTGGCGATGCTGATGGGGCCGGGGTGAACATGGCCCACGTCGATATCGAGCTTAGCGATCTGGCCCTAGACGACCGAGAAGCCAGCATTCAACAACTGCGGGAAGCCTTTCTGGCCCTGCCGGGAGTGGCCCCCAATGTGGGCGGGTTCATTTCCCACCGCATGGATGAGGTGCTGTCGGGGGTACGTAGCGCCATCGCCATCAAAATCTTTGGGCCAGACTTGGCCGAACTGCGCCGCCTGGGCGAACAGGTGCGCGACACCATCGAACCTATCGAGGGCGTGGTTGACCTTCAGCTAGAGCCGCAGTTGCCCATTCGCCAGGTGCAAATTCAGTACGACCGCACCGCCGCCGCCAGCTACGGCCTCACCATGGCAGCGATTTCCGATGTCGTAGAAACAGCGCTGAACGGGCGGGTGGTGTCTCAAGTTCCCGAAAATCAGCAGCTCGTTAACGTGGTGGTGTCTCTGCCCGAAGCCGCCCGCAATAACCTAGACGCCATCCGCGCCATCCCCATCGTCACCCCCACGGGCGACACCATCTCCCTCGGCGATGTGGCCACGGTCGATTACGGCATGGGCGCAAACGTGGTCAATCGGGAAGATGTATCGCGGTTGATTGTGGTCTCCGCCAACGTGGCCGAGCGGGATTTGGGCAGCGTGGTGGGCGATATCCAGGCCCAAATTCAGCAAAATGTCCAACTGCCCAGCGGCTACTTCATTCAATACGGCGGCCAGTTCGAGTCGGAGCAGCGGGCCAGCCGCAGCCTGTTGGTCTACAGCCTTCTGGCGGCCATCGTGATTACGGTGCTGATGTTCTTCTCGGTGAAGTCTCTCCCCGCCACCGTGGCGATTATGATCAACCTGCCCCTGGCCCTGGTGGGGGGCATTGCCTCGATTTTGCTCACCGGGGGCGTGATGTCCATCGCCTCGCTGATTGGCTTTATTACCCTGTTTGGGGTGGCGGTGCGAAATGGCCTATTGCTGGTGGACAACTACAACCACCGCTTTGCCCAGGGGATGCCCCTCAAAACCGTGATCATCGGCGGCTCCCTCGACCGGGTCAACGCCATTTTGATGACCGCCCTCACCTCGGCCCTGGGAATGCTGCCCTTGGCCTTAGCCAGCGGGGCCGGGAATGAGATTCTGCAACCCTTGGCCATCGTCGTTTTGGGTGGTCTATTCACCTCCACAGCGCTGACCCTGCTGGTGATTCCCGCCCTCTACGCTAGGTTTGGTAAGTGGTTAATGCCAAAACGCCAGCAGGCTCCCCTGGACGTGGCAATTACCGCCAATACAGCAGGGAGTTCTACCGTCGGCCTATAGGAACTTGAGTCAAAGCTCTAGGGTCTGCGCCATGCCTACCGCAGAGTCGGCACGGTTGATCTATTGCCTAGACGGAGGACACGACAGGCCTAGAGCTATTACCAATTAGTGCCATACCCGTACAGCGGATGCCACAATGGAAACAGAATAGTCTTTGACTCCGTCCCGCACGAGTTTATGAGCCGCTCGTGTTGACGGGCGAGTCGAGAGTTGATTGAAGCGACAGGGGCACGCCTCTTATGCCTGCCGCCCTATTTCCCGGCTCTCAACCTGCTTGAGAAGACAAGACCTTTGGCTCGATGAAGCGAAAGCGGTCGGAGCTGCCTGACCTGTCCCTGGATGAACCCTAAGTTGTTCTGTTAATTATTGAATTGACTATGGTGGGTGCGGGGATCGGGGAGCTGGGTGGTGATGAGGGCGGCAGCAAGGACAAAGGCGCTGGAGGCCCAGAGACAGCCCACTAGGCCAAACCACTGGAAAAACAGGCCGGAGGTGATGGTACCCAGCAGACGACCGCCGGAGTTGGCCATGTAGTAGAAGCCAACATTGAGGGTCACGTCCTTGTCTTCGGTGTAGGCCAGCACCAGGTAGGAATGGACAGCGGAATTAAAGGCAAACACGATGCCGAAGATAACCAGTCCCCCGGTGACGGCCAGGTCTCCCCGCACCCCGGCCATCAGGATCAGCGCTATGAGGGCGGGTACGACGGTGAGGATGGACGTCCAGAACAGGATAGTTTTGGCCTTGGGCACCACCTTGCCGCTGGCATCCTTCCGCAGCAGTTGGGGGGCGAAAAACTGAACCATGCCGTAGCCAATCACCCAAACGGCCATGTAGGAACCCACCTGCATGAACCGCCAGCCCAGCACCTCATACAAAAACACGGGCAGCGCCACCACAAACCACACATCCCGCGCCCCAAACAGGAAAAACCGCGCCGCAGAGAGAAGGTTGATTTCCCGACTTTTGGAGAACAACTGGCGGAAGGGCACCTTTTTGCCGATTTTGCCCATGTCCGCAGGCAGGAACCAGCCGGAGCCAAAAATCGCCAGCAACACCGCCGCCTGGATCAGCAGGGCGGATCGAAACCCCACCCCCTCCAGCAGCGCCGCCCCCACAAAGAAGCCCACCCCCTTGAGGGCATTTTTCGATCCCGTCAGCACCGCCACCCATTTGAACAGGCGGGAGGCGGATTCCTTGGGCACCACCAGACGGATGGCGCTTTTGGAACTCATTTTGGTCAAATCCTTGGCAATGCCTGAGAATGCCTGGGCCGCCATCACATAGCCCACCTGCACGGGCACCCCCCAGTCGGGGTTGAGGGCGCTCAACATCACCAAGGCGAAGATTTGCAGCCCAATGCCGCCGTAGAGGGTCATCCGTAGGCCCACCTGGGATCCAATCCAGCCGCCCAGGAAGTTGGTGACCATGCCAAACACTTCATAGAAGAGGAAGAGCATGGCAATTTCAAAGGGGGTGTAGCCCAGCACATGGAAGTGCAGCAACACCATCATCCGCAGAGCGCCATCGGTGATGGTGAAGCCCCAGTAGGCTGCGGTGATGAGGGCGTAGTTGCGAAGGCTTTCGGGCTTGAAGGTGGAGGATGTCATGGTCGGTTGGTTGATCGAATGACCTGGTGTTGGGATGGTCGGGTTGGGTGTGGAAACCTTGCCCCTAAAGGGTTTGGGCGACCTTGTGAGCGAGTTCGGCCATCCGGTTGGAATAGCCCCATTCGTTGTCGTACCAGGCCAGAATTTTCACCTGGGTCTCGTCCACGACCATCGTGGAGAGGGCGTCGATGATGGCAGATCGGGGATCGTTCAGGTAATCCACCGATACCAGGGGCCGTTCTTCGTAGCCGAGGATGCCCTGGAGGGGGCCGTGGGCGGCGGCTTTGAGGAACTGGTTGACCTCCTCCACGGCGGTGGGGCGCTCCACCTCAAATACGCAGTCCGTTAGGGAGGCATTCAGCAGGGGTACTCGCACCGCCAGCCCGTTGAGCTTGCCCTTCAGGTCGGGGTAAATCAAGCTAATGGCGGTGGCCGATCCGGTGGTGGTGGGGATCAGCGAGAGGCCCGTGGCCCTGGCTCGCCGCAGGTCGCTGTGGGGGGCATCAACCAGGGTTTGGGTGTTGGTGTGGTTGTGGACGGTGGTGATCACCCCGTGGCGAATACCCAGCCCTTCGTGGATCACCTTGACCACGGGGGCGAGGCAGTTGGTGGTGCAAGACGCCGCCGTGAGCAGGTGATGTTCCGCTGGGTTGTAAAGATGATCGTTGATGCCGTAGACCACATTGAGCGCCTCCTGCTTCACCGGAGCGGCGACGATCACCTTTTTTACCCCGTGGTCGTAGTAGGGGGCCAGGAGGTCGGGGGTACGGAACTGTCCAGAGCATTCCAGCACCAGATCAACGCCGTAATCAGCCCAGGACACGGCTCCCGGTGTGTGTCCGCTACTGAAGCTGAGGGGGGTGCCGTCGATGGTGAGCTTGTCTGGCCCCAGGGCTTCTACCTCCGGTGCCCAGCGACCATGGACAGAATCAAATTTCAGCAGGTGTGCCGCCGCTGCGGTGCCCCCCTTCACTTCGTTGATATGGACAAACTCTAGCTCTGGGAAGGCCCAGCCCGCCCGCAACACCAGCCGACCAATGCGGCCAAAGCCATTGATGGCAACCTTCACCATACGCCCCCATTCCTTTGGATGATCTACCGCTGGCGGTCACACTGTAACCCCCTCGGTCTGCGCCACGCGGCGGAAAATACGTCATTTCAAGAAAATCATTTCAAGAAAACTTGATGGGTTATATCATTTCAAAAAACCTTGATTTGTCAAGTCGCCTGCAACACATCCATGCAGCGAGGATGGCAGGTCTTTCCCTAGGACTGGGCGCAACCCAGACCTAGGGGGGCGCTCACGATAGCGGGTTGCACTCGAATGAAGTACACCGCTAAGATCCCCCCAGCCCCCCTTATTAAGGGGGTATAAGGTGAATCTTCTCCAGCCATAAACTGGGGGGATCTGAAGCTAAACAAGCTTGTACCTCATTGAGGCGAGAACCGCTATAGAGTCCGCTCCAAATAGCTATGGTCAGCTTACTCGTTGCCCCTTCTGGGAGAGATCGATCCATTGGGTGACGTCGAAAGTGGTGCCCGTCAGTTTGGTCACGGTGCCATTGTCCTCAAAGAGTGGCCCCCCACGGGCGTTGATGTAGCGTACCCCTCCATCTCCGGGGCGAATAATCCGCAGATTGGCTTCAAAGGGTTGTCGTTTTAGGGCCAATTGGCGAATGGATTCCTCGTGGATGGGCCGATCCTCAGGATGGATCATCGCCAAAACCTCCGACTCGTTAGGGGTGGGGCCGCTAGGATCCAGTCCATGAATTAAAAAAAGTTCCTCCGTCCAATAGTTTTCTCGGGTACGGAGATCAAACAACCAGCAACCAATTTGCGCGACCCGCTGGGCATTACGCAACATCATTTCCGAACGACGCAATTGGGCTTCGATTTGTTTACGTTGCTCGATTTCCTGGGTCAGCCGCGCATTGGCCGCCATCAATTCCTGCCAGATGTTGGCCGTAATACTATCCATCATCATCTCTGGCATGGTGGTGATGGGGGGAGTGGCCTTTGCGCCCGGATCGTAGGCCGGATTGAGGCAATAGCCCTGGCCATAATGGGTCTGAATAAAATCTGCTACGCCCGCCTGCTCTAGCTTGCGGCGAATGCTGCGGATGTGGCTTTTAATCGTGGCATCGGTGGGCAAATCGCTCTCCATGGGCCAGATTCGATCGCCCATGTCGCTACGAGAAAACATCTGGCGGGGATGGTTCAGAAATAGCTCCAGCAGTTGATATTCCTTACGATTCAGCTTGAGCACCTCTCCCTGGCACGTCACCTGTTGCGCCGCAGGATCCAGCCGCAGCGGCCCCCAGACAAAGGTAGGACTGGCACGACGCAAGCCCCGACGGGCCAAGGCGCGTAGGTGGGCCAGCAATTCGGCTTCCTGGATGGGCAGGGTCAAATAGGCATCGGCACCGTTGTCTAGCCCCTGCACCCCGGTTTCGGCCCCATCGGCTTCCACCATCAGCAATAGCAGCACCGGATTTCCCACATCCCGCAGGCGACGGCACAGGCTGAGGCCGTCCAAGGTTGGCAACTGGGCCTCCAGCAGCACCACATCGTAGCGAAAGGCTTGTAGCAAATCCCAGGCTTCCTCCCCATCGCTAGCCAAATCCACCACAAAACTGTGGTGGGACAGGGTGTGGTGAAGGGGCTTTTGCCGCCCTTGTTCAGCAGAAACCAGCAGAATTTTCATAGAACTTTACGGGGATCTATCACAGACCCAAAAAGTTTTTGGATAACACTTTGCCATATTACACAAACTTTTCACCTTTTGATGCCATCCTTTCCTGGGAACGTTAGAAAAGACCGATTCCCAAAAGGAAATTTATGACTTTTGCATCTCACGATGCCAGGGATCTCATTCAGAAGGATGCGATCATAAGCGGCGTTATCAACGCTGTCATTAATGGCATCATCGGCTGGTTTATGTTTCGCGGTCAGGAGATGGTGCCGCTGACGGTAGATACCATCTCCGCCCATGAGAAAACCATTTTTTCAACGGGGGTAATGACCGCATTTTTACTGTCGGTTATTCTGGGAGGAATTGCTTTTTTTAGCTTTGGCAAGAAAGCAAAAGAGCTGCAACTTTCCTCTCCAGAACTGCTGGATCGCCCCTTTTTCTTCTTTGGGGTGCGAACCATTTTGTTCTACTCAATTTTTGCCTTTGGCACAATGGCCTTAGTGGCCCTCTTTGTCCAAAAGTTTGCAGGCACTTTGTTGGTAACACCTGTCGTTGGGGCAGTTATTCTCGGTCTCATTGCTGGAATAGCGGCTTGGTTTATTAATGCTGCTGTAATGCGAGATGTGTTGCGTCCTGAGTAAACATTTACTCCTGAAATTCATAGGATGTACTATCGACAGATTTGCAAGATGCATTATCAACAGCGTAACGCATCGATGCCATAAAAAATATGCTCTATATCAGAGCCTAGCACTGCATGAAAACTGATTCTACAATGCCCCTAACCCAGCGTAATCCAGGACGATGGATGGTCTTAACTGCTTGTATCATTGCCATGCTAATGGTGGCTATTGATGCCGGGATTCTCAACCTAGTGGTTCCCGCCATTCAGGCGGAGTTTAATCCTTCCCAGGCCACCATTAGCCTGATGTCCAGCATTTCCACCCTGATGTTAGCCGCCTTCATTTTGGGCGGTGGTACCTTGGGAGATCTCTATGGTCGTCGTCGCTTTATTTTGATTGGCACCGGGGGAATCTTGGCCGCTGCGGTGTTGTCTATGGTGGCTCCTAGTCCCCAAGCCTTGATTGGCATTCGGGCGATGGATGGTCTGTTTCAAGCCATGGTAAACCCCTTAGTGCTGGCTATTCTAACCGTTACCTTTGACAAGGAAGAACGGCCTAAGGCGCTGGGCATCTATGGGGCGAGCCTGGGCATTATGGGGGGGCTATCCTCCTTAGTGATTCAGTTTTTTAACCAGAGTTTTGGCTGGCGATCTGTCTTTTTACTCGTCATTGGGCTTGGCCTAGCCACCCTATTACTTGTGCTCAGGTTTGTGTCCGAAAGCAAGGCTAACAGTGGACAAAAGCTTGATTTAATCGGAATCTTGCTCTGTGCGGCTGGTCTTTTTCTCTTGGTCTATGGCATTAGCCAAGCCAGCGGTGACGCCGGGTTTTTCAGCCAGTCTGTACTCATGCCAGCGGTGACGGGCTTAATAATTTTGGCCGTCTTTGTCTGGTGGGAAAGTCGGGTAGCCTCTCCGGCTCTAGAGTTATCTTTGTTTCAAAACCCTGCTTTTTCTCTGGGCTGTTTGCTGATTCTGCTGCTGTCCTTTGCCCAAACCGGAACCTTTTTTCACCTGTCTAATTACTTTCAGGTTTTGCTGAAACAGTCTCCTGTTCAATCGGCCTTAATGCTGATGCCCTTGACCCTATCCCTGTTTGTGTTTAGCATTGCCGTAGGTTCCCTAGCCAATCGATTCCAAGCCCGTTATTTAATCGTGGTCGGAACCCTTCTGTTCGCTGGAGGACTAGGGTTATTTTCCCAGTTGGTGAATCCCGATCTTTCCTTTTGGACTGTGTTACTTCCTATGCTGCTGCTAGGGGCAGGCTACAGCGTGGCAAATATTCCCCGTATGAATGCCCTGCTCAGTTCTGCACCGCCAAGGCTTGCAGGTACGGCCTCAGCCACTAATAATGCCGTGGTTCAGTTGGGCAACGCCATGGGGATTGCGGTAACGGTTGCCCTCGTGACCACCTTTGGCCGCAATGCCTACCGTGAAGAACTGATTCAGGCGGGCCTTGATGAGAAAAACATCAGCCAGGTCAACCAACTGCTGAAACAACTGCTCAGTAGTGATGTGCCTTCAATTGCCTCACAGTTTGCTATCCCAGTCGATCAGCTTGAAGGGTTGATCGATAATTATCGAGCAGCCTTTACGACTGGAGTAACCCAAATGTTTTTGGTGACGGCGCTTCTCTTTTTACCTGCGATTGTATTGCTATGGTTTGGCCTAAAGCCAAAATCACAGCCGCAGTAGGTCATTGATTTAGGTAGAACAGCCATCTTGGTTGTCGAAATATCCGCCAAGATAGTTATCCTGAGAATCGTTGTTAATGTGCTAAAACTAGCACCCTTGAGATTATTTTTTGTAGGAGAATTGCAATGAATTTAGCCGTACTGAATGCCTTTAAGCTAGATGGTCAGGTGGCCATTGTGACAGGAGGCGGAGCTGGCATTGGCCGTGGCATTGCCGAACTGTTTGCCCAAGCAGGGGCCGCCGTGGTCGTCAGTGATTTGAAGGAGGAAACTGCTGCCGTAGTAGCCGATCAAATTAATACCAACGGTGGCCGAGCCGTGGCGGTGGCCTGTGATGTCACTAACGACGAAGCGCTGGCGAATTTGGTCAATACAGCCATCTCAGCCTTCGGCAAAATCACGATCCTAATTAACAATGCTGGGGGTGGTGGGCCAAAGCCCTTTGATATGTCGATGGACACCTTTATTTGGGCCTATAAACTGAATGTGTTTTCGGTATTTCATCTCTGCCAACTTTGCGCCCCTCACATGGAAGTGGCGGGCGGTGGCGCTATTTTGAATATCTCCTCCATGGCGGGAGATAACAAAAACAAAAACATGGCGTCCTACAGTTCTTCTAAGGCCGCAGAAAGTCATTTAACCCGCAACATTGCCTTTGATCTTGGCCCTAAAAATATTCGGGTCAATGCCATTGCCCCTGGGGCCATCAAAACCGATGCCCTGGCTACAGTGCTAAATCCCGATATCGAAAAAGCCATGCTCAAACACACGCCCCTAGCTCGATTGGGAGAACCCAATGATATTGCCTATGCCGCCCTTTTCCTCTGCTCTCCAGCTTCTAGTTGGGTGAGTGGCCAAGTGCTAACCGTCAGCGGCGGTGGCCTGCAAGAGCTGGATTAAATCCCCTGATCGTAGGGTGGGCACTGCCCACCTAATTCCCAACTCCAGTCCTGCCCCCTAATTTTCAGAACATTTAGGGGCAAGATCCCAAAGCTCTTTCCCTAATGCAACGGGTGGTGGGCAATGCCCACCCTACAGCTAATCTTTGACTCCTTCATTTCCTTCATTTATTAGGAGAACACATCATGGCGCTCGATATTTTTTCCCTGAAAGATTACGTTGTTATCATCACCGGGGCAGGTGGTGCCATTGGCGGAGCCACTGCTGAAGTTTTGGCTGAAGCTGGTGCTAACGTAGTTTTATCTGATCTGAATGGGGACGCCGCCCAGGCCAAAGCTAACGAAATTACCCAGGCTACTGGACAAGAAACCCTAGCCCTAAAAACCGATGTTACCGATGAAGCCCAACTGCAACTACTGGTGGATGCCACGCTGAATAAGTTTGGCAAAATCACCGCTCTTGTGAATAACGTAGGTTGGGGCGAATACACGCCGCTTTGGGGTGTGGATACCGACTATATGGTGAAGTCCTATATCCTCAACACTGTCAGCAGTTATAACCTCACAAAGCTGTGTATGCCTCACCTGAAAAAACAGTCGAATGCTTCGGTGACGTTCTCTGGTTCCATGGTGGGAATTACCCCTTCACCGGAATTTATTTCCTACAGCAATGCCAAAGCTGCCCTGGTCAATATGGTTCGCAGTATGGCAGCGATGAGTGGGCCAGAAGTGCGCTGCAACACCATTGTGATTGGTTCTGTAGACAATGGAGCCGCCACCCTAGATGCTGGCTATGACGAAGCCATGCTCAAGCGGTTAGCCGATGCCTTTGTAATGAAGCGTCGTGGTCTCCCTCGCGATATTGCCCACGCTTTTAACTACCTCATTTCCCCTGCAGCAAGCTGGGTAACGGGGATTGAATTGCGCGTCGATGGCGGCGGTTCTTATAAGAGCAAAATGCCCACCAGCGACGATTAATTGTAGCCCTTACCCCCAGTTCCTCTCCCAGAGAGGCTACCGCTTATACATAATAAGCCTCTATTTCGCCTCGCGCCGAGGTTGATCCCCCCTAGCCCCCCTTGGTAAGGGGGGAACCGGAGTCAAAGTCCCCCTTTTCAAGGGGGATTTAGGGGGATTTCCCAGGCTGTGCTTGGGAAAGTCTGGATGTGTATAAACAGTAGCCCGGAGAGGAGAGGGGATCTAGAAATGCTTCAAAGTCCCTCTCCCTGTGGGAGAGGGATTTAGGCTGTAGCTTGCTTCCCGTAGGGTGGGCCAAAGAAACTTTTGCAATTGGGTATCGCCCATGAGGGAGATTTGTTTTTTCATGCTCCATTTTGGTTCTGTGCAAATGGCCCTTGGGTTGACAGTTATGGGTTGGGTCTCAGCGGCTCCAGCTCTGGCTTTGCCGACGGTGGAGGTGGAGGTTTCTGAAACCATCCCTCGCATCGAAGAAACCCAGCCTTTGCCCGACCCGATGAGCCTCGTCGATCCCAATGTGGGACTGCGAATTCCTCCCCGTTTTGGCGAAGGTTTACCTGTAGATCAGGTGTATGTTTACCTCCGAAACCCCACGGGCGATCCAGATCAAGACGCCGCTTTGCAGGAACAAATTGCCGAGACCTTTGGGTTTCAGGTCGGGGCAACCTTTAGCGCCCTGTTTGCCGATCAGAGTTTGCGCCAGGTGCAGCAGATCCCCAGCGTGCAAGCGGCGGAATATCGGCTGTATGAGTCCAGCCGTCCGGGGCAGGCCGTCATTGTGGCCCTGCTGATTACATTGCAACCGGAGGACGCCGAGGCCACTGCAAGCCCACCCACCGGAATCCTTGCCAGCGGAAGCTTTCAGGATTTTCCGACCCTATACCAGGATGATCGTACCCTCGTAAAATTCATTCTGAACGGCGGTCTGGGGGTATTTAGTGATAGCAACCCCTGGTTTGGCGCGGCGGAAGATTTCGTAGCTGGCCCCTACCGACCCACGGTCACCGTAGCCTGGGGCGAGGCTTATCTGGAACCCGGACTGGCGGGCATGACCCAACTGGGAGACAGCCCAGCCTACCTCTATGGCGCGGCCTCCTACACCCTTTCGGGCACGTTGCAACCCGACATTTTCCGCACCGACAACCGCTTCTATGGCGATGTAGAAGACCTCTATGGCGGGCTGCTGTTGGCGGAACCGGGCCGTCCGCTGGCCTTTAACCTATCGGTGGGGCGGCAAATTTTTCAGCTAAACCAGGGCTTTTTGTTTTCCCAGTTCAGCGGCTCGGCCAATGCCCTAGAGCGAGGGGCCAGCTACTCAAACCCTCGCACCGCCTACGATATGACCGTTTTGGCCAACCTGCGCTGGGGCGATTTTCGGCTGCAAGGCTTCTTTTTAGAACCCGACGAACTGCCCATTGCCGACAGCGGCACCCAATACCTCGGTACCAGCCTCGCCTACCAAAACAACCAGGGGCTAGAGGCCGTTTTGAGCTACATCACCGTGCCCCATTCCAATCGGGCCTACCTGTTGCCCAACGGAGATCGCTTCACCCGCGACGGCTTGCAGGTGATCAATCCGCGAATTCGCCAATCCACCCTCTTTGGCGTGCCGGGGTTGTGGGCCGAAGGAGAATACGCCTACCAATTCAGCGCCCAGCAAGCCATGGCTGCCCAAGGTGGATCCCTCTGGCTGGGCTACACCGCCGAAAATGTGCCCTGGCGACCCAGCCTCAGCTACCGATTTGCTGGATTTAGCGGCGACAACCCCAACACCGCTACTTATGAACGGTTTGACCCGCTCCAAGCTGGGGGGCTATCGGACTGGTTGCAGGGCATCAGCCTCGGCAAAATCTATCCCAACAGCAACGGCTTTTCCCACCGCATCACCCTCAGCGCCCAGCCCAGCCCCGACCTATCGCTTTCGCTGGACTATTACTATCGCTTTGCCGATGAACTCAATAACCTAGGCGGAAATCCAGCCCTGTCTACCCTTGGCTCCCGCTACATTGGTCAAGAATTTTTGCTAACTAGTCGCTATTTTCTATCCCAAAACTTTATGCTTCAGGGGGTCGGTTCCGTCGCTTTTCCAGGGAGTGCCATTCGTGATGCGGCAAGCCAATCCACAAGCCCCTGGGTAACGCTGCAACTTTCGCTGTTTATGTTCTTCTAACCTTAAATTAACCTCAGGGAAACTGTTCATGACCTCACAGCAGATAGATCATCCTACGCTTCGGGATTCCTTGAAAAATCTAAAAACCCCTATTATCGTTGGTGTTGCTGGCGATAGCGGTAGTGGAAAAACCACCTTCAGTAATGGGATTCGTCGGTTGATTGGTGAAGATCTGGTTTCGACAATTTGCACTGATGGCTACCATAAAGAAGACCGTAAACAGCGCAAGCAAAGTGGCAGACTGCCCCTCGATCCAGAGGCGAACTATCTGGATTTACTAGCTCAACACTTGGCCGATCTGAAGCAAGGTAAACCCATTGAGGTTCCTATTTATAACCACGGAACAGGGGAATTTGATCCGCCAGAAATTTTTCCACCAACGCCGATCATCGTTGTGGAAGGATTGCACGTTCTTTATCCACAATTTTTGCCGTTCATCGAATTTAGTTTGTATGTTGACCCAGATCGGGAGGTGAAGTGGGCCTGGAAGTGGGAGCGCGACGTGAAAAAACGGGGCCACAAAGCCGAAGCCCTAGAGCAAGAGATGCTGCAACGGGAAGCAGCATTTTTGAGGTGGATTGATGCCCAAAAAATTGATGCCAATGTGGTGATTCAAGTCGGCCACAGTCAACTCGATAATCTGCTACCTAGCCGCTTTGCTGATACCCAGAATAGCAAAGGCTACCGAGTCAACCTGATTCTTGAACCTACTCAAATGCCTTTACCTAGCCTGTCGATTCCCTTAGATTTAGCCGCCATGCTAGAGCTAGATAAACCCGCCTTTCTGCTAGCGACCGTACCCTTTCGCTATTGGGGAAGAACGGCCATTGCGGTTCACATTGATGGTAACCTTGCGCCCCAAACTATCCGTGATCTAGAACAATATATCGTTGGCCGTACCGGAATTCCTTTACCGGAGGCCGTACCGCAGGAAAGCTATGAGAAAGTATCCGCGACCTACTTCTCTCAGCTTTTAATTGCGTGGCGATTTTTGTCTCAAGTTCAGCAAATTCTAGGCTAAGGCAATGGTATCCACTGAATTTTGGCCCTTAGTGAAAGAAGCCATGCGGTTTAATCCTGAAGCTTTTCAGGCTATGGCTGACCTACCTAATGCGAATCGAATTGCTATTCAGGTGTTACTCTTGGCGGGATTTTCTCAGTCCGTTGGCCAGGGGCTAATTTTATTTGTTAACCGCGTTAAGCCGATTCGCTTTCTACTCAGTCTTTGTCTGGGAGCGATTCTGTTTGTCTTCAGTTATGGCTTTTGGATTGCCAGCACTTTATTTGTCAGCCAAGTCATTCTCCAACAGGATCTCGATTTGCGCTTGGTGTATCACACGGTAGGGCTAGCGACGGCTCCGCAACTGCTGAGCTTTTTAATTGCCTTGCCCTACTTTGGCGTACCTATCCAGATTTTCCTAGCGCTATGGGCGCTGCTGGTGTTTGTCCAAGGGTTTAGTGTTTCTACGGGCTTGGGGCTTTGGCCTTCTTTTGTGAGCGGATTATTAGGGTGGGTCTTCCTTCAAATTTTGCAGCGCACTCTCGGACGTCCGATCAGAGCCTTAGGAACTTGGCTATCTAACACCACAGCGGGCACTCCTCTTATTACAGATCTTCAGGGCATAGAAATTTTGCTGGAAACTAGTCTTCAGCGTGATACGAATTATCAGGGTAAATGATGTCTTTGTTGCCATTTCATCGTTTTAGAAAAGTCTTATTACTAGCCCTAGGGGGCTTGTTACTGGCGCTGTTTGTGCCGCTGTTGGTGCCCCTAATTCAGACGGCCTTTGCCGCGATGACGGTGACGGCAAAGCTCATCATTAACCTGGTCGGGATAGGGTTAATTGCCCTCATAATCACCGTTTTGCTGATGCCGCTAGAAACCCTGGGCTGGTGGGCGGGGTGGTATGGCGATCCGGTGCAGGCTACGACTGAAAATCTAGGCTCTTTGCAGGCATCCATTCCGACAGATACAGCTATTTCCCATTACGTGGTGTATCTAGATGGCATTGGTCAATCCACCTTTGACTATCTGCCCGATGTAGAGCAATTTTTAGACGAACTAGCCCAGACTTTACCCGACAAGATTCAAATTATTCGGGGGCTAATGCCCTACTCCCCCATGAATCGCCCCCTCACTAGCGAAGAGCGTCCCTTTTCTTGGTTTTGGAACTGGGCTAATCAAAAGAAAAAAAGCCAAACGGGAGGATTGTTGGCTTTTTTAATCAATCTCCGCAATATCTTTGTGGTCTGGATTTCGGCGGATCAACGCTATGGCCCGATTTATAACCGAGGTACAGCCCAAGTCATTTACAACAGCTTGATTAACCACGGTTATTTGCCCAATAGTGGTGTGCCAATTACCCTAATTGGCTTTAGCGGCGGGGGGCAGATTTCCATGGGTGCAGCGCCCTATTTAAAGCAGGCTTTAGCTGCACCAATTGACCTAATTTCCATCGCCGGGGTCTTCAGCGGCAACAATAATGTGCTGACGTTAGAGCACATCTATCATTTGGTGGGTGGGCAGGACAAAATCGAACGCCTCGGCCCCATTTTCTTTCCCAAACGCTGGAAATGGTTGCCCCTATCCTACTGGAACCGCAGCAAACGCCTGGGCAAAGTGAGCCTCATCAACCTCGGCCCCGTGGGGCACGAAGTACCCGGTGGGGTGATGGACGCGGAGTTGGTGTTACCCGATGGCCGTACTGCCCTCCAGCAGACGGTTCAGTGGGTGGCGGATATTCTCCAGGGGCAAGCTCCCCTCAAGGATTTGCGACCGCATCCCATACCCAGCAACCTGGAGCGCTACCGACAGGCTCCCTTCAATCGAGCGGAGATCTACCCGGTGCGAGTCGATCCGATTGGGGATCACTACCGTCCCATAGCCCTTTGGATGGGCCGTCTGCTGTTGCCCCAGGCCGATCAGCGCCAGCCCCAAACCGTGC
Source organism: Nodosilinea sp. (assembly GCA_040396995.1). Classification (GTDB taxonomy): domain Bacteria; phylum Cyanobacteriota; class Cyanobacteriia; order Phormidesmidales; family Phormidesmidaceae; genus Nodosilinea. The sequence goes on along the minus strand of JBBAWV010000013.1, from coordinate 31,617 downwards.
CCTTTGAAGTCCACCACGCGCCCAAAAAATACGCCCATCTTGTCGGCACCGTGGTTAGCCTGGGCTGGGCGGAAGATGCCCATGTGCAAGCCTATGTGCAGCAGGTAACGAAGGATGTGCACTTCAGCCCCCAGGCTGCCTACAAGAGTCAGCGGGGCGGGGTCTATCCCACGCGCCTCAACCACTGGCAGCGGGTTAACCCGCTGGAATCCTTAGCCGGGGCGCATCCCGACGATGACATGATGGTGGCCCTGCCCGATCCGGTGCGGGTGGAACCCTCCGCCACTGCGTCCCACTCTTCCCATTACCCGATTACTCTTCGCATCGCCCACGAACCGATTCAAATTACTGGGCTATATTACGGTCTAGTCAAGTTTTTAGGGCCAGTAGAGAAGGCAAAAACTCAAGTCAAAAATTCTCCAGAAAATTCTCCAGAAAATTCTCCAGAAAAATTCTCAGAAAAAGACCCGGAATTCTTCCAGGTAGTGCATTTTAATAAAGCTAGTGGACGGTTTGACGGCCTTCAAGAAACAGTGTGGCTACCCCAGGTAATGGCCGATGATAACGGGACTTTTCCCTTTACGAATGCGGGTCTGGAGCGGTCGCCCCTAAACGAAACGGGCTGGTACATCTATGGTTCAAGGAACCATGAAAACCTCGGTGGCGGGGATCGGTTTGTGGTGCGGGCGATGGCTCCCCGTGCCCTGTTTCAGATCCAGCCCGGTCAGGAGATTGTCGGGCGAAAGGCGGTTAAAACCTACCTCAAGCAAACCGCCTGGGGAGATTTAGCCGCGCAAAAGGGCCGCATTAGTTCGGTGCAGTTGGCCTATCGCTCCCGGCTTCAACCCACCTGGGAAGAGGGCACCCGCGCCCTGTTGGTTCATGTCTATGGCGGCATTGGCGGCAACCAAACCGAACCCGCCGCCCAGGGGCCAGTGTACTTTGGGCACTTTTCCTTTGGCGTGGCTACGGTGATCCGCGAACCCCTCACCGACGAACTTCGGTTCGACATCGTTTACCACCAGATTTACACCCAAAACCCCGATGGCCTGGTGTCGGGCACGATGCACTGGTCGCGCTACATGGGGGATCGCCAGTTTGGCTGGATCGGCACCCGCCCCGTCGCTGATACGCTGATTCACTTCGCCCCCTTCAGCCGCCACTATCCCGTTGCCCCCGGCCAAGAGCCCTCCCCCTGGACGTTCTGATTCGGCAGCTTGAGGTGATGGCCGCCCGTTACCGCATTGGGGATGGCAGCGGTGGCACCTACGTCGGCCCCGCCAACAACTGCGCCCAAGACTCTAACCAAAGCCTCTATGCCGCGTTGCAACAGATGGCCCGATCCGTGCGCTCCAACGCCGCCCACTCCGAGGCTGACCTCAAGGACTGGATACGGCAGAACCCCGATCTCGCCCAGGATCTTCAGCGGCTAGAGCGACTAGGGAAAGACCTGCGCCATCACCTCATGCCCTGGGGCAGCGCCCGCGCCGACTGGGCCACCGAAGCCGCCGCCCTGGGCAGCACCCTAGAAGACGATCCCCTCAAAATCCTGGGTAGAGGGCTGGTGAGCTGGCGCACCGTGTTGCCCAGAGTGGCCAGCAACAGCATCACCGAATGTTTTCTGCGGGCCGGGGCCACCGCCTGGATGCTCCGTACCAACCAGCTTGGCGGCGAAAACCCCGACATTGCCCCGCTGGCCCCCTTGGCGTTTTAGCGTTTCCTGCTTGAAATCGATTTTCTAACGTTTAGTTACTGAATCTATGAAGGTTAGGCATCAGATCGTTTACAGTTTAAGCACTCAAAGTGAGGTTATCATGAGCGAAAAAATCGACCAGTTTACCAGTGATTTAAATCAGCGCCTAACCGGAATTGAAGCCCACCTCAAACAGCTTAAGGATAAGCTAACCACAACCTCTAAAGAGGCGGAAGGTACCGTTAAAGCCAAGCTTGCCGAGGCCAAGGCCAAGCTAGAAGCCAAAAAAGAAGATGTGAAAGCTGCCAAAGAAACCCTAGCCCAACGGCTAGAAGCGAAAAAAACCGAAATGGAGGCCGAAATTGCTGACCGGAAAGAGCAGAAAGAACAGGCCAAACTGCTAAAACGTGCGGATAAAGCCGAGGAATATGCCCTTGCCGCTCTGTTTTTTGCCGCCGCCGCCGCCGAAGAAGCCGAGATAGCTGTCTTGGAAGCGATTGAAGCTCGCATGGTAGCCGAAAGTATTACCTTAGTTCCGGTAGAAAGTGAACCTCCTGAGGGAGTCACGGAGGAAAATTCCTAGACCATCAATTAAAGATAAAATGCTTCGTAGGATGGGTTAGCTCAAGTGTAAGGCGTACAGAATAGAGTCTTAACGCATTAAGGTTGGGTCTAACACATCCTTACAATCCTAGGGGGAAGTCCCCTCATCCTCCTCAACCGAGCGTAAGCAAGCAGAATTTGAGATTAGGTATAAAACGAGACTCAATCATGGCAAGCTCCATCGAAAAACGCGACATTCTTCCCCTGTTGCTAGGGCTGGTTAGCCTAGTACTCATTGTGGCAGGGCTAAGGGCTGTTTCGGATTTAATGGGGCCTATTTTGCTGTCCCTCTTTGTAGCGATGATTACCAGCCCACTCATGCAGTGGCTGAAGGCGCGAGGGATGCCGGGATGGTTGGCCTATACCCTAGTTTTGCTGGGCGTAATTGCGTCGGGTTTGGTGTTAATTCTCTTCCTAGCGGCCTCCCTGGCCCAGCTTTCCGCCGAACTCCCCACCTATCGCAATTTAATCGATCAACAGTTGACTAATCTCGTCCAATGGCTGGATAGTAAGGGCATTCAGGGTGAAGATCTTAAGGAACTAGAGTGGTTTCAACCAGGACGCATTTTTCAAACCCTACTCTACTTCGTTTCGGCATTATTAGGTACAGTTTCCAACGTTGGATTTACCCTACTGATTTTTATTTACATGCTGGCCAGTGCCCCCAACTTCTCTAGCCGTCTACGCCACGGACTAGCCACCGACCCACCGATGCTGGCACGATTTAGCTATTTTTCTAGCAGCATCAGCACCTACCTATTAATTAAAAGCTGGCTAGGAGCCTTAACCGCCCTATTGCAAATCGTCCTCATGTGGATCCTGGGAATCAATTTTGCGATTCTATGGGGTGTTTTCTCCTTTCTGTTTAACTTTATTCCTAACGTGGGCTTCTACATCTCCCTCATCCCGCCTACGTTAATTGCCCTATTGACGTTGGGTTGGGCTAAGGCAATCATTTTTGCGGTGGGATATACTTTAATCAATAATTTTTTTGATATTGTTATCTCCCCTCGCTATCTGGGCAAAGGACTTGATCTTTCCACCATTGTCACGTTCTTAGCTGTCGTCTTTTGGGCCTGGATTTTAGGCCCCATCGGCGCATTCTTGGCTCTACCGCTGACGGTGATGGTGAAGACATTACTGCTAGAACCCTTTCCCGAAACTCAGCTCTTGGCTCAACTTATGGGAGCAGGCTCTCCTAGCGAGAGTTCTATCGCTGTGACCGTGAATGAAGGTGATAGTATCAATGAGCATGAAATCAAGAGATAGAGTGGTTTGGCAAAGGATAACCTCATCCGTTGGAGATGCATTACAGGTTTGCCTAATACGTCTGACCCCAAAAACTTGTCAATCGTTTCGTATTTCTCTAAGAAAACAACTACTTTAGCTATGTTTCATATCAAATTCTACTTGTATACCCCCGATTCCCCAGTGATGCATTGCAGCTCATCATATCGATCAGTGTGCCGCCAGACGGGTGTAGAGCCGCGAATGCACCCTACGATTCGGCCTTTTGGGAATCGGGGTTATGGGACTCGAATTTGGTATAAATTCTCCCAGTTAAGCCGTTTTACAATGCTCAGCCTCACCGCCGCTTCTATGGTCGTAGGTGGAGTATTGTTGGAGGGACTTCAACCCCGCCCTGCCCAAAGTGCTGAGGATATTCGCATTAACGTCACTGGGCCGCTTGTGTTGAGTATTTCGGTAGATGATTTAGAAACTCTGGCAGAAACTGGGGAAATTCCTCCCAGTATGAGGCTTTATCAGGGCATTTTGAGGGGCTCGCTTCTGCAACAAATGCAGCGAGCCTTGTCCTTTCCACTGCCCCTAGATGTAGCTACGGTGGATAACCTGGCCTATTCACCCTTAGGGCGAGATGTGCTCTTTAACCTGGGCAAGGTGGTGCAAACTTCGACGAATCAAAATGGGCAGATTGCGTTGCGGGCAGCGGTGATTAATGCCGCAGCTAACGCTGATCCGGAGGGCTGGACGGTGATTGATATATTGCGCGCTTTTCCGGCCCAGTCTATCCATATTGACCTGGCGGATTTGATCGCCCTGCGGCAAGAATTAGCTCTGTATTTCAGCTACAATCAAGCGGCGAATGAGGCGATTCATACCCAGGCTGCGGCGGAAGCTCAGACACAAACTAATCTAGATTTGACTACCTTGCCTGATCTCAGCCAACCTGGCCCCTATACCTTCCAGAAAAACACGATCACCGTTACCAATCCGGCCACTCGACAAACGGCGGAAGGGCTCACCGTTAACTATGATTTTGACTCTGATATTTACCTGCCTAATGGATTAACCGAACCTGCTCCTATTGTGATTGTTTCCCATGGTTTTGGGGATGTCAAAGAAAGCTTTACGTTTCTGGCAGAACACCTGGCCTCCTACGGCTTTATTGTTATCTTACCCGATCATGTGGGAAGCGACTTGGCCTATCGCCAAACCTATTTAGAGGGGCAGCTAAATACCCTGCTTAGTCCCATGGAGTTTATCAACCGACCCCAGGAAATTTCTTTTTTAATTGATAAGTTGGAGGAACTAGTGGCCACTTCGCCAGAGTGGGCCGCTATGGCTGACGTGAACCGAATCGGTGTCGTGGGTGATTCCTTAGGAGCCTCCACGGCTCTAGCTTTGGCAGGGGCAGAAATCAACTATAACCGCCTCGTAGAAAACTGCAATCAAGAAAACGTCATTCTCAACTTTGCCCTATACCTGGAATGTCGTGCCCGGTTTTTGCCACCCAACAATTACGACCTCCAAGATCCTAGGGTAAAGGCTGTGGTTGCGGCCCATGCCTTGGGTGGGGGGCTGTATGGGCCAGAGGGCTTTGGCCAAATTGACGTGCCTATTCTGATGGTGGCGGGAGAAAACGATATTGTTTCCACGGTCGTTACCGAGCAAATTCACCCCTTTGTGTGGCTACAAACCCAGCCCAAATATCTGGCCACCTTTGAGCGAGGTACTCACTTTACCTCCAAGCCGGGGAGGGAGGGGGCGGCGGGCATTTTTCGGCTGCTGGCAGGGGAACATCGAGACTTGGGTTCCCGCTACTACAAAATTCTCAGTGTCGCCTTTTGGAATGCCCATTTGCGCGGCCAAAGCGAATTTCTGCCTTACCTCACCGCCCGCTATGGCGAATTCCTCAGCCGAGACCAGCCCATGGCGGTGAATATCATTTCCCAACTTTCCGCCAACCAGATCGAAGTTGCCTATGGTGCGGAGCCGCCCATTCCCGTCATCCCCCCCACCCTAGCCCCCACCCCGCCCCCAAGGGACGAAACCATCCTGGCCGAAATTGAACGAACGGGCGTACTTAAGGTGGGACTTCGCAAGGATGCCGCCCCCTTTGGCTTCGTCAACCAAGCCGGGGCCTGGGATGGCTACTGCGGCGATTTGGCCCTGTCGTTGGCGGATTACCTGGCGGCAGCGTTGAACCGGGAGGTGCCCATTCAGGTGGTGGAACTCACCTCCACCCTCGACAACCGCTACAACCTAGTGAGAGAGGGCAGTGTGCATCTAGAATGTGGCCCCAACACCATCCGTGCCGATGTGCTGGGGGTCGTTTTCTCCAATCCCATCTTCGTCAGCAGCGCCCAATTTTTGACCCTGGCGAATCCGGCGAATCCGGTTAACCCCAACTTGCCCTTGGTGGGCCTGCGCCTAGGCGTGTTGGGCAACACCACCACCGAAACCTTTGTGCAAACCACCTATCCCCAGGCCGAGCGAGTTACCTTTTCTGGGCCAGAGGGTCGCCAAAACGCGATTCAGGCGGTGCAATCGGGCACCATCGACGCCTTTGTCGGCGACGGTGTTCTGACCTATGCCACCCTAACGCTAGAAGGGCATTCTCCAGAGGACTTTGCCCTCGCCCCTGCCCAACCCCTCACCTGCGAATTCTACGGATTGGCGCTGCCGGATAATGATTCTCAGTGGCGCACCCTGGTCAATCAATATCTTGTGAGCGATGACGAAAATGCCGTGTCCACCGAGTGGTTTGCCGACCTCTATCCCGCTATCCTCAATCAGGCCGATAGATGCCTGAATCAGTAGGTGCCTCAATTGGTAAACTGGCTACCCTGGGTTGCGGGCTAGGGGACGCACTGCGGCCTGGGCCGTAGGCAGATTTGGCTAGGGACTAGGCGTCTCTGTCCAGACAATTTGACGTTCTTGGGGCGTCTTGTAGCCACTGTATTCCTGCATGAGGCGGCTGGCCTGGGCCGGGTCGAAATAACGGTTAAATTCTGCCCTGCGCTTAGAGTGGGTGGCGGTGGCGGCATCGACCGCTTGGTTCACCTGTTCTAGGCGTTCGGTTTGGGTTTGTAAGTAGGGCACCAGTTGGCTGAGGGCGGAGAGGGACGCGACGGTGAGGATCGCGTTGACCGCTAAGCGGGCGCTGAGTTCAAAAACAGGGGTATGACGAGCCAGCCGCCGCGTGAGGGGACGGGGGCGCTGTCGCTGAATGGGGTGGCGTTTTGGGGCGCGCGCGGGGGACTGAAGCGGAGCATGCATGGGCAAACCAAGGGGGTGCGGTAAATGCCTGTTTAGGTTAGCCCTCATTATGGCGGAGAAGTCGCTAAATGTTACGGTTATTTGCATTTTGTCGGGCGGCTCGTATTTAGACCACCCGGTACAATGGGGTTAAGCCTGGGTGAAATAATGGAATGGCTACGAACGGCAGTAGCCCCCTTGGCTCCCAACGGATGACATGCCCCGACAACTGTTTATCGGTGATATTCACGGTCATTATGATGGTCTGCGGGCTCTGTGGACGTTGATCGACCTAGCCCCAGAGGATCAGGTCTATTGCGTTGGCGATCTCATCGACCGGGGGCCACGCAGTGCCGACGTGGTGGAATTTGTGCGGCACCATGCCACCGGGTGTGTGCGGGGCAACCACGAGCAACTCTTGATGGATGCCCTGGGACAAGGAGAGGGGCACAGCGGTGGGGCCACCTTAGAAGGCTGGCTCTATAGCGGCGGTCATGCCACCCTCAAAAGCTACGAAACCTCCTCGGAACGCCTAGAGGGCGATCTGCATTGGATCCAACAGTTACCCTCCTATATCGACCTCGGCCATCTCTGGCTTGTCCATGCCGGGGTGAACCCAACGCTGCCCCTAGACCAGCAAAGCCCCTACGAAATGTGCTGGATTCGTGATGTCTTCCACGGTAGTCAGGCTCCCTATTTCCCGGACAAGCTCATTATCACCGGGCACACCATCACCTTCACGTTTCCTTCCATTGAGCCCGGTCAGGTGGTGGCGGGCAAGGGCTGGCTCGACATTGACACCGGGGTCTACCATCCCCGCAGCGGTTGGCTCACCGCCCTCGACTGGGACAACCAATTGGTCTACCAAGTGAACGTGTTTTCTGCCGAGCAGCGGGTGCGCCCCTGCCAGGAGGCCATCACCCCCCTTGATCCAAGTCTGGTACGGCCTAGGCCCAGGGGCGTTGGGGGGCGGCTGTCTCGCTTGCCCCACTAGCGGGGATGGGGCTACCGAACTTGAACATTTTGGTTGGTCGCATCGCTATCAAAGGGGTCGGGTCGCCCTACCCAATCAAACTGGCTGAGGCGAAACCCCAGGAAACCCGTTTCCTGGGTGGGGCTGTACTGGGCCACAAGGCCATAGGTGCGCCGCCGATATTCCACACTAAACCGGGTGTCAATTTCCCGTCCCGTATCCAGGTTGAAGGCGGTTTGGAAGCCCAACAGCACCGGGCCATAGATCTGCTGCACAATGCCGCCAGACACGGTGTTCTGGTCTACCAAGCGGTCGAAGAGGAAGGGTGAATCATCCCTCCCAATGAAACTGCCGGAGAAGCCCAGGTTAAATTGGGTGTAGTCCCAATAATTGCGGGCCAAATGCCCCAGTTGTCCCACCATCGTCACCCTGGCACTAAGGGACTCCTGGAGGTCGCTGCTTGTGTAGTAGGTGGCCACTCCCCGCAGTCCGGCAACAAGGGCTAGAAACGGCACAACGGGCTGAGGGGAATAGCGTAGCCCTTCCGTGGCGGTGCTGGGTTTGGCGGTACCTTGCCACAGGGGAAAGCTACGGCTGAGGTCGGCGGCTCCCTGGAACCGAAATAGACTGGTCAACCCTATCCCCACGCCGGGATCGAGAAGGGAGGCTTGATCGGTATTGGCCGTGACGTATTGCCCCGATAGTTGGTAGGTCAAATTCATCCCCGTATCCCCCAGGGGAATGACGGGCGACTCTAGCAACACCCCCGTACTGGTCTGAACATCCTGAAAACCTAGGGAACCGTTAAACAGGCGATCCCGGTAGGTGTACTCCAACCCAAGGCGGTGGGTGCCGATCAACTGCCGCACCCGCAGGTTGGCCCGCACTCGGTTGGTAAAATTTTTGAAGTCAAGCCCCGGTAGGCTCACCAGCCCGGTGGCAGAGGTGCGAGGGCCAAGGCTTCCCTCTGCCCTGGCCACCAACCCCAGATTAGACAGCGCGCCCAGACCATCGTTTTGATCCAGCCAGCGAGACAAATAAAGCTGGGGCGACAGGCTGACTTGGAAGGATTCCGCCTCTACTACCGAAAAGGCTCGCTCGATGAAGAAGCCATCGCGATCCCGGTTGTCGTAGCCGATGTTCACGAACAGGGGGTTGAAGGTATCGGCGGGGAGTTGCCCCCGCTGGAGTTGATAGCAACGCCGCACTAGGGGCAGGCTCAGCCCTTGATCAAACACCAAGCGGGGGTTGTCAATGCAGAATTCATCCTCCTCTTCGGAGAGGGGCACAAAGCTGACTCGATTGCCCCGCAGTTCCAGTTCCGGGGGCGAAAAGGGATCGTTCGTGAGCCGCAGGTTGTCGCCATACCAGCCCATCGCATCAAAGTCGATCTGGCTGGTTTCAAAGCGAATCCGCCCCACGTCCGTCGCCCCCCCGCCAAAGATCAACGCGGTGGAGTTGAGGGTAAAGGCATATCCCCCAGGGCTGGTCACTTGGGAAATTGATCCCTGACTGCCTAGGCGATAGTCTAGGGGCTGGGGGGGTAAATCGTTGGGAAACGTGACTCCCGCCAGGTCTTCAGTGAGGCTAGACAGCCGCAGCGCCCCACGCCCATGGGTAAGGCGACCGCTGCCCTGCAACAGGTTATAGGTGGCGGTGTCAGCCTCCAAAATCTGCTGATTGCGGTTAAAAAAGACATCACCCTCCGCCCGTAGATAGCGGTTGTTGAGGTTTACCCACACCCGTTCCGCCGCCAGTTGGGTATCGCCAAACTGCACCAGCACATTCCCACTGGCCGTCACCATCTGCCGTTCGGGGGAGAAGGTTTGGGTATCGGCCAACAGTCGAAGTAGCGCTGGATTTAGGGCATTGGCGGGGACATCTTCCTCTGAAGCGTCCTCCCCAGCGTCTTCCCCGGTCGCCTCTTCCCCGGTCGCCTCTTCGGCTGGCGCACCTTCCCCGGTCGTATCTGCGGTTGAGGCGTCCTCGGCTGGAGTATTGGCGACGGAAACACCTGCCGCTGGAGCATCTTCGGATGGGGGATCTGTGGCTGAAGCGCCTGCCGCTGAAGCGTTCTCGGCGAGAGGATCGGCATCTGAAACACGCTCTAGCGGTGAGCTGATGACTTCTGACCCCGTTGTCCGTGGGCGCAACATCAATGTTTCTGGCCCCGCCACCTCGGTCGGGCTGGGCTCCACAACCCAGGTGGCCCCATCTGTAGCGGGGATCGCCTCATCCTGAACGGTTTGGGGTGACATCGTTTGGGACAACACCCTCAAATTAGGGGCGCTATCGGCGGGTTCGGGCGGGGCACTCTGGACAACGGCACCAGCCGCCAGCGTCGTCTGATGCACCCTAGACGGATGCACAACGGTGGGGGGAAGATCCGACAAGACAATCGGTAGGGGCATGGGGCCAGGGTAACCACAGCAAAAACAAAGCCCGACGAGCGGGCTTAGAACCATGGGATGGGCTGGGTGGAGAAAGTGTTCCCCGCCATGCCAAATCTAACCATCCCATCCATAGGCCAGTATCCGGCTTTGCCGGGAGCCTTGCGTTACACCAAAGCCTATTCGAGATCCTGGCGACCAGGGTTGCGGGAGGGGTCGCCACTGAGGAAGCCAAACACGAACAGCGACACAAAGAAGGTGACAACGAGGTAAACCACAATTTTGAGAGTCAGCATGATTTTAAGTCTCCAAACAGCCAGCTAAGGTGATCGCCCCCCGGTTTTGGAATGGGCTTTCTGACGTTCTGCCACCACTCTGGGGCGCACACAGAACTTAACTTGGGTCTATCATACGCCAAATCTTCACCTGCCCAAAGCAAGGCCCAAAAGTGGAAACCCTGCCCTAGGACTGCCCCCACAGCCAGCGCCACGCCCGTTGCAGCCAAGTTTCGGCTTGGTGCAGCAGAGCGTCGAGCCAGCGCAACACCATAACGAGGGGATGATCGACGTAGGTGACGAGGGCGACCTGGGCTTCGATGGCGTCGTTTCCGGGTAAGCCTTTGAGGTCGGCGCGGCCATCCACGGTTCTGCCCCAGCCAGTGGTGGCGTAATGGGCAGCGCCATCCTCCCAAACCGTGGCATGTTCGAGGGGAATAGACCTAGCCGAATCAGTCCTAACCACGGTGCCATCTTCGGCAATATAGGTGACAACCTCGCGGGTAGCCTGGGTTTGGGTGGCTACGACGGACGGCCCTGCAACGGTGAGAGAACCCGATTCAGGAAAGTTGGCTAGAGCACGGTCTCCCACCCTGGGTTGATTCCACACCGAAACCCCGTAGGGAACAGGAATAGAGGTGTAGGGGGTCGTGGCGAACGCGGCATGGTAGGCGGCACCATAACCCAACGCCGCGTCATCCGATGCAGCCCCTAAACGGGGGAAATCTTGGAAAGCAGGTCGCCCTTGTCCGGCCAGCGCCCGCTGCCACCATTCCACCATTCCAGCCTCTCCTAATTGCGGGACGGCCTGGGCTTCGCCAAACAAGTTCGTCACCTGGGCGAGGGGGCTGGTCTGCATCCAGGCTAGGGCTTGGTTAACCCAGCGCACCGGGAGCCACTGATTGTCGGTGGCCTGAGGTAGGGGTAGACCAGAGGACTGAAGCTGTCGGTCGTGCCACTGCCGCCGACACCAGCCCGCATATTCCGCCATCAGCAGGGTAATGGCCCGCTGAAGCTGCTCTCTCTGGAGGTCGGTGAGGCCGTTGAAAATAACGTTATGCGTGGTAACAAGCACCAGGTGACGGGTCGCCAAATCCGACGCCACCCCGCACACCGGAGTTTGCAACGGCACCATCTGCCATTGGCCGTTGACCATCACGCTTTCGGCGCGAGACTGACGCAGCAGCTCCCCGTGGCGATCCACCTGGCGCAAATGTCCCGGTTGCCGCACCGCTAGGGGCTGGGTAAGGGAGAGCAACGCCCGAATCGGGGAATCGGCGGCTAGGATCACGGGCGGGGGCGTTTCCCCGGTGAGCAGGGCGACCACCTGTTGCCAAGGTTTCGTCGCTTGCAGGGTACGAGCGGCAGAACGTACCCCTTGAAACGCGACATACAGCGGGAATGCAATCACCTGCACACCCCACAACAGGGCTGTTTTTCCCTGACGCAGCAGGCGTTCAGCACCGTGGGCCATCTGTCGGTAGCCAGCTAACAAACGCGACACGGTCTGGCTTTGAAACGGGCGCGACGAAGAGGCCATAACGTTGCCTGCGCTGCTTACACTGAAGACTGCCCTGATCATACCGGAGCCATGTCCCCTGCCACCAATCCTGCGGCCACCTCGCCCCCAATCGCCAGCGTTTTAGAGAAACTCCGTGGTCTGAGTCAACAAGACGTACAAGCGAACTGGAACATGAGTAGGGTGGGCACCGCCCACCACATCACTGCCCCTCACCCCCGGCCCCTCTCCCAGGAAGGAGAGGGGAGAGAAGAATGGCCGTTGGTGGCGGTGAATGGGCGAGGGCACATTGCTTGGGAACGGAGGCGGCAGGTGTTGTGGTTGTATCAACGCTTCACCTGGCCGGAGGATTTGGGTGGCTATCCGGTGGCGGGGCTGTCGGCCAAGCTGGCCCTGCGGTGGTGGGCGGATTTGGCGGAAATCTATGTCAACGGCCAGTTAGTTCATACCGGGGATATTTTCGATTGCTGGACGAGGATCACCCTGTCCGAATCGGTGCAACCCGGTGAATCGGTGGAGGTCGCGCTAAAACTGGTTAGCCCTGGCCATGATGAGGGAGCCTTGGTGAAGTCGGAACTGGTGTTTGAATCCCTGGATGTGGCCAACCCAGAACCCGCCTTTGTCGCCGATGAGTTGGCGGTGCTAGAAACCTATCTGCGACAGTTTGCGCCGGAAAACCTGGGGATTTTAGAAGACGCTCTGACACAAATTGCCTGGGATCAGGTCGGTGATGCGTCCCAGTTTCACCAATCCCTTAACCAAGTGCGGGATACCCTGAGCCAGTTCACCCCTTGGCTGAAGCAGCGCACGGTGCATTGTGTGGGGCACGCTCACCTCGACCTCGCTTGGCTGTGGCCCGTGGCCGAAACCTGGGACGCCGCCCAGCGCACCTTTGAGTCGGTTCTCGCCTTGCAACAGGACTTTCCCGAACTCACCTTTACCCATTCCACCCCGGCCCTATTTGCCTGGATTGAGGAGAATCGTCCCGACCTGTTTGTCGAGATTCAACAACAAGTGCAGGCCGGACGCTGGGCCATTGATGCGGGCCTGTGGGTGGAGCCCGATTTGAACCTGCCGGGGGGAGAAGCCCTAGTGCGGCAAATTCTCTACGGCCAGCGCTACTGTGTCGAAAAATTTGGGTCGGTGAGCGCCATCGCCTGGCTGCCCGATACCTTTGGCTTTTCCTGGCAGTTGCCCCAATTGTTGACCCAAGGCGGTGTGCGCTACTTTGCCACCCAAAAACTGCGCTGGAACGACAGCAACCCCTTCCCCCACGACCTATGCACCTGGCAAGGGCTAGACGGCACCAACCTCACCGCCGTTACCCTGCCCCCCGTCGGCACCGACATTGAGCCCCTAGAAATCGCCCAATACGCCGCCCAATGGGAAACCAACACCGGATTTCAGGACGCTCTCTGGCTCCCTGGCGTGGGCGATCATGGCGGTGGCCCCACCCGCGATATGCTGCTCAAAACCCGCCGCTGGGCCAACTCCCCCCTTTTCCCCACCCTCACCTTCGGCCACGCCCAACCTCTGCTAGATTCCCTCCTGTCTCCCACTCCCCCACTCCCGACTCCCCACTCTCCCACTCCCCACTCCCTCCCCATCTGGAACGACGAACTCTACCTGGAACTGCACCGAGGCTGCTACACCACCCACGGCGACCAAAAGCAATACAACCGCCGCTGCGAAGACACCCTCTTTCAGGCAGAACTGTGGAGCACCATCGCCTATATCCTGACGAAACACCCCTATCCCAAGGCCGAGCTAGAAACTGCCTGGAAGCAGGTACTTTTCAATCAATTTCACGATATTCTGCCGGGAACTTCCATCCCTGAAGTGTTTGCCGATGCGAACGAAACCTGGCAGGCTGCGTTGGCGTCAAGTCAGCAAATTCTGGCGAATGCCTTGGAATCCGTTGCCCAAGCCATCACCTTACCCGTATCCCCCGATGACCAAGCGATTCCCGTGGTGCTGTTCAACCCGCTGAACTGGGAACGGGATGAGGTGGTCGAGATTTCCTTGCCGGAAGCATGGGCCGATCATCAGCATTGGCAGGCGTTGGATAGTGAGGGGAAATCGCTGCCAACACAGTTTAGACCTCACCCCCTCAGTCCCCCTCTTCCCACGGGAGAGGGGGAAGCCAAGCCAGTCTTTCCGGCCCCCCTCTCCTCCCTGGGAGAGGGGTTGGGGGTGAGGGCCACAGGGGATGTGGTGGGCGGTGCCCACCCTACGGTATTGGTGACGGTGACAGGGATTCCCTCCGTTGGCTATCGCGTCATTTGGTTAAAGCCCACGGAGTCCAACCTCCCGACTCCCGACGCCCCACTCCCCACTCCCCAAAATTGGATTCTCGAAAATGACCACCTCCGCGCCACCCTGAATCCCGAAACCGGGGAAATCGCCAGCCTGATTCACAAAGCCACGGGCACAGAAACCTTCAGCGCTGCCGGGAATCAGCTTCAAGCGTTTAAGGATGCCGGACAGTATTGGGACGCCTGGAACATTGCCCCGGATTACCAGGATCATCCCCTTGATGGGTTCTGCCTAAAATCTATGGAATGGGTGGAGGCTGCCCCCTGTCGGCAGGTGGTTCGGGTGGTGAAAACCTTTCACCAGTCCACCTTTGTGCAGGACTACGTCTTGGATGCCACGGCGACCTACCTCAGCATTCGGACGACCGTCGATTGGCAGGAAACCCAGGTTGTGGTGAAGGCGGCCTTTCCGCTGACGGTCTCATCTCCCCAGGCGACCTACGAAATTCCTTTTGGGGCTATTCATCGGTGTACGGATCCCCAAACGCCGGAGGACAAGGCGAAGTGGGAGGTGCCATCTCTGCGTTGGGCAGATATTAGTCAGGTTCAAGGGAGCGAATCTCAGGACACAGAGAACCAGCGTACAGAGAGCCAGGGCGTAGAAAATCAGGACACCAAGAGCCGAGGGGTGAGCATTCTCACCGATTACAAACACGGCTTTGATGCTATCCCCAATCAACTGCGGCTGACGTTGTTGAAAGCGCCCCTCTGGCCCGACCCCACCGCCGATCGAGGGCAGCAGACCTTTACCTACGCGATTTATCCCCATGCCGGAAGCTGGCAGGAGGCCAAAACCGTACAGCAGGCGCATAATCTGAATGTCCCCGTGCGACCTTGGATTCAGGATCGTGGTCTTTCAACGGTTGAACCTTCTGAACGTCAATGCTCTGAACGCCAAGCTCTCGCTGATGCCGGGAGTTTTTTAGCGTTTGGCGAAACGACCTGGGTGCTGTCGGCGTTCAAACTGGCGGAGGATGGTGATCAGTTCATTCTGCGCGGCTACGAAAGTGCTGGGGTGGCGGGGACGCTGGGCCTAGGTGGCCAGTTGGGGTTCACGACCAGCACCATGGTGACGTTGCTGGAGCAGCCCATCCCTGCGTCTGGAATTCGGGGGAATGCCGCCGATCTCGAACCTGACCAGACGGCCATCGCCCCTTGGCAGGTGGTGAGTCAGGGGATCCGGTTAAAGGACTTAAAACTTAAATCTTAATGCTGCCCCTGAGCAGACTTGCCCGATTCTCTGCTGGCCCCGTATGCTGGCCTGTGCTGGCCCTTAGCCCTAGGCTAGGAACGCTGACGGTAAAGATTTCCGTGAGATCTTTTTCTGTTTTTTGCGCACAATACTATCATCCAGATTGACCTAGTTCCCTTGGGCTGCCATGGGTCAGGTGGGTTGCAGCATTCGAGACAGATCTCATGGGGCCAACTGATCATCTACCCAATGACCCATCCCTCCAGCCACAGGCATCAGCGGCGAACGCAGCCTTGCAGGGGTTGAGCCAAGACCTGGAGGCACTACGCCAAAAAGTTTCGGCCCAGTTGGCGGAGGATATTACCTATCTGCAAAACCGCAAGCAGCGGCTCATGGCGGATATTGAGACCCTGGAAGACGATTTCTCCCATCTCAAGGCCGAATACCAAGCCTTGCAGGCCAGCCAAAGCCAGATTTTGAGCGAACAGCAGCAGATTTTGAGTGAACAACAGATTGCTCAGCAGCAGGTGTGGGCCAAACGACTGGCCCAAGCCCTCGCGACCCATCTGCAAGCCCAGCTCAAGGAGAGTATTTTGGCACCGGGCGCGTTGACGGGGGGAGATGCGCTCACCTCCTTGACCGAAGCCAGCGAACGCCTCATCGCCCTGGATGGTAGCCTCCACAGCGCTCTCAAGGTGCTCCAGCAAGATTTGCAAGGCTACCAAAGTAGCCTTTCCCAGCAGGTGAGCCGGATGCACAGCATGGAGCAGCAGGGGGAAGCCATTCTTGAGGCTCTGGTGACCCGGATGAGCCAGCAGCTTCAGATTCAAATGGTGCAACCCAGCCAGCGCATGGTAGGGCGGGGGCAGGCTCCCGGCACGGCGTTGCCCCCCGGTCATCAGCCGCCAGAATTGCCCGGTGCAGGGCCGTGGGGCCGTCCTCCCCGCCCTTGGCCCCAGGGGGCAACTCCCCAACTCCCCGCCCCAGCGGCCTATCCTGCGACGGGTATCTCCCCTGGATCGGTTCCTACGACGCCCAAGGTTGGACGCAGAGAATCCAGTCAGGACGCTTCCAAACCGGGGATTCCGCCCACAGCCTCGACGCAACCCAGACCCCAACGACGACACGCCCCTACACCGCCTCCGTCTCAGGCACCCCCGGCGGCAGCAATCAGTCGGAGCCAACTTCAGGCGGGGCTGATTTTGATCATCCTGTCTACCCTGGCCCTGTCCATTCACAATGTGCTGGTGGGTCTAATTGGCTTTGGTGGCGAGGTCTTTGGGCGGTTCCCTGTGGCCTCCATTCTGCAACTCAATATTCCCAACTCTCTGCTGTTGCTGTGGTTGCGGATGGTGGTGGTGGTGCCGTTGATGGTGGTGGTGGCCCAACGGCTGCGGCCCACCTTGGGGCAAGACATTAGTCAACTGTTGTCCCAGGAGGATCGACGGCCCCTAGCCCAGGTGGTGGCCAGCGGTGCGTTTCTGTTCCTGTCCCAAGTGTTGATCTACACCTCCATCGCCAAGGTTGGCCCTGGGGTGGCGGTCACCCTGCTGTTCATGTATCCCTTGATTACCGTGCCCCTGGCCTGGGCGCTGTTTGGGGATCGGCCTACCCCCCTACGCCTGGTGGTCATGTTTGCCATCACCATGGGGATTGTGTTCACGGCCCTGCCGCGCATCTCCAGCGACATCAGTACCAGCCTGGTATCCCCCTGGGGGGTGGGGGCGGCGATGCTGTCCAGTGTGGCCTTTGCGCTGTATTTGGTAGCTATGCAGCTTAGCTTTCGGCGGTTGCATCCAGTGCCCGTCAGCCTCATGCAGTTCTCTACGGTGTTTGTGCTCACCAGCCTGAGTTTGATTGTCGGATCGTTCTTTGGGATGCAGCCCGATCAACCCAGTAGTCCGCTGGGTCTCTATCTCGGTGGCCTTATGCTGGGGGGCTTAACGTTGTTGGGCTATCTGTTCAATAACTATGGCGTTAAGCTGATGGGCGCGGCCCAGGCTTCGATTGTGGCGGCGAGTGGCCCGGTGGTAACGGCTGTGCTGGCCTATTTGGTTTTGCCAGGAGAAAAATCGGCCCTACAATTTATTCAGTGGATGGGGGTGGTGCTCGTCACGCTGGGGGTGGTTTCCCTCAGCCTAGAACGGTGGCTGAACCTACGGCGGGCCACCCGTCGTTCCGAGCCGACCTAGTTCCCAGCCCTTCAGATTCCCGGCCCTCGGATTCTCGGTTGAATATTCGATAGACTAGGGTTTAACTCCTTTGTCACTGCTTTTTAGCGATTTTGGCCATCACCGTTATGACTTGGGTTCTAACTACGGCGATTTCCGCCTCAGCCTCACCAACCATTGCCCCTGAGAAAACCCGCCAAACCACCCGCCAACCCTACCCCAATTACAAAATCATCGTCCTCAACGACGACTTCAACACCTTTCAGCATGTGGCGGAATGCCTGGTGAAATACATCCCCGGCATGGGGGCCGACCAAGCCTGGAACCTCACCAACCAAATCCACTTCGAGGGCCAAGCTACGGTGTGGGTTGGCCCCCTAGAGCAGGCTGAATTGTATCATTCTCAACTCACCCGTGCGGGCCTAACGATGGCCCCCCTCGAAAGGGCCTAATCCTGCGGTAGACTGTCCAGCGGGGGCACTGTAAGCCGTGCCGTTCCAGCTATCTCAAACTTCCCATTGTCTCCACTTATAAGAACACCATTTATGACACAAGCCTCGGACGGTCGCCTCGTTTGGAACCACTCCACCCATCTACCGGGCCTGATCCCCATCCTGGAGCAACTCCTCAACCAACCCGGCATTGGCACCGTCACCCCTGGGGTAATTGCAAATGTACGCGCCCATTCCCCTGAACTGCGGGTAAAGGTCTCGGTACCGATTCGGGGCGGCTTTAAGCTGATTGCCCGCAAGGGCAAAACGGTGCAAGAAGTGTTTGTGCTGACGGAATTGGACAAAGCCGGGTTAGAATCCGCCGTTGCCAAGGCTATCGAGGCCGCTTAGGATGCCTGGGGAACCCTGGGAAGCCTCTGATCCCCAGCGCCATCCCGCCGAATTGGCCCACTCACCTACGACGCTACGGAAACGGGAAGGCCGAGTTTTCTTTACCGTGGGAGACGCCTTCTATCGGCCCCGCAGCGCCCTGTCCCGTGATTTAGCAGTGTTGGTGGCAACCTTAGAAAAACAACGCCTTGGCCATCTGCGGGTGCTAGATGCTATGACGGGCAGTGGTGTGCGGCCTTTGCGATATCTAGTCGAAGCCGGGGCCGATTGGGTATGGGCCAACGAGGGTAACCCAGATCACGCCGACCTCCTAGCAACGAACCTAGCCCAGGTTGAAGCCACCCGCTACCGCATTACCCACGAGGACGCTCAGGCGGTGTTTTTCCGGTGCTATCAGGAACGGGATTTTTATGATCTGGTCGATATCGACAATTTCGGCAGTCCTGCCCCACACACCAGCAACGCCCTGTGGGCCGCAAAAATTGGCGGGTTGCTCTATCTCACCAGCACCGATGCCCGTTCCACTAGTGGACACGATCCCGAACGTAGCCTGAAAATCTACGGTTCCTCCGCCCGTTCCCACCCCGCTGTCCATGAGCAAGGGCTTCGGTTGCTGATGGGCCATGCCGCCCAAACCGCTGCCGCCCGGGGGTTTGGCATTCAGCCCGTGTTTTCCCTATTTACCGGGCAAGTCCACCGGGCCATGGTGCGCCTGGTAAAACGCCCCACCCTCTCCAGCCAAACCTACGGCTTTTTGGCCTATTGCCACCACTGCGGCCAGTTCCAAACCGTGGACTGGCGGAAATTGGGCCGAGTGACCTGTAGCTGCCACGGGTTAGACGGTCATGGTGTAGCGGCGGTTCAGCAGCATCAAAACCCATCGGCTAGCAAGACCGAGAACAGTGCCAGCCTTGTGATCAGCGGCCCGATGTGGCTGGGCGATCTACACCACGTCCCCACCTTAGAGGCCATGGCCACCTTGGCGCAGGCCTGGGGCTGGTCGTCTCAGTCCAAGCTGTTGAACCGTATGGTTGCCGAAGTAACCCTACCGCCCTACTACTATCCCCTTGGAGAAATGGGCCGACGGGGACAGATGGACATCCCCAACCGGGATCAGTTGATTGTGGCCCTCCAGAACCAAGGCTATCGGGCCGCAGTGCCCAGTTGCGATCCTCAGGCCATCAAAACCGATGCCCCCCTCGCCACTTGCCTTGCCCTGGCTAGATCGCTGGAGCACGATGACGGATCCCTCTCATACTAAATTCGGCTCGTTTACCCCCGTATCATCAGTGGGCAAGGAGACCTTGCCCCTACCGTTGGTTGGGTCGGGAATCGGGGTTTCCTAATTCGGATTTGGATGACAGGTCGATTAGCGTTCTATTTGATTGCCTCTGGGGGCCATTCCAGCGCCCAGGTGCCCAGCAGCCCCGTCCGAAAGTCGTTGAGAAGGCGTTTGGCGGTGCGTTCTTTGTCATTCTGGAATTTTTGGGCGGCCACTTCGGCCACAAAGCTTTCCCCGGTGTGGTCAGCTAGGGCGACCCCATAGCGTTGTTGTAGAGGAGATTGGAAGTCCTCAGGCACCCGTCGTTGCTCTAGGGTTTTGAGGGCTTCTACAAAGGCGGCGGCGGTGCGTTGGGTGTCGTAGGCGGCTTCGCCAATGTCGTCGCAGATGGCCAGTTTGAGGGCGGCCATTTGGTTGTCTAGGCGGGCGGGGATGACCCCCGGTGCATCCAGCAGGTCTAGGTCGCCGGAAATGCGAACCCAGCGGAGTTGGCGCGTCACTCCGGCGCGGCGGGCACTGGCCACCACTTTGCGGTTGAGCAATCGGTTGATTAAGGCGGATTTGCCCACGTTGGGGAAGCCAATCACCACGGCGCGGATTGGTCTGGGCTTCATGCCGCGTGCTTTGCGCCGTTGGTTGACCGCTTCTCCAGCGGATTGGGCGGCTTTGGCGATGGCCTTCACCCCTTGGCCTTGCTGAGCATTGGTGAACAGGGGCACCTCCCCCTGCTGCCGAAACCAGGTTTCCCAGGCTTCCCTGGCTTCGGTGGAAATCATGTCTACCCGATTGAGCACCAGCACCCTAGGCTTTTCGCCCACCCAACCGTTGACGCTGGGATGCTCGGTAGACAGGGGAATTCGGGCATCCCGCACCTCCAGCACCACATCCACCCGGCTGAGTTGATCCACCAGGGCCTTTTCGGCCTTGGCGATGTGTCCGGGATACCACTGGATGTCGGGGGTTGTCATGGGGGAGATAACCAAATAGAGAGAGCAGCAGAAGTTTAAGTAGGGTCAGTGGATCACAAAGGGGCGAAGATAGAGCGGAATCCGTTGAAAAGGGGCAGAGTCAGGCTAGAAAATTTGGACGAAAAGCCATGAGAACCTGCTTCTCTTCAGTATCGCCTACCCCGGCGTTGACGGATGACGCCACCCTGAAGGTGGTGCTTCACCTGAATCAATTTGAGGGCAGGGCGACTATCAAGCGCCAAGTGATACCAAATCCTAATCGAATAACCCCGATTCCCAGCCCAGCAAACCGTAGGGGCGAGGTCTCCTCGCCCGCTGATACCGGGGGCAAACAAGTCGGATTAGGATTCGCGTCCATTCGCAGGTGACGCTAGCCACCTAGGCATCGCTGCAAGGTGGCGATGTACGAGAGAGCCAACGCAACTCCGTCGGCTTAGGGGCTCGCCCACTGACCATTCGGAAGCCAGGTAGCACCGAGGGCATCTACCTGAGTTTTGGTCATCGCGTAGGCCCAGGCATGGGTGAGGAAGACCTGGTTAGAGTTGTAAATGGTGTGCCAGATACGCAGGTACTCGCTATCTTGGGGGTGATCGGGGTAAAACGATTCAAATTCGTCTAGTTTTGTTAGGGCGGTGGTGGACGAGAAGGTCAGCAACGTCCCCTCCACCCAACCCGATTCCAGGGTGAGGGCTGGGTAGCCGAGAGACAAATGATACAGCCGACCGGGGGCGAGAGCCTCCTGTTGTTCGATGATGTAAGGCTCACAAAACCGTCGGAACGCCGCTTCCCCTGGCTTGAGAGTGCCGTAAACAAATAGCTGGCAGGTGAGTTTATGGGTGCCTTCCCCCGGCCCTTGGCTTGCGGTCATTATCCTATCCGTGCGTAAATTTACACCAGTCTCTAATCTAAAGTACCCCTTATGGCCCCCAATCCCCCAATCATCTCAAGCGCTTTAATCTATGGGCTGACAGCCTCTTGAATGGCCTGCTGCACATCGGGGATAAACACTTCATACATGCCGCGCAGGTCGCCTTCTTTGAAGTCGTAGGCGAGGTCTTGGGGATAGTTGGCCTTGACAAAATCGGGGCGGGAATTTTTCATGCCGTGGCAGGCCAAACAACTGGCTTCCACGTTAATGCGTCGATAGTAGTGGGTGCCTGATGGGCCGTTCAGCGTGTCTTTTTCCCAGAGGCCCATCAGGTCGGGGTTTTGCTCAAACTTGGCTAGGGCCATGGTGGCGTGGGGCGTGTCGAGGGCGTGGTCGGGGTTGCGGTATTTCTTGGCCAGTTGCTTCACCTGCCAGCCATTTTCTTTGCTGAGTTCCATCGCCTTCATGCCCACGGGTTTGCACACCTGCTTCATGGTTTCGGCAGTGGGAGGTCCCGGCGCATCTTTAAGATAGGAAGCCAGCCCACTACGCAGGGCATCCAAATTTTCTACCGCCTCCACAGCCTTAGCTAGTTCCGCCGGGTTCACCTCAGCCTGAGCTAGAGCGGGTTGCCAGCCCCACACCAGCGCGATCAAACAGAGTCCCAAGCCTAAACGCAAAAACCATTTCATCATGGTAAATCCTGGTTCCTCAACGTCACGTCAATTGTTTCAGCCGTCGTCCAATCAGTCGTCCCATTCCGCCCGACCGTAATCTTTCTCAATGCCGCCCATCGTCATTTATGGTGCCCCCCACGGCCACCGCCGCTGGGGGTGGACTGATAGCCAAAGACAAACTAGGCAACCCCATCCCTGCCAGCCAAATTTTGGCCGAATCTCCCGGCACCCGCGCCCTGGTGGCTGACTTGGCCTCGGCAATCCGATGATTTTGCTGTCTTTTTTACTGCCCTTAGCAATTCTGTATGCCGGGATTTTTTTGCTCAGCACGATTATTGGCAAGCTGTTCTTCAACCGAGGCGATGCCATTGCCCTAGTTTACGGCACGGTGATGAGAAATCTCTCCATTGCCCTGGCGATTGCCATGACTAGCTTTGGCAAAGAGCAGGGTTCTGAAATTGCCCTGATTATCGCCATGGCCTACATTATTCAGGTACAAGCAGCGGCCTGGTATGTGAGGTTTACCGATCGCATCTTTGGCCCTATTTCCCAGAAATCACCGACTCCTCAGCCCCAGAATTAGCCTGTCGTTGGTGCTGGATCACCGCTTGCCGAAACCCCAGCACCACAAAAATATTCGACAGGGTTAAAAATGCCTCAGCCCCACCGTGAAGCCAGTCGATGTTGGCGAGTTCTTCGTTGAGGACTACTTTGGCATAAAGCCCCGCAGGAATCGTGACTGCGACAAAAATCAGCAGCGCATAGAAGCCAAACAGCGCCATTTTTGGGGTGCCTTTGGTGCGCGTTAAGAACCACAGAAACCCGAGGTAGGGAAACAAGGACAGGGCGAAAAGAGAATTTTTATCAAGCATAATTAGCGGATATTAGACCTGGGTAATCGTTTTTTCTATTGCCGATTAATCGGTCAATGAAGGGATCTTTTCCTAGTATATGACGGCCAGTAGTAGGTAGCTTGTCAATCGACGATTGGGTTAGTCCACTGTCTTTGAGAATAGTTAGAAGGTGATTTGAGTGATGCCTAGAATATCCAAGGAATTAGCTTTTTAACCCGTTTTTGGTATTCGTTGTAGTGGGGATAGCGCTCTTGCAGCCACACTTCTTCTTTGGTGGCTTTGGCATTGAGTATGGAAAACAGCGCCAGACACAAGCCCAAATGACTGAGGCTAAACCACCACAGGCTGAGGGCCAAGGTGCCCAAAATGAGACCGCTGTACAGACTGTGGCGCACCCAACTATAAACTCCCGTCTGCACCAGTTCCCCATCTTCGCGGGGGTAGGGCAGGGGGGTGAGGTTTTGGCCTAGATCCATCAAGCCCTTGCCCAGCAACACCAGGGCAAACAGACCGATGGCCCCAGCAGCCACCCCCATGGCCCCATAGCGCACCGCCAAGGGCAACCCTGCCGGATCGAAGGGCTGGTAGCGGGGCACCATTACAAACGCGATCAGCAACACCATTTGGGCCAGCACCCAATATTCTCCGCGCTGTCCCTTCCAACTATCGGCAGTAAAACCCCATTGCTTAAGCAAATCCACGGCACCAATTCCCGATGGGTAATACCAAATCCTAATCGAATAACCCCGATTCCCAGCCCAGCAAACCGTAGGGGCGAGGTCTCCTCGCCCGCTGATACCGGGGGCAAACAAGTCGGATTTGGTATAATACCCTCAAATTATAGAGTCGATAAGTTCATAGCGCCCTTGACCTTCGGGATACCAGGCTAGGAATTCGTCAAAGGTGAGGCGCTGAGGAAGCGCTTGCACCATAGTCACTAATCCAAAGATATGCTTCTGGCTCCCCTCTCCCAGGGAGGAGAGGGGCTGGGGGTGAGGGCTAAGGGGACTTTGCTAGAACGGAATTTCGTCGTAGTTAATGCCGGGGTCAGGGTCGGCCACGGGACTGGGGGCCGGAGTGGTGGGCCGAGGGGCGGCGGGCGTAGGACGAGGGGCGGCAGATGCGGCGGGGGCGCTAGTGGTGAGGGGAGTGGGGGCCGTCATGGGCATGGTGGCAAAGGTTCCGGCATTGTAGATGCGCTGGACGGTCAGTTCGGCCTGTTTTTCTTTGTAACCTTCGGGTCGTTCTACGGTGTTCATACCCAGGCGACCTTCGATGAGAACGCGCTGCCCCACCTGGTAGTTTTCCTGAATTTCCTGGGCGAGGTTGCCCCAGCCGACGACCTTCATTTGCCCCGCTGGTTCGCCCTCCCGCAGGCCGGGAAACTGCACAATAAACTCGGCCACAGGGGTTTGGGTATCTGAGGTGTAGCGGAGTTGGGGTGCTTGGACGATCTCCGCCAAAAGCATACAGTTGTTCATCGGCGATTCTCCTTTGATACCCGGATTGAGCGGCCCTGACCTGAGGGCTTGGACGGCAAGGCTTGGATGCAGGCGACTAACTTCGTTTACCGAGGACGGCATTTCCTATCGGGCTGGGTCAATCAAGTCTTGACTGAGTTTCCCTAGGACGGCATTCCTTGGGCTTGGTCAATAAAGTGCTGCACCTGGCTATGGTACTGGTTGAGGGTGGTTTCAAGCCAGTCTCGGTTTTGGCTGTTGCCAACGAGATGGACGAGGGGTTCCCCGGCATCGGGCAGCACCAGCACCCAGTCGTCGGGGTTGTCTCCTAAAATTTTAACCCCGTCGATGAGTTCTAGGCGTTCCTGGGGCGTGGTTTCCACCAGGTAGCGCATGAGGGCACCCTTCACCGTCCAGGGGCAGCGCAGGGTTTGGCTGCGGTGGGTGATACGGGGCAGGTCTGACCAAATTTGCCCTAGGGAATGGTGTTGCAGGCTCAGCATTTCAATCAGCTTGGCGATGCAGAACATGGCATCGAAGCCGGGGTGCAGTTCGGGAAAAATAAAGCCCATGTCGCCACTACCACCGAGGATGACGTTGGGGTTTTCCTGGCAGGCTTGCATCAGGGCGGTGGGGTTGGCCTTGGTGCGGATCACCTGGCCCCCGTGGCGACGGGCGATTTGTTCTACGGCACCGGAGGCTTGCACCGGAACCACAATGGTGCCCCTGGGTTGGGCGGTGAGCATCAGGTGGGCCATCAGCGCTGTGAGGGTTTCGCCGCGAATTTGCGCCCCCATCTCATCGACGAGGATCAACTGCTCGCCATTGGCCGACACCTGCGCCCCAACGGTAGCCCGCAGCGCCTGCACCACCTGGCCCAGTTGGCCCAGCATCACCTCGCGCTCGTCGGGGGAGAGGGGCGACTGGCGCAGGCTGGCGTTCAGCACGACGGCATCGCAGGCGAATTTAGCGAGGATTTGCGGCAGCACCGCCCCAGACACGGCGTAGGCGTAGTCGATCACGACCTTGGCCTGACTATTCAGCACCGCTTCTACGTTGAGGTGTTTTTCAAAGGCGGTGATGTAGGTGGAGACCAGGCGGGCCGGAGTGGTGACGGTGCCGATTTCGTCGATGGCGGCGCGGCGCAGGTCTTCTTTGAAGTAGGCTCCTTCGATTTTCTTTTCCTTGCCCTTGCCGATGTCGATGCCGCGTTCGTCGAAGAACTCGATCAACACCTGGTCGGGGCGGGTGGGATGGAGCCGTACATGGATGCCGCCAACAACGCCCATTTGCACCAGGGCGGTACGGGCCACGGGGATGGCGGTGGATTCGAGGTTTTGGACGTTGATGCCCACGGACATCAGCCCTGCGATCAGAGACCGGGACACCATGCGGGAAATGCTGCGCTGATCCCTCGAGACGGTGACGTGGGAACCGGGTTTGAGGGTAGACCCATAGGCCGCCCCTAGTTTGACGGCAAATTCCGGGGTGATGTCGATGTTGGCCAACCCCGAAACGCCCCGCTGACCAAACAAATTGCGCTGGGCCGTATTGCCCCAAATCAAATTGATGTTCAAGATGGCCCCCGACTCAATTTGCTTGCTGGGCCACACCCGTACCCCAGGGCTAATCTGGGCCTCTTCGCCCACGGTGGAGAGCGGCCCAATCACCGCCCCTTCCAACACATGGGAACGCCGATCTACCCTGGCCCCCCGCGCAATGCTACAGGCCCGCAGGTGTACCTCATCCCCCACAATGGCCCCATTCCAGACAATCGGGCGCTTCAGATCCGCATCGTTGCCAATGGTGACGTTGTCGCCAATCACCGTCCCCGGTTCCAGCACTGTCCGCGCCCCAATCCGGCAGTTTTTGCCGATCATCACCGGGGGATGCAGTTGGGCGGTAGGGTCGATGTAGGTATTTTCGCCCACCCAAATCCCCGGCAAGGTCTCCGGGTAGGCGTAATCCACCACAACCTGGCGGTGGAGGGCGTCGTACTGGGCCTCCCGATAGGCTTCTAGGTGGCCCACATCGCACCAATAGCCCTCGGCCACATAGCCGTAGATCGGTTCGCCCTTCTCCAGCAGCAGAGGGAAGAGATCCTTAGAAAAGTCGCACTCTTGGTTGGCGGGCAGGTAGTCCAGCACCTCTGGTTCCAAAATGTAGGTGCCTGTGTTGACGGTGTCGGAGAAAATTTCGCTGGTGGAAGGTTTTTCTAAAAATCGCTGAATGTGGCCTTCGGCGTTGGTAATCACCACCCCAAACTCGATGGGATTCGGCACACGGGTCAACACTAGGGTCGCCTTCGATCCCTTTTCGCGATGGAAGCGAATCGCCGCCTGGAGGTCAAAATCCGTGACGCTGTCGCCGCTGATCACCAAAAAAGTGTCATCCAACAAATCGGCGATATTTTTCACGCAGCCCGCCGTGCCTAGGGGTTGATCCTCCTCCACGGCGTAGGTCATTTTCACCCCAAACTCGCGCCCATCCTGGAAATAATCGCGCATGATGTCTGGCAGGTAGTGAAGCGTGGCGATCACCTCGTAGATGCCGTTGCGCCTCAGCAAATTCACAATGTGCTCGGCAATGGGGCGATTCAAAATCGGTACCATCGGCTTCGGGAGATCGCAGGTGAGCGGACGTAATCGTGTCCCCGAACCGCCAGCCATTAACACTGCACGCATCTGGTTTCCTTCCTGCTACTCAACGGTATTTGCAACCCTGTCGATTCGCCTATCAGCCATCGACCTGCTAGCGTTATAAACCGATTCCTCCCTTGCCGACTATACCTGGGCACCTTTGAGGCTACCGTAACACCGATAGCTTACGGGGAGGAACGTGACCGAGATGTCTATCCTAGGGCTGAGGCTACCTCAGTTTGGGATAACCTCAGTGGGAGCCCTCACCCCCAGCCCCTCTCCCTATAGGAGAGGGGAGCTAGAAAGGTTCAAAGTCCCTTTCCCCGTGGGCTACTGTTGATACACATCTTGCCTTTATGCCGTAAGTCCTTGAAGATCCCCCTAAATCCCCCTTATGAAGGGGGACTTTGAATCCAGTTCCCCCCTTCATAAGGGGGGCTAGGGGGGATCAACCCTAGGAACTCCGTGGAATAGAGACTTGTGTATAAGCGATAGCCCCGTGGGAGAGGGCTTTAGGGAGAGGGCTTTCAGGACAAGCCAGAAGAGGGGTTCTAAAGATTGAAGTCCTGGGCTTAACCCGAACTGAGGTTATCCTAATATCCTCACCCCCGCAAACCCGCTAATATCGGTATTTTAGAGGGAAAGGGAAAAACCCTGAGTAACGAGGAAAACCTATGCCAACATTCCTGGTATTACTATTGGTCAGCATCTATGGTGGCGGCGCTTGGAAGTTTTGGACGGGCTTTAAGCGCACCAACTTCAGTGACGGCAAGGTGAAATTGACCCTGCTGTGGCCGTTGCTTTTGGCCTCTAGCAAGTCCTACCGCGACAACTTCAACCGCGCCCTCAAAGGTTAGGGTGAACACGAATGCCCCTACCCACCGCCGATCCCTCCCCCTGGGGAGCCGCCCTCCAGGCCGTTGCCCAGCGCTACAACCAAGAATTTGCGGGCCAACCCTTCGACCTGCCCCAGGAAATCGAAGAAATGCCCCTGTTCAAAGACTGGGTAGCGGGTCGCCTGACGCCGCGCATTGCCACGCCCTTTTGGGAATCGGTGAAGCCTCACAAAAAAGAGCACTGCCTCGACATTGGCTGCGGCATTAGCTTTTTGGTCTACCCCTGGCGAGACTGGGACGCCCTCTTCCACGGCCACGACATCAGCGAGTTTGCCTGCAAGGCCGTCACCGCACGGGGGCCACAGCTCAATTCCAAACTCTTCAAGGGCATGAAGCAAGCCCCCGCCCACCGCTTGCACGATCATTACGACCCCCACTTTTTCGACCTAGTGATTGCCACGGGCGTAAGCTGCTACTACCCCGCCGATTATTGGGACACGGTGCTGCAACAGGTGAAAAAAGTCCTCAAACCGGGCGGGCACTTTGTCTTTGATGCCCTCAACCCCGACGCGCCCCTGGCCGAAAGCTGGGCCATTCTAGAAACCTACCTGGGGGCCGAAGTGCAGCTTGATGCCCTCGATCAATGGCCCGCCCTGGTGAAATCCGTGGGGGGACGGGTGGTTTCCCATCGCGACTATGAACTGTTCCGCCTATTCAAAGTGAAGTGGGATGGGTGACGGACTGCCGATACCGACCTTCTCCGCAGCGCCCTACCCTCGTTGATCGGCTACTCCCTAAATCGAAGGCCACCAGCTTTGTTCCTTGGCTAGGGGGGTAAGGACGGTTAGCCCCTGGGGAATGCATTCCACCTCGACGGGGGTGGTGCCGATGATTTCGCCATCTACAACGACGTGGCGGGGTTTGTCTGTGGTGATTTTCACCCGCGACCCGCGTAGACAGATGATATCTTCGCGGTTAGTGGGGTTGCTGACCAGGGCCGAGGCAAACAGGCTAGTGAGGGCGGTAATCGCCTGCATTCGGGTTTTAACGGTGCTGATGGTGATATCTAATAGGCCATCGGCGTAGCGCACTTCGCCAAAGCCCTGGGCGAGAACTGAGGTGGCTGGAGCCGCATTGGCAATGGTGATAGCGGAGGTGGTGAGGCTGCCCTTGAGGATCTGGTGATCGCTATGTTCGGCCCCTTCTAGCTCTAGGGTGGCTTCAAAGGTTTCGGCTTCGTTGATCTGCTGCACCCCAGCCAAAATGTAGGCCAATACCCCAAAGCGATTTTTCATCTCGCGGTTGGCGCGGTTCACATAGTCGGCCTCAAAGCCAATGCCCGCCAGCAAAATCATCGGTCTGCCGTTGCAGCGGGCCATGTCTACAGTGCGGGTGTTGCCCGCCAAGATGGTGCCACAGGCTCCTTGAATGGCGCTGGGAATACCCAATGCAGCGGCAAAGGCGTTGGCAGTGCCCCGTGGAATGATGCCCAGGGGAATGCCCGTTTCCAGCACAACTCCGGCCACCTCGGATACGGTGCCGTCGCCGCCGGAGGCAATCACCAAATCTGTTTTTTTGGTCAGGGCTTCGCGGGCTTGGTCGGCGGGGGAAACATCGGGGCTGGTAAAAATCACGTTCACCTGCACCTGGGGTTCCAGCAGGCGCTTAATCAGGGCTAGGTCATTGTCAGGGTTGCCCTGTCCCGATACGGGGTTAAAGATTAAATGGGCGATGCGGGCTTTGCCAATGTGCTTAATTACGGCCTCCGCCGTGGCTAGGTTGGTGGCTAGGGGCACGTTATGCACCTCACAGACCCGCAGCAGGGCGCGAATATCGGGCTCGTGGGGCTGGGCATAGAGAGGATCAATTAAGAAAATGACCGCCGCCACCTCTCCCACCGCCACCCGTGCCGCAATTTGGGCATCGCCTCCCAAAGGACCAGACAACAAACATTCCACCGCTAGCCCCGTTTGCTGCTGTAACCGTCCGCCCGTGGTGCCCGTGGCAATCAGGGGATAGCGGGACAAAATCGCCTTAAAACGCTTGCCAAAGGCCACCATGTCGTCTTTTTTGCCATCGTGGGCAATTAGGGCAATCTGGGTGGGCATCGTGTCTTAGTTAAGGGGCCGTATTTATCCTAACCATCTCGCCAACGGTCGTCCTTGGCGATGGCTTCCCTAAATCTACGGGCGGATTTCAGGCGGCTTCCATGCTCCCGCAAGGCTCTAAACAATGGTTTATCGGGGCAGATCGTCGCCTCAATGCCTCGGTTAAGGATTAATCATCTTTACGGATGTCATAAAAGTCATCTAAGTAATCTTTTGAGCAAAAGCCGATCTCGGTTGCAGGGATGGTTGTTGGCCCTAGCACAAGATCTAATGCGATCAAGCCCTTATTTAGTAAGACTTTGGAAGGTCACGGCTACGATTTGCCATGCCTCAACTAATAAAAAGACTTTTCCAACTTCCGTAGAATTACTTATTTTTTAGGTTAAGAGTTTATGAAGATAAAGTAAAGCCGAATGTATTTTCACTGATTTATCTGGATAACAGATAACAATGCATCTTGATATTTCAGGGTGCTAATCACAACCTGATGGCACCCTGATCGCGAATTCAGGATGTACCTACCATGCCCGCCTTGAATTTCAGTGAACAGGATCTATTTGGCAAGAATTTTAGTAGTCAGAATTTGAATGGCTCGACGTTCTTTAAGACAAAGCTATTCGATATCAATTTTGGCGGTACCTTTTTGCGAGGCACCGATTTCCGCGAGTCGAATTGGAGCAATGTGAATGCTTCAGGAGCGATTTTTAGCGGGAACAGCACCTTTGCCGCCGCTGATTTATCTCTATCCACCTTTACCAATGTCAACTTTAGCGGAGCCAATCTGGCCCAGGTAAACCTGTTTAAGATTGACACCAACGGCGTTAATTTTACCAATGCCAACCTCACGGCTGTGAACCTCGGTGAGGCCAACCTCAGCGGCGAACAATCTGAACGGCCAATTTTTGTAGGGGCAAACCTGACTCGTGCTAATTTGTCGCTAGCTAATCTAAAGGCAGCAGATTTAACAGGAGCTACCCTAAACAGTGCTAACCTGCAAGGTGCTAATCTAGAAGCCGTTATCCTTCAAAATGCTAGTGCCGTTGGAGCAGATTTTAGGAATACTAATTTCACGGATATCTTCCTGTTCAACGTCAACTTCAACCGCGCCAACTTTGAAGGGTTGGTATTCAGTGATGTGAATAGTGCTGTGCCGGAGGGGGTCGCTCTTTCTGCCTTGCCAACCAGCTTGAACCTCAGCTTCCGAGGGGCTGATTTGAGCAATTTCATTGCCGATGATGCCAATCTCGCCGGATCGGATTTCCGTTCCCTTTCTGGTAAAGCAACCGAGCTAGACGGCGCAAAGTTTATCGGTTCTGACCTAACGGGGGCCAATTTCCAGAACGTATTCGCCGCCAATGTTAGCTTTGAAGGGGCTGTTTTGCGCTACGCCGACCTCACTAAGAGGGCGTTTGAAAAGCCGCATAGTCAGTAAAAAAGCTCACACGGTATAGG
>JBBAWV010000012.1:0-50373 GCA_040396995.1 Nodosilinea sp. | reverse complement strand
AATCTTTCAAGGCATCCAGAAGCAGAAAACTTATGCTCGCAAGGAGATTATTGAGAAGTTTTCAGGTCAGTTAACTGCTTCCGAGAAGCTTCTTATTGTAGGATTATGTTGTGAATTAGCTGTCGCTGACGAAGAAATAGCTGAAAAAGAAGAAAGATATATTGAAATTCTTGCAAAAACTTTTGATATAGATGTTCAGTATTGCGCATTTTTCTACAATGAAGTAAATCATACTCTTGAAAATCAAGGGGAATGCAGCGAGATGCTTGCGTTGTTAGATCCTCATCACTTTCAGCATCTTGATCCTGCATTCATGCGTGCGGCAGAAATTCTAAGGAATAAACTAAATCCTAAAGAGACAAGAAATAACTCTGGCACAGACTTATCAGTTTCATACGCTAAATTTAATGAATTCAATCAAATCAGGGAACAGTTGACTCAGGCAGCATCTGGTGTACTTGATTTAATTCAGCAGAGCATTGAACAGGAATTAATACCTGAAATTTTGCGAGATGAAGCTATGCAGGTACTAGATAGAGTACAGTCTCAAGTTTTTCGGATAGCAGTAGTAGGTGAGTTTAGCCAGGGAAAATCAACACTCCTGAATGCTCTTTTAGGTTCAGAGGTTCAGCCTGTTAGAGCTATCCCTTGTAGCGGCGTTGTGACAGTCCTAAAATATGGTGAACGGTGTCGAGTCATCTGCCGATATAAAAACGGACAAGAGAAAGAAGTACCTATTGAAGACTATAAGGAGTTAGCCTCAATCTCTCAAGA
This sequence comes from Nodosilinea sp., assembly GCA_040396995.1. Lineage (GTDB taxonomy): Bacteria > Cyanobacteriota > Cyanobacteriia > Phormidesmidales > Phormidesmidaceae > Nodosilinea. The sequence goes on along the minus strand of JBBAWV010000012.1, from coordinate 49,599 downwards.
AGCTGCTTTACTAAATATCTCTGAGGAGCTATCCAAGTCTGATCTTGAAGAAATAGTATTTGAGCACCCAAACTTGGAATTGTGTCGCCAACAAGTTGAAATTGTTGACTCTCCTGGTTTGAATGAGCACCCTGACCGAACGGCTATTACTCATCAGCTTCTGAAGAATACTGATGCAGTAATTTTTCTGGCTAATGCCCTACGCCCTTTTACACAAGGCGAAATGGAACTGCTTTATCTTTTGAAGCAGCAGATGCAAGATGAAGAGTCTCAAGGGCCAAGTGAAAGCCTCTTTGTCGTAGTTAATTTTATGGATTTGCTACGACGTGATGAAGACATAAAACATGTTAAGCAAAGAGCTAATAATTTCTTAATGGGTTCACAACCCATCATTATGGGAGAACAAAGACTACACTTTATTTCTGCACAGGCTGCTCTAGATGCCATATTAGAAGGGAAGGAAAACGAATACTTGCATCGCTTTAGGCACTTCACTCAAAGTGTTCAGTCATTTCTGGTGGAAGAACGGGGTGCTTTAGTTGCCAGAAAGCTTAACAACGCTGTTTCGAGACTAGCTAAAGAGGCGCAGATTGCCTTGAAGCAAAGCATTAAAATTATTGACGGTGAAATCAGTCTGTCTGAGTCCGGAAAGATCCAAATTATTGAGCAAATGGGTGCTGCCAGTGGTCGTGAAGTCAAACTTCGTCTTTTGCGGGATGATTTGATAGATACAGTGATTGGTAATTTTATAGAGGCATGGAAAGTATGGCTTGATGGAGTAGAAGATCGAATTGCTGACAAGAGTTTTAATTGGACTTCTGACGCAGATAACAAGGAAGGAATTCTAAAAGATTTTGCCAATCAGTTTCTTCAGGACTTGTCGCAGGATCTAGATATTTGGCTAGAAAAGACGGTGAAAGATCAAATTCTTATGCCCAAACTGAAAGAATTTGACAAGGAAATTTTTGACAGCCTTAATTCTATCTATGAAAATCTTAAATCGATTGATCTGATATCTAGATCAAGTTTGAGTCAGCAATTTAGCTTGTCTTTATCTCATTTTGGGGTTGATATTCAGTTCAACTCAAGCTTACAGCCAGATTCAATAAAAGATGGTGATGGATTTTTGGGACTCCTCAAACGTATGGGGGGAGGTGGATTACTGGGAGGAGGAGTTGCTGGTGGTCTAGCTTTCCTTGGCATAGGCTTCTTGCCCATTATCTTAGCTAGTCTTGCAACAGGAGCAGTCGTAAGCTTCTTCTTTGGGAGCGATCCAGGAGAGATTATCGTCCGAATGAAACAAGAGGTTTATGATAAAGGATTTGAAAAGTTTGGCGAATCTTTAGAGCAAATTGAAGAAAATATTGCTAAAGGACTCATCAAGGCTATCGATTCTCAGTATGAAAATGCCATTAAGTCTATTCAATACTCGATTTCCATCCTGGATGAAATCTTGAAAAAACAAGATGATCTTTACCAAGAGACTGTTGACATTAAAAATAAAAAGAAAAGCTTTGCCTCTCAAGGCATCTTACATCTTTCTGTTATTGAAGAAAGGCTTAATAACTTCCCAATTGCTAATGAATGAATTGGAAGCTGTAGATTTCCATTGAGTACTCAGTAGGGCTTTTCTAAGATGCTGTATCAATTCTCTCCCCTAATTCAAGCTGGCATAGAGGCTGGTAAGTATGTTGTGGTAATGTCAAAGACAGGTGTACCACTGAGTATGGTACGACACGCTACTGGGCCTCAAGCTGGGCAAATTGCAGCTCATGCTATAGGAATAGCTAGCAATAATGCTGGGATGGCAGGCATGGCAGTAATGGGCTTGAACCCACTTACTGCTGTAGCGCCTATGGCAATGAGTGTGGGCCAACTTTATCAAGGACAGATGACATTGAATGCTGTCAACGCTTTATCTGCATCAGTAGCAACGTTACAAGCAACGACAACAGTGCTTGGTGTTGGGGTCGCTGTGACTGGGGTTCTGACGGCAGTAAACCTTTGGCAAACCTTGAAACTCAGAAAAGACGTCAAGCAGATGAGATTGGAAATCAGCAATGGATTTCTTAATCTCCATAGTGCCTTAGCTGATCAGGGAGAAGAGATCCTTAAACATATTGATAAGGTTGCAGAAGATGTTGAATTTAGACATCACCGCACGATTCTGATGCAGGCTTACGGCAAATTTAACAAAGCACTAGGACGGATTCAGACAGCCTCAAGTATTAGAGATTTAGGGCGGCGCAACGATGAAATAACAGCATCAAGAAATATGCTCTTTGACGCCTTAGCTGACTATAGCAATGATAGGTTATTAGAAGGAGTCTCTCCAGCAGCCTATTTGCGGCGAAGGGAATGTATTTGGTGTATTGAACAAGCCATTGCGATGACCTTTCAAATGCAAGGTGATTTTTCTGCTGTTAGTGATCGACTTCTCGAACTAAAGCAAATGATTCAAAGAGATGTGTTAAATACGGTATTAGATATAGAGAATCCTGAAGAATTAGATTTTTTCTTTCCAGAGATTCTCCGTATTCATAATCATGATCTTGCTACTATTTCTGCATGGCAAGATCATGCAACCTGGTATCAGACTTTGAATTCTGAGGAGTTAGATCAAATTATAACTTTAGATTCTGTCGATGATACTCAACTGGAGATCTCACAAAGTGACCTAGAAATAGATTTAGTTAGACCTCCTGAGTATGTTTATTATGAGCAAGCGCAGAAAGAATCTCATCCACAGGCAATCCGTGATAGCCTCTTAATTCTTGTGGATGCTGAGCAAAGGAAAACTTCACAGGACTATATCATTGAAAGATCATCTTTAGAAAATTTGTCAGCACTCACCTTGGAAAACTTACATAAAGCTAGTCCACTGACAATTGCGAATCTAGAATACTATTTCATCGTCCGAGATGACTCTTATGAGGCTGAATCAGAAGATGAAGCGGAGGAAAGCTAATGAGTTATTAGTTGGGAAGAAGAAGACTCTTCAGGACGCAAATTCAACCTATATTCTAATTTGAATCCCACCCTAACTCTCGCATTTATTCTGTCTTATACTTGAACGCATTTCATCAAGCCGATGCGATTAAAGAAGGACTTTCCCTATGGTGCAGGTAAAGATTTTCTACGAACCAGAGATGGAACTGCTGACGGTTTTCTGGCCGCCGCCGCGCAAAGACCAAATCAGTACTGAGCTTGGGGATGGCGTCATCTTGATTAAGGATGCCACCACCCATGAACCCATTGGCCTAAAGATCCTGTCTTACCATCCAGGGGATGAGCGCTTTGATGCCGTCAGCGCAGAGTTGGGGCCATTGGGGGCTGTCCGGTAGAATCTCAAAAGCGGTGCGCATTGCCCTAGTTCCCCTGCCCCGTTTCCCGCTTTGTTGTCGAGAGTGCCCCTATGCCGTCCACCGTTTTGCCGGGACAAAGTTATCCCCTTGGGGCCACGGTCTATGCCATTGGGATTAACTTTTGTATCTATTCCAAACACGCCACGGGTATCGATCTCCTGCTGTTCGATTCGGGTAATGTCGTCACGCCCAGCCGCGTCATCTCCCTCGACCCACAGTGGAACCGCACCTCCTACTATTGGCATGTGTTTGTGCCGGGGCTGCGGGTGGGGCAAATCTACGCCTACCGTGTCCATGGCCCCTTCACCCCAGAGATCGGCCATCGCTTTGATCCCCAAAAGGTGCTGCTCGACCCCTACGCCCGCGCCGTGGTGGGGGATGACATCTACGACCGCAAGGCCGCTATTCTGCCGGGGGACAACTGCGCCACCGCCCTCAAGGGCGTGGTGGTAGACAACCGCAGCTACGACTGGGAGGGGGATCGGCCCCTGCGCATTCCCTACGCCAACAGCGTGATCTATGAAATGCATGTGGGGGGCTTCACCCAGCATCCCTCGTCTCATCTGCCGGAGGAGGAGCGCGGCACCTTTGCGGGCATTATCGACAAAATTCCCTACCTGCAAGACCTGGGCATTACCGCCGTGGAACTGCTGCCCATCCACCAGTTCGACCCCCAGGATGTGCAACCCGGTCTCGAGAACTACTGGGGCTATAGCACCCTGGGCTTCTTTGCCCCCCACCGAGGCTATAGCTCCCGCAAAGACCCCCTGGGGCCAGTGAACGAATTTCGCGACATGGTGAAAGCCTTGCACCGAGCGGGCATTGAGGTGATTTTAGACGTGGTGTTTAACCACTCCGCCGAGGGCAACCACGAAGGCCCAACCCTCAGCTTTAAGGGCATCGACAACGAAACCTACTATTTATTAGAAGACGACAATCTCGCCCACTATTCCAACTACACCGGATGCGGCAACACCCTCAAAGCCAGCCATGCAGTAGTGGGGCGCATGATCCTCGATAGCCTGCGCTACTGGGTCTCCCAAATGCATGTGGATGGCTTTCGGTTTGACCTGGCCTCGGTGCTGTCGCGGGATTTGGCGGGCAACCCCCTAGAAGACCCACCGATTCTGTGGAGCATTGAATCTGACCCAATTTTGGCGGGCACCAAACTGATTGCCGAAGCCTGGGATGCGGCAGGGCTTTACCAGGTGGGCACCTTCATTGGGGATCGCTTTGCGGAATGGAACGGCCCCTACCGCGACCATGTGCGTCAGTTTGTGAAGGGAGACAACGGCGTCGTTCCCGACCTCGCGGCCCGCATCCTCGGCAGCCCCGACATTTACCAAAAGCCCAACCGCGAACCCAACCGCAGCATCCACTTCGTCACCTGCCACGATGGCTTCACCCTCAACGACTTAGTCTCCTACAACCAGAAATATAATGAAGCCAACCAGGAAGCTAACCGCGACGGCACCGACATCAACCATAGCTGGAACTGCGGCGTAGAAGGCCCCTCGAATACCTTCGCCATCGACCATCTGCGGCGGCAGCAAATCCGCAACCTGCTCACCCTGTTGTTCGTCTCCCAAGGCACCCCAATGCTGCTGATGGGGGACGAAATTCGCCGCAGCCAGATCGGTAACAATAACGCCTACTGCCAAAACAACGCCCTAAGCTGGTTCAACTGGGACGATGTGGACAAGGAATACGACCTGCTACGCTTCACCCAGGGCATCATTCACTTCACCCAAAGCCTAGCCATCTTCAGCATCGAACACCTCCTACAAGTCACCCAAACCTGGCACCCCTCCCCCCACATCGTTTGGCACGGTTGCCGCCTAAACCAGCCCGACTGGTCAGACAATTCCCATAGCCTTGCCTTCACCCTGCGCCACCCCGCCGCCAACGAGCAACTCCACGTCATGCTCAATGCCTACTGGGAAGTTCTCGTCTTCGACCTCCCCAGGTTAGCCCTACCCAGCCGCTGGCACCGGGTCGTCGATACCGCCCTCCCGCCCCCCAACGACTTTTGCTATCCTGAATCCGCTCCCCCCGTCGATAGCTACCTCTACCCCGTTAGCTCCCGATCCGCCGTCGTCCTCCTCTGCCGAGATCATGGCTAAAAAAAATAATAGGGGGTCTCACCCCTCATGCCATTTTTGGGCTATTATGGTATCCAGATGCACCCTGATGGTAGGGAGAGCTGAACGGCTCTCCTTTTTTTTGGCCATTTTTCCTTGGGGGGAGAATGGAGACACTCTTATTCGGGTGACCCCATGGCTAGGCCGCTTGCTAGCTTAGGGCTAGGCCATGAAAACCTATGAAGTCCTCTTCGCGGCAGCGTTCCTGCCCAGTCGCAGGAATAGCCTGGTCTATCCTGGTATAAACGGGTGCGTCATTTTTCCCGAAAGTTGGCAGAATAGGGGCGACCTAAACTACACTCCTCGTTACTCTGCGCTCCCTAGGGCGGCATTCAGGCTCCAGAGCGCTTACCAAAGGAAGACTCCATGGCGGCGGCACACTACTATCGAATTTTGGGCTTGCGTACTGGGGCCGATTTTGAGGCTGTGAAGTTGGCCTACCGCAACCTGGCGCGGCTGTATCACCCTGATGTAAATCCGGGGGATCACCTGGCCAAGGAGAAATTCGTTCAAATTACCCAGGCTTACCAGGCCATTGTCGATGCGCTGCCTGCTGGGGTGTCGAAGGTGAGTCCTCGCCCCACGACCCCACCAGAGGCGACCGCCATTGCCAATCCCGCCCCGCCCCCCGCGTCAAGTCGTGAAGTGCCTTCTCGGTCAGCCTCGCCGCAGTCACCAAACACTGGGACATCGCAAACCACTCAGCCCCCCGCCCCGCCCCCGGTGCAGCCATCCCCCGGCGGGTCTGAAACTGACCAAGACCTAAAGCAGAACAGCTTTAGGCAGCTTCAGGAGCTTTTTCGTAGTCAGCGCTATCCTAGGGCGGTGGCCTTGGTGGAGGGACTGGCCCATCGGTTTCCCGACGATCCAGAAATTCGCCAGTGGCACGCCATCACCTACTATCGCTGGGGGCAGATGTCCATCAGCGACGGAAACTTTACCAAGGCTTCGGCCTGTCTGAAAAAGGCGGCGCGGTTGGATCCCCTCAATCGCTCTTTGCAGCAGTCCCTTCAACAGGAATGGCAGCGGTTGGCGAACAGAAGCCAGCGTCCGGTGGTTGGGGGCCATCGTTAAGGCGACGCAAAAGAGCTAGGCCACGGACTGAGGAATGCCCATTAAGGACTGGGCTTCGGCCAGGTGTTTGACCAGGGTGGCGTTTGGGAGCGGCCCTTGTAGGTGATCCCAGGGTAAGGGTTGGTCGGTGGGCCAGGTGTCGTGGACGTAGAAATCCAGCGGTGGCAGTTGGCCCTTCATGTCTTTAAAGGCGCGTTTGTAGCTGCCCAGGGAGTCGCCGTAGTGGCGCACCTGTTCTAAAAGCGGGGTGAGGCGGCGATCTCCCCTGGAAATGAGGGCTTGGATCACCGACCAGTTGTAGCTTTCGGGCCGAAAGTCTGCGCCGATTTTGCCGAGTTGTTTTTGCAGAAACTTCAGCCGTTTTTCTGCCTCACGGTTGATGCCGTACCACTGAAAGGGCGTATGAGCCTTGGGCACAAAGGTGCTGCATCCGAGGGTGAGGCGCAGGCCGGGGGCGGCTTTTTTGAGGCGCTGCATCATCGTGGCGGTTTGCTCCAAGTCCTCCATTTCTTCCCCCGGAATGCCTGCCATGCCGTAGAGTTTGAGGGCACTCAGCCCCCCAGCCTTGGCGTTGACGGCGGCGGCTTCGATATCTTCGGTGGCCAGCTTTTTGTTGACGATCTGGCGCACCCGTTCCGAGCCGCTTTCTACGGCAATGGTGACGGATCGGGTGCCGTGGCGGGTGAGGGTTTCCGCCAGTTTGGGGTTGACGGTGTTGGTGCGCACCGAGGCAATGCTGATCCGCACCTGGTCGAACTGGGGCTGGTTGAGGTAGTCCAGCAGGGTTTCAAATTCCGGGTGCTGGGTCACCGACGCGCCCAACAGACCCAGGCGATCCGTCACCGCTAGGCCGCGTTCAATGGCGGGGATGAGGGAGCTTTCCAGACTGGCGGTGCGAAAGGGCAAGGTGAGGTAGCTGGCGAGGCAAAAGCGACACATTTCCGGGCAGCTTCGCACCACTTCCACCATGAAGATGTTTTCCCAGGCGGCCAGGGGCGTCACCACCGTGGAGGTAGACAGCACATTGCCCCGGTAGGTCTGCTTCTGCACCTGGGCGGGGATGCCGTCGTCGATGGGCTCAATCGCCACCATCGGCCCGGTGGGATCCGCGTAGATCGGACGATACAGGGCAGGCACATACACCCCCGGCATTTGGGCGAGATGGCGCAGCGTTTCGGTGCGAGTGGCGGATTTCAGGGCATTCAGCCGATCAAAAAAATCATCCAGCAGGGTTTCGCCATCCCCCAGCAAAATCACATCAAAAAAGGCGGCAAAGGGTTCGGGATTAGCCGTCAACACTGGGCCACCGCCAAACACAATGGGATGCTCCTCACCCCGATCTTCGGCGTGGATGGGAACCTGGAGATTTTCTAAATGGGACAGGACATTCACATAGTCCAACTCCCAGGACATCGAAAACCCCACCACATCGGGTCGAGCGGGCAAGGATTCCTGATGATCCGTAAACAGACGGCTCACCGCCACATCGGCCCGCCGCGCCAGGGTGGCCCACACCACCTGATAGCCCAGGCTGGTAATGCCAACGCTGTAGGTATTCGGGAAAGCAAAAACGACGGCCAGGGCGTCCTCCGTGGCGGGAGTAGGCTCGAACAGCAGAGTTTCGTCTAGGAAGGGAGAATCAGCCACGGGATTGGGAAAAGTAACACCATATTGCCATGTTCCATCGTAGGCCATGGGGCTAAACAGCGGGTTCGGAGGGTTGCAGAACCCAATGCCCCTGCAAAACCTTGATGTCAGCGTTCCATAACCGAAAAAATGCCCAGGGATGACGATTCAAAATCGTGTTGTTAGGATGTGTGGTTACACGGTTTTCACGGATGGTTTTGCAAAGTTAGGATGAAGTCATCGTCACTACTCCTGTCCACCGTGGGTATTTACGCTGGGCTAGGGGAAGCGCATCGACCGACCGCCTGCCTCCGCAGCATTGCTGTGTTCGACCTATGCAACCCTCCTCCCCCAAGCTCCGCCCCACCATGCTTCTGTCCATGGAGGAAGACACCCTCCATATCCCGCATCCCGCTGCTACGATTCCCCCTGTGGCGAAGGTGGATCGGCCTCGGTTAGCGGCGTTGGCAGCTCAAGCCCTGAGGCAGGGGCTCACCCATTTCCGGCAGGGCCGATATCCCATTGCCCTAGAGCAGTTTCACCTTGCCCTATCCAGCTATCAGCAAGCCGCCGATCAGCCCAACACGGCCAAAGTGCTGATGGTGTTGTCTAGCGCCTACTATCGCCTCGCCGACTACCTCTGGGCCGCCGACTATGGCCGTCAATGTTTGCTCCTCGCTCAGAAAATTCAGCATCAGCCTTTGCAGCAACAGGTTTTAGAGCACTTGGGCAACAGCTACCGACACCTCGGCAATCTGCAAGCCGCCCTCGACCACATGAGCCAAAGTCTGCAACTGGCCAAGGCACTGAATGATGCCCAGGCCGAAATGCGCGCCCTCAACAACCTGGCCATGATTTACCGCGTCAAGGGTCTCAATCGCCAAGCCGCTACCCTCTACGAAGCCAGTTGGCTGATGGCGAAGACCTTAGGGGACACCACCGTACAACTTCAAGTGCTGCAAAACCTGGGCAATACCTACCACACTCTGCACCACTATGCCCAGGCCATCGAGTGCTACGAGAAATTCCTCCAACTGAATGAAGCCACCCCTACCGCCATAGCCAGCCACCAAACCACACGGCGCATCCTCACCCAACTGACCCGTGCCAGCCTCGCTATTCACGACTACAGCCGAGCCATCATCTACCTTCAGCGCCATCTGGCCCTTGCCTGTACCCTCGGCGATTCCAAAGGGGCCGCAGCCCTGATTGACGATCTGAGCCAGTGCTACCTTGCCCTTAACCAAGTGCGATCCTTCCAAGTCCCAGACCCGATGATTTCGGACTCGATGGTGAGTGTGTAGCTCCTGAATGTTCTCAACGCGCAACGCCTCCACCCTAGCCCAGGCTCAGGTTTTACAGGGTGTACATCAACAGCAGCACTAAGACCCCATACAGTCCCCAGGCGAGGGTGGGGGAGATCCCTAGCCCGATCAGGCCCGTCGTTATCCCAAAGCCGATCAGACCCAGCACCATGATGATCAGTAGCCACACGAGCCAGCACAGCTTCGCTAGGGTAGCGGTCAGGCCATTTTGCTGATCCACCAAGATAGGTTGGTTGGGGGGCATCCGTTCTCCGGTCAGGATGAACCGGGCTAGGGACGGGTGATTGGCCGCGTTGAGAGCGGCTCCGTGTCCTCCCTGAAAGTAGCGATCAAAGGAGCTTTCCTTGGGGGTGTCGTCTTGAAAGCCGTTGTGTCCAGCCGTCCCAAGATCGGCCCAGTGCAGTAGCTCAAACAGGCCAGGGAAGACGCCGACAATCCAGTCTGCTGAGGCAATATCGTTACGAACCGCCTGCACCCGCCCCTCGGCCCGCAGCCGATCCCAAGGGTATTGCTTAGGAACAACGCTGCCCGCAAAGGCGACATGGTGGATACGACAGGCGCGATATCGTTCTAGGGCGCTGGCTAGGAGATAGGTACCGTTGCTGTGGCCGACATAGCTAATTTTGGCCTGGGGGTATCGAGCAAGGGCTTCGGTGTAGCGATCCATAAACCAGCGAACGTTGACCTGACGCGCCCCAAAAAATAAGAACCGCAGCATGGGAAAGTACCCATACCCTGCGGTAATTGTTTCTATGGATTGCCCCGTTTGCTGGGCGGCAGTTTCAAGAGCCTCGCTGACCCGGATGGTCCACAGCCCCATATCCCGGATGCCGTGCATGATAAACACCACATGGTCAATGCCTTGGCCGACCTCCTGCCCATTGACTACGCCGTCTCCCTCCAGTTGAGCAATGGGCGTGGTCACGGCTTGCAGAAATTTGGCTCGGCGGTAGGCTCCCACCTCGGCATCCTGGAAGTTACAGATTGAAGTATGCCCCGTATCACGCAGCTTGATATATCGAAAATTGGCATTGGCTAGCACATCGATGTTGTCTTCCTCAGACACCACATCATCTAAATCCCCCAGCAGTTGAATCGTGGGTGGCAACTGAACCTCGGCAGACTGGCTGAGGCGAATCCACTGCACACGCAAATTAGCCACAAATGGGGATCCTCGGCGCATTTGGGCTAGCAACTGCCCCAACCCCAGCCGAGGAATGGTGGCCCAACCCATCTGTTGTAGAGCATACAGGCCCCAGGAAGTACCCTTAGGCTTGAGGGTGGAAAGGCCCCGGTTAACCGCCGCCATCAGCACAATACGCTCGACCTTGGTGGCCCAGGGCATGGGCTTGGCCTTGTGCACTAGGGTTTCGTCGTCGCCGTAGCCCATGGCAATCAGGTAGGTTTTGCGGATAATCAGTCCACCAATGCTGTAGCCAATGAGAATGATGCGGTCGTACTGCCCCCCATCTGCCTGCTGGGTACGGGCTTGGTCGGCTTCATGGATATACTCCACCAGTTGATCGGCCACCCGCCGAGGATCGACGTTGGAGAGGATATCCGCCCGGTACTGGGGCACCATCACATCCGCATCAGGTAGAGCCTCCCGCAGGGCATGGCACCAATCCTCGGTATCCCTCCCTAGGCCGTGCAGCACTACCACCAAGGTTGTAGAGGCTCCGTGGGGGATGGGGGTCGTGGAGGTAAGCAACCGGGAGTGAGCCATGAGAGCAACCCGTCATAACCACCCTGAGGATAGCGATGAACTAGGACTAGCGTTGTTAACTTTTTGGACGAAAGCCACTCACGAAGGCCACCGATGGGAGCTAAGCGGCTCAAGGGTAAGTCGGAAGAAGGGGGCTAAAGATTGTAGTCCTGGGTTTATCCCGCACTCAGGTTATTTCTACGTATGGCAATACATGGCACCGCCGCCGGGGCCGCAACATTACAACTGTGGGAATTGTGGCCGTCCATTCTCTTGGCACCCTGGTCTGATCTCTGGGGGCTCCACTGAGGTGAGGGAGGATTGGGAGGCAAGCCAGTAGGTGGCCATGGGGTCGCCGCTTTTGAGGGTGAGGTGGCCCCTGGGGTCGCAGATGAAGTCCTCCCTCAGTAGGGCATAGGTGGGATCAGAAATCTGAATTTTGCCTGCCTCGCCGCTGGATTCCATAAAACTGGCGATGTTGACGGTATCGCCCCAGAGGTCGTAGCTAAATTTGCGAATGCCGATCACCCCAGCGACCAAACTGCCGGAATGAATCCCCACCCGCAGTTGAAAGGGTTGGCCATCGGGACGGCGGAAGTCGCTAATGGTGGACTGCATATCCAGGGCCATTTGGGCGATGGCCTGGGCATGGTCTAGCCGAGGGATGGGCACCCCCGCCGCCACCATGTAGGCATCGCCAATGGTTTTGATTTTTTCGAGGCCGTAGCGGGTGGCCAGTTCATCAAAGCGGGAAAAGATACGGTTGAGTTGGCGCACCAGATCGCTGGGCGACATTTGGGCCGAGGCACGGCTAAAGCCCACCAGGTCGGCAAACAGGATGGTGACGCCATCAAAGTGATCGGCAATGGCTTTCTGGTTTTCCTTCAGCCGTTGGGCAATCTGGAAGGGCAGCACATTGGCCAGGAGTTCCTCCGAGCGTTGGCGTTGGTAGCGCAGCTCGGCCTCCACCTTTTGCCGTACCTGAATTTCTTGCTGGAGGAGTTGGTTTTGGTGTTCAAGCTGTTGTTGCTGCCGTCGCAGGTTGATTTGGTGTTTCACCCGCAGCAGCACTTCGTACACCTTAAAGGGTTTGACGATGTAGTCGGTGGCTCCGAGGCCAAAGGCGCGTTCCTTTTCGGCCTCGGCATCGCGGGCGGTGAGAAAAATAATCGGAATGCCCTGGGTATTAGGATCGCCCTTGAGTCGCTCACACACCTCAAACCCGTCCATGGTGGGCATGGTAATATCCAGCAAAATTAGATCCGGCGGGCTGGCGGCAACGGCCTGGAGCGCCATGGATCCGCTAATGGCCTTACGACAGTGGTATCCCCGGCCCTCCAAGATGGTAGACAACACCCGTAGGTTGTCGGGGATATCGTCTACCAACAGAATATCCACATCCTCGGTCGTGAGGGCATCGGTGGTGATCATAACGGTCTACAGGGAATTAGCAAGGGTTAGAACTGCTGCACCGGGGGGAACAATCCAGCGGGTCAGGCAGGGGAAGCCTTAGGCTGGGGGATGCCCCAGGGGCTGGGGGGATGTCATCCTTAGTCACCATGCAGGCTCATTTGCAGCCGCATCAAACCCCAACGAACGCGGCCTTGGCGGGGTGGGTAAGGGCTGGGGGCGCTAGGCGGTAGGCACGGCGGTCAAGTCTAGGATGATATCTAAGCGAAAATCATCGACTAATTGGGTTAACTGATCCGCAAGGACGTTCTGCTGGGGGGGCAGGGCGGCGATCAATTGCTGCACCCGACGATCATCAGCGGCCTGGGCCGCCTGACGCAGTTGAACCAGCCAGTCGGAGGGTAGATGCTCAAGGTCCGACGGGATGAGGGGGCGATTTTTCGGGGACATAGACTCCCGTTTCAAGTCTAGCGCTGGCTGTACCTCGGCGTGTTGGTAAGCCAGATTTAGCCATTGCCCAATGTGCCGCAGCAGCACCTCCCGCTGGATGGGTTTGGGCAACACTTCGTTGCAGCCCGCCGCCAAGCAGCCCGCCTTTTGTTCTTCAAACACACTGGCCGTAACCGCCAAAATCACCGGACTGGGCGGGTTCTGCCCCTCCAATCTGGGATCTAGACCTGCGCCGGGGGCAACGACCTTGGGATCCGTCTGCCGAATGCGCCGCGCCACCTCATAGCCATCCATCACGGGCATTCGCATATCCAAGCAGATCAGGTGGGGGTGCCAGTTGGCCCACAGATCAAGGGCTTCTAGGCCGTTGCTGGCTTCGCAGACCTCAAACCCCGCCGACTCCAGCCAGTGGCGCATCAACAGCCGACTTTCCACCCCATCATCCGCCACTAAAATCCGCTGCCCCATGAACTGAGACCCTAGGCGCAGGATGGGGAAGTAGGCGGAATCCTCGGTAGGTTCGGGATTCGGGGGGGCGATGTCGAGGGTGGTGAGGCCCACGGGCAGGCTGACGGTAAAGGTCGATCCGACGCCCGGTGTACTCTCGACTCGAATGTCGCCCCCCATCAGCTTGGCAAAGTTGTAGCTGAGGGATAGCCCTAGGCCCGTGCCCTCCGCCGTTCGCCGCCCCGACTGGGTTTGCTCAAAGGGCTGGAAGAGGTTCGGAAGTTCCTCTGGGGCCATGCCCACCCCGGTATCCCGCACGTCGATGACCAGGCGATGGGACTTGGCGGTTTCCGTATCTGCCCCGATATCCGGGCTGGGTTCTAGGCGAGAACGCACCACCACGCTGCCCTGGGCCGTGAACTTAATGGCATTGCCCACGAGGTTGATCAAAATTTGCCGGAGCTTACCTGCATCGGCCCACCCTTGCTGGACGGTGGGCACCGCCTGGGCTGAGCCTGACGACAGATAATCTGAGGGCGGCACCAAGAGGCAAATGCCCTTGTCCTCGGCTTTGATTTGCAGCATATCCTTTACCCCCTGCAATAGGTGTTGGAGATCGAAGGACTCTTCCTCCAGGGTGACTTTGTTGGCCTCAATTTTGGCGAGGGACAACACATCGTTAATCAACCCCAAGAGATGGTTGCCGCTGCGGTTCACAATGCCGATGAGGCGGCGATGATCCGCACTTAGGGTGGGGTCATCGTTCAAAATTTGGGTAAAGCCTAGGATGGCGTTGAGGGGGGTGCGAAGTTCGTGGCTCATGCTGGCTAGAAATTCGCCCTTGGCTTGGCTGGCGGCATCGGCGGCGCGCTTGGCCAGGGCGAGATCCTGGGCCTGCTGCTGGGTTTGGCGCAACAAATCGGCCTGTTGCACCGCCGTGCCCAGTTGGTTGCCCACCTGGATCAACAGTTTCACCTCGTGGCGCGTCCACAGGCGAGGTTCGTAGTGCTGGTAAATGCCCAACAGCCCCCACAGCGTGCCCCCAGAGAAAATCGGCACAATCACGTAGGCCCGCACCTGCCACTGTTCCAGAAATTCCAGATAGCAGGAGCTAAAGCCACGGGTGTAGATGTCGTTGACGCAGTGGTAGGTGCGATGGGTGCGGTAGGTCTCGGCTTGGGTGGCCTGGAGGTAGGTATCCTCCAGCAGGAGGTAGCTGTCCTCCAGGGTATCGCTTTGCAGTTGCCGTGCACCGCAGTTATCCTCCTCCAGCAGTTGGCTACCGCTGGGATCTCGGATTAGGGTGGACTGGGCCAGGGGGTCGGTGAGGGACTCCGCCACCACCGTGCCGCTCCAGTCGGGGTTGAACTGGTAAATCCACACTCGGTCGCAGCCCATCGACCCCTGAAGGGACTGGGTGGTGGCGCTGAAAATTGTCTCTAGATCTAGGGTTTGGCGCATTTGCTGCACAATTCGGGTGGTGGCCTTTTCCCGGTTAGCAATGGCCCGTACCGCCACCTCCGCCTGCTTTTGGATGGTGATATCGCTGAAGGTGCAAACCACCTGCTCCACGGCCCCCGTGGCATCCAGTTGGGGATCCACATTCACCAGTAGCCAGTACGGCGAATCCTCATGCCGACAACTGACCCCAATCACCACATCGTGGCAGGGAACTTGGTGGGCAATGGCCATCTGGACGGGCAAGTCATGGGGGGCAAAGTAGCGGCCATCCTCCCGCAGCAACGGGGCCGACTGCCCAAACACCAGGGGTTCGGTCGGGTGCTCCGGCAGTTGCAGCAACCGTCGGGCGGCTTGGTTGGCGATCAGGATTTCCGCCTCGGCATTGAGCATCAACACCCCCACCCCCATGTCCCGGATGAGGGTACGAAAGCGTTGTTCACTCTCCCCTAGGGCCGCCGCCCGCACCCGCTGCTGCTGAAGGCGCTGATCGATCCAGGCCACCAGCAGCGCCAACCACAGCATCAAGCCCGCCCCCAGGCCCACCGCCAGGGCCAGCCAGCGCACCTCCACCTGGTGCAATGGAGCCGCACCAAGGGGCTGATCCGGGTCGGGCCAAAACTGAGCCGCCGCCATGCCCGTGTAGTGTAGGCCACCAATGGCCCCCGCCAGCATCACCACGGCCCACTGTCGTCTGTTGGAGGTCGCAGGGTGGTCTGAGGGCGTAGAATTATCCGAGGTCGTAGGTCTGTTTGATGGGGTGAGTTCATCGGCCCCTCGGCCCCAGGTCAAAGCCACCACAGAGGCTACCACCGCAATGCCCACGGAAACCGCCACTAAGGACCAGTGATAGGTCAGTTGGGCGGGCATCTTCATCGCTGCCATGCCCGTGTAGTGCATCCAGGCGATGGCCACGCCCATCATGGTGCCCCCAGCCCCTAGGGTGAGGCGCTGGGCCTGGGGACGCTCCACCAACCAGAGGGCCGCCGCCGCCGCCAGCACGCCGTAGACCAAGGAAAGCCCCGTCATAAAGGGGTCGTAGTGGATCATAATCGGCATTTCTAAGGCCAGCATAGCCACAAAGTGGGTAGCCCAAATGCCAACCCCCATGGCCAACCCACCCCCCACCAGCCACAGCCAGCGCACGGGGCCTATCGCCGCCGCCACCTGCCGCCCCAGATTCAGCGTGGTGTAGGCCGTTAGGGTGGCCATGCCTAGAGACAAGCCCACCAATCCTAGGTTGTAATGGCCTAGGATAATTCCGCTGGACGCTAACTCCACCATGGCACTGTCTCCTGACTATTCCGCCACCTAATGGTCTATCCACCGTGAACCATGCTGGAGGGGAAGGGCTACGGTATCGATAGATACGATTTCAAAGGCTATAACAACAATGGCATACACCCGCTGTATACAACTGTAACCAAATCGATCCGTATGAATCGTTGATCACGCTGGGGAAACGTCAGGAAAAATGCCAGGGACAACATCAGGGAAGTAAGCGACGAGTCCTTGATATCACGTAGACTTGCCGCGCATGGCGTCAATTTCGAGCCAGGTAATGATTACCCCCGCCACGGGCACCGCTAGAAACAGCCCCAGCACTCCCGCCACAGTGGCCCCCACAATCAGCGCAAAAAACATCACCACCGGGTTGATATCGAGGGAATCTTTCATCACGTAGGGCAACAGCAGATTTTCCTGCACCTGTTGCAGCGCCACACAGACCACCAGCGCCGTCAGCGAAACCCACACCCCCTGGGACAGCAACAACAGAGTAATGGTGCCCACGCCCAGGGTAGCCCCAATGCCGGGGATGAGATCCAGCAGCCCCGCCATGAGCCCCAGAAAGGCGGCATAGGGGATGCCCAGTAGCAAAAAAATAAAAAAGGTGGACAGACCGAAGAATAGAGACAACACCAGCAGCCCCCAAAAGAAGCCCAGCAAATTGTGCTGTACCACGGTGTTAAACCGTTCCTTGTGGCGAATGGGCAGATGCTTCAGCAACCACCACCACACCTTGGCCCCATCCAGCATCATAAACAGCGTCACCACAGCCACCAAAATCGCCAGCACCAGGTTGGCCAGGGTAGCCTGGAGCAAGCCCAACCCCGCCGTGAGCACCGACACCGCCTGACTTTGCAAATGGGGTTCCAAACCTTCGACCTGCACCGGAATATTCCAGGCTTGAAACAGGCTGTCTAGGTCGTCCATCCAGGGCATCACCGAGGCCGATAGACCTTGTAGATTCGCCACCAACTGCTGCCCCTGGGAAATCACAACCGTGCCCAGGGTGAGGGACAGCCCCACCGCCACCACCAATCCGGTCAGAAAGACCAGGATCGTTGCCAACCCCCTGGGAAACCAACGGCACAGCCAGGTAACGGGATGGCTGAGCAAAAACGCCAAAATCATGGCCGTCACAAAGACCACGATCAACACCCGGAAGTAGGCTAAAAGCTGGATCATCGCCCAACCGCTGGCAAACAACAGCAAAAAGCGAATCAGCACACTGTTGTTCACCATGCTCCAAATGCCGACCTCGGCGGAGGGTGAAGCCTCTTCCTGGAATTCCTCAAGTTTCATAGGGCTAGCCGGGGGGAAGATCGGGCAGGGGCACCTCTGGGGCAAGGGTATCCTGCACTAGCACAAAGGGTTGCACAATGAGCGACTGAAACCGCTTGCCCATGGCCTGTCCCCAAATCGCTAGCTGGTCGGGAGAGGGTTTGGTAATCAGCGCTTCGGCCAGCCAACGGTTGACGGTCGCCACATCATCGGTGGCAATGGCCACCCCCACATCGGCCAAGTCCAGCCGATCATCCACCAGCACCACCGCCCCCCGATCCGCATGGGGACTGAGCCACCGCCATTCCGCTGGCCCCACCATTTCGGTTAGTTCGGCTTTCAGGTCTTGGGTCATAGATCTCTAGGGTGCAATGCAATGAGGGATCGGGAAGATGGACTAAAGCATCGTTTAGGGGATACCGATTAGGGGATACCGATGCCTATTACGCTCCCCTTCCAGGCTATCAGATCGACCTCGGCTCTGCTCCTAGGCTGGGTTCACCTGGCGTAGCTTCCATACCACGCTGGAGGCCAAGTTCGTGACGATGTGGGCCACAATGGGCACCAGCAAATTGCCGGTAACCACGGCACTCAGGGCCAACAGTAGGCCAATCGCCGTTGCCCACACCACGTAGGGCCACTGCTGCAAACTGCTGAGGTGCAACATGCCAAAACTCGCCCCCGACACCAAAATTCCCAGACCATTGAGGCCGATGGCGGGCAGCATCACCCCCCGAAACAGTAGCTCTTCGCTGAGTCCCGGCAGCAGCCCCAGCCACAGCAAATCGGGCCAATGCAGGGGCTGAAGCACAATCACCAAATAATCATCCGCACTGCGGCGATAGTGCCCCCACCCTTCATAGAGCAAGGCGCTGGCCAGGGTAATGCCGCCCCCCAGGGCCACCCCCAGCCCCACTGCATCCCAAGACAGCGTCATCGGGAGCTGCTTCGTGGGTTCAAAATATAGCCATACCTTAGCAATGACCAATAGCACCACGGCAGTCACCCCCATGGCGATCAGCACTTGAGCACGGGTTAAGGGTTCCAACGCAGGGCCGGGGGGCGGGGTCACAGGCAGAGGCAGGGCAACGGCACTGTTATTCTAGCGGAGGGTGGGGAGTCGGGAGTCGGGAGTCGGGAGTCGGGAGTCGGGAGAAGAAAGCGTATTTGGGTATGGAGCATTTGGATATTCTGATTTTGTCCAATGGGCCGGGGGAAATTTCCACCTGGGTGCGGCCCGTGGTGCAGGCGTTGCGGGCACAGGTTTCGGCGGATCAGACTCTCCGCATTTCCGTGGTGTTGTCCCCTTGCACCAATGCCTCTGGGCGGGAGGCGGCGATGGCGGCCCAAATTCCGGGGGTGGATCGGGTGCAGGGAGCGACGCATTTTTTCCCGTTTTTGCTGGGGGGCAAAACCGCTGAAAACTGGGACTGGTGGTCGAACGGCGTAGTTCTTTTCCTGGGTGGCGATCAGGTCTATCCGGTGATGTTGGGGCGACGGTTGGGCTATCGCACGGTGATCTACGCCGAGTGGGAGGCCCGCTGGCATCGCTGGGTGGACGGCATCGCCTGTATGACTCCCGGCATTGTAGACGCGGCTCCGGCCCCATTTCGCCACAAATGCCAGGTGATTGGCGATTTGATGGCCGATGTGGCCCCCGCCAGCGACGCCCTGTCTGATCTGCGGGACAGCCTAAAGCTTCAGCCCGACGAGGTTTTGGTGGGGATTATGCCCGGTTCCAAGGCCAACAAGCTGAGCGTGGGTCTCCCCTTTTGCTTGGCCACCGCCGCCGCCCTTCGCCGCCAGTGTCCCCAGGTGCGGTTTGTGATTCCCGTCGCGCCCCTGTTGACGCTGGAAGCCCTGGCCCAGTTTGCCGATGCCCGCCACAATCCTGATACCCAACTGTTTGAGGGCACCACCACCGCCGAGTTAGTGGTGGCCCCCGATGCCCTGCCTAGCCTACGCACCGCCGATGGCCTGGAGGTGGCCCTGTGGCAACGCCAGCCCGCCTACGACCTGATGAGCCAGTTTCAGCTATGCCTCACCACCGTGGGGGCCAACACCGCCGAACTGGGGTCTTTGGGCGTGCCGATGATGGTGCTGCTGCCCACCCAAAAGCTATCGGCGATGAAGGCATGGGACGGAATTCCGGGGTTGCTGGCCAACTTGCCCCTGGTGGGAGATGCCTTTGCCAAGGCGATCAATACCGTAATTTTGCGGCAGATTTATAAAGAAGGCCGTTTGTTTGCATGGCCAAATCTGTGGGCCAAGGCGGAAATTGTGCCAGAATTGCTCGGCCCCCTCAGCCCCCAGGCCGTCGCTGACCAAGCCTTGGGCTACCTCGCCCAACCCCACACCCTAGCGGCCATGCGGGAAAACCTTCGGGCCGTCCGTGGCCCCGCCGGAGCCGCCAGCCGCCTCGCCGACATTGTGTTAGATATCGCCCAGGATCACCCATGAATCGTCTAGGCATTGGGTCTCGCCTTCGATGGCCCCAGAGACCACCTCGCAACCGAGTCCGTAAAACACCCTGGCGGCGCTGGTCTTTAGGGCTGTTGGCCCTCTTGACGGGGTTGACCTGTGTGGCCTGGGGCTGGTTTGGGGCCATGACGGCTCCGATGGTGGCCCAAGGGCCTAATGCTCTGGCGATTACGACCCCCAATCTGACGGGCCAAAATCTGGAGGGCCAAACCCTAGAAGCCCAAAATACTGAGTCTTCGGACATCTGGACGACCCCCTTGCCAATTCAAGCCACCTCGCCCCAGAACTATTTGCCCGTGGCGGATTGGGCAGGACGGTTGATGTTGCCGGATCGAGCCACCGCCGAAGCCGAGGACACGGACTGGGTGTGGATGGAGGTTTTGATCAGCCCCGATGCGGCGTTGATTGGGCAGCGGGTGCGGCTGGGCTGGCGAGAGACACCGGAAACCCAGGCCTTTCTGGCCCTAGTCACTCGCGGCATTGAGTTCAACGCCGCCACCCTAGGGAGCCTCGCCAAGGGTATTGTGCATCCCACTCGGCTGAATGGCTGGGCTAGGGTGGGGCCGCTGCAATCCCTAGCCGGAACTCGGCCCCAGGACGATATGCTGGTGGCTTTGCCCCCGGTGGTGCTGGGCGAGCCTGACCCGGAGGGCCATCCGGTGCTGTTGATCGACACCATGCCGACCCAAATTCCAGAGCGGTTCTATGGGTTAGTGAAAATTCTAGGGCCAGGGGCGGATGGGCCTAGGCCCGATCAGTGCCCTGGTCGAGAAGTTTGCCCTAGCGACCTGGTGCAGGTGCGGCACTACAACCCCGCCAGCCAAGCCTTTGATGGCCCCACGGAAACCGTCCACCTTCCCCAGGTGCCTGCCCACCCCAGAACGGGCGTCTTTCAGTCCACCCCCCAGGAGTTGGCCCAGTCCCCCGCCGGAGAAGCGGGCTGGTATCTCTATGGTGCCCCCGACGCCACGAGCACCCTGGTGGTGCGATCCATCGTGCCCCGGCGGCTGTTTCAGCTTCAGCCCCAGCAGGTGCTCGTGGGGCAAGCCCAAGGGCTGAACCATATTCGCTTTGGCAATTGGCGCAATACCCCCCAGCGCAAGGGTCAGATTAGTTCGGTGTTGGTGCAGGCCAAGGCCAATCCGGCAGAAACCACGGCAGAACCAACCTGGGCGGTGGGGGATCGCCTGTTGCTGCTTCACCTCTTTGGCGGCATTGGTGGCGACATGGCGGAACCGCGTGCGGTTCCGGGCACCGTCACGGGGCACTTTGCCTTTGGCCTGGGGGAGGTCGTCACCGATCCCTTCACCCAGGAACCCCAGCTACGGCTGATTTACGACCAGGTGTATTCCCACAACATCCAGGGCATTGTGGCGGGGCGCACCCTGGGGGCGGAATATAGCGGCAACTTGAAGCGAGGCTGGATGGGCACCCGGCCCATCGTGGATACCCTAGTGTTTCTACCTGCCCTCAGCCACACCTACACCCTCGGCGACCTCACCTTTTCGCCCCTGACCGAACTGGATCGGCAACTGACGGTGATGATGGCCCGCTACCGCACGGGGGACGGTACCGGGGCGTCTACTGTCACCCCGGCCCAGTCCTGTGTGCAGGATTCCAGTCAGGCGCTCTACGAAACTATCCGGGTGTTGCGCAACCAGGTTAGCCGTTCGCCCTCGGCTACGGGGTGGCTGGCCAACCACCCCAACGATCCCCAAACCGCCCTATTTCGGGACTTAGTGGCCCTCGGTCAACGTCTACAGGGACAATTAGTGCCCCTCGGTATGGTGCGGCCCGACTGGCGCGACAATGCCTCCGTCCTCACGGGTATTGAAGAGGCAGCGACCGTGGACACCGAGGCGGCAGGCCGTTTTGCCAACCAAACCACCTGGCTAAACAATCTCCTGAGCTGGCGCACCGTGATCCCCCGCGTGGCCTACGACAACATGGCCGCAATTTTCCTTCAGCAGGGCGCGGATCTCTGGTTCCTCGGCACCTACCAAGTGGGCGGCGCAGATCCCACCATTCTGCCCCTAGCCCCCACACCGCTGTTTGGCGATTTCGTCGTCATTCCCGTCGCCTTTTCCAGGCTGATCGAATCCCTGGCGATGCCCTCTATCGGGGAGGTGCTGATCGCGCTCCTAGGGCTAGGGATCTTTGGGCTGCTACAATTTCGCCTGACCAATCTGTCTATCCCCAAACGTCCGCCGTCTTTCCTCGCGGCTATTCTGGCCCTGTTTAGCCCCGTGCTCTGGCAAGAACTGCTGTTTCGGGTGCTGCTCTTGCCCCATCCCAGCGAGGGCGTGAGACCCCTGATGGTGGGGCTGTGGGCCATGATCAGCCTGGGTCTGTGGTTGGCCTACCATGCTCTGCGACAGCGGCGTTGGACATCGGAGCCATTATCCCTGTCGTCCCTCGGTCGTCCCCTAGCGGTCGGTCTGTTGACTACCCTCCTTTACTTGGCCACGGGATCACTCTTGATCGGGGTGGGCTTCCACTGGGGTACCGGGTGGCTCAGCCAAGGGAGACTATCGCGATCCACGAGTTCTCCGTCCTAGCTCGGTTCAATTCCTCCACCCATGGGGGAATCGGCCTGGGAGCAGCCTATTCTGAGGATTGAATTTTCTAGGGATCGTCCGCCCCTGTGGGGAGGAAAACCAGCGGCCAACAGGTTAGGCTAGGAACGTTGGTTACCTCCTCGGCTATGCAAACATCGGAGACTTCGCCCTCGGTTGCCCCCTCTTCTTTGGCCCCTGCGTCGCCGCCCTGTGCCGATGGCTTCGATGCCCTGCATCCCCCCAGCCCCAACCTAATTAATGCCTGTGTTCACTGTGGCTTCTGCCTCACTACCTGCCCCAGCTATCGGGTTATTGGCAAGGAGATGGATTCCCCACGGGGCCGCATCTACCTGATGGACGCCATCAACCAGGGTGAAGCGCCCCTGTCTCCGGCCTCAGTGCAGCATTTTGACTCTTGCCTGGGCTGTTTGGCCTGTACCACCGCCTGTCCCTCCGGTGTGCAGTACGACCAACTGATCGCCGCCGTGCGTCCCCAGGTGCAGCGAAACCATCCCCGCACCCTGCCCGAAAAGCTGCTGCGTTCCCTCATTTTCAACCTGTTTCCCTATCCCAATCGGCTGCGGCTGACGGCGGGGCCGCTGTATCTGTATCAAAGGCTGGGCTTGTCGAAGCTGGTGCAGCAAACGGGCCTGTTGCCCAAAATTTCTCCGAACCTAGCGGCGATGGAGTCTCTGTTGCCCTCGGTAACCGCCGACAGTTTCCGCGACCTCGTGCCAGAGGTGATCCCAGCGGTGGGAGAAAAGCGCTATCGGGTGGGAATGCTGCTGGGCTGCGTGCAGCGGGTCTTTTTCTCCGATGTGAATGCCGCCACGGCGCGGGTGCTGAGCGCCAACGGTTGCGAGGTGGTGGTGCCCCACAATCAGGGCTGTTGTGCCGCCCTACCCGCCCACCAAGGGGAATCAGCCCAGGCCGAAACCTTGGCCCGCCAGATGATCGATATTTTCGAGGCCGCCCAGGTGGATTATGTGGTGATCAATGCCGCTGGCTGTGGCCACACCCTGAAGGAATACGGCCACATTTTGCAAGACGACCCCGCCTACCGCGACCGTGCCCAAGCCTTTTCGGCCCAGGTGCGCGATATCAACGAGTTTCTGGTAGAAATTGGCCTCACCGCCCCCCTGCATCCCCTCACCGAAGGCGAACTCTCCATTGTGTTCCAGGATGCCTGCCACCTGATCCACGGCCAAAAAATTAGCCTCCAGCCCCGTCAACTGCTGCGCCAAATTCCCGGCGTCACCCTGCGCGAACCCGTGGATGCCGCCCTCTGCTGCGGCAGTGCTGGGGTCTACAACATGCTGCAACCGGAAGTAGCCGAAGAACTGGGCCAGATGAAGGTGACCAACCTCGTCAACACCGGAGCCCAACTGATTGCTTCCCCCAATCCGGGCTGCTCCCTACAAATTCAAAAGCACCTCGCCCAACAAGGCCACACCCTCCCCCTCGTCCACCCCATCGAACTCCTGGATGCCTCCATCCAACAAAAACCCCTCACCAATCTGATTAAGGATCGCAATTGATTTATGATACAAAGAATCCGGTTCCCCCCTTAAAAAGGGGGCTCGGGGGGATCAACCCTCGGCTCAATATCCTAATCGAATAACCCCGATTCCCAGCCCAGCAAACCGTAGGGGCGCGGTCTCCTCGCCCGCTGATACCGGGGGCAAACAAGTCGGATTTGGTATTATGTATAAGCAGTAGCTTATTAAGGGGGGTTGGGGGGATCTTAGCGGTGTGCTTCATTCGAGTGAAACCCGCTATAGGCTTGGAAGGCTAAGATTTCTGTGAAAACGGGGAAAATCTGCATTATTTTGGAGACCATAGGATTATCAGCAGCCCTCAATTCTGATGCTGATTCGCCCCCAGGGAACGTTGCCATTGCCTTATTCTTGCGTGGTACCTGCTATGTCCTCCTCTTTGCTGACTCTGCCCAAGGCCGAACTCCATATTCATATTGAAGGATCCCTGGAGCCGGAGATGATGTTTGCCCTGGCCCAGCGCAATGGCCTGTCGTTGCCCTACGATTCGGTAGAGGCGGTGCGGGCAGCCTACCAGTTTGAGAATCTGCAATCCTTTTTGGATTTATACTATGCCGGGGCGCAGGTCTTGCAAACGGAGCAGGATTTCTACGATCTGACCTGGGCCTATCTGCAAAAATGTGCCGCCCAGTCGGTGCGCCACACGGAGATCTTTTTCGATCCCCAAACCCACACCGACCGGGGCATTCCCTTTCCGGTCGTGCTCAATGGCATTACCCAGGCGCTGCGGGATGGGCGAGCACGGCTGGGGGTGTCATCGGGGTTGATTCTTTGCTTTTTGCGCCACCTCAGTGCGGAAGCGGCCATGGCCACCCTAGAGGAAGCCCTCCCCTACGGCGACCATTTTCTGGCGGTGGGGCTAGATTCCTCGGAGATGGGGCATCCTCCTGCTAAGTTTCAGGCGGTCTTTGACCGGGCTAGGGCCGAGGGCTTGCTGACGGTGGCCCATGCCGGGGAGGAAGGGCCACCAGAATACATTTGGGAGGCGCTGCGGTTGCTGAAGGTCTCCCGCATTGACCATGGGGTTCGCTGTGTGGAAGACCCGGCTCTGGTGGACTTTTTGGTTGAACACCAAACTCCCCTCACGGTTTGCCCTCTGTCCAACGTCAAGCTGTGTGTGTTTGATCAGATGGCCCACCACAACCTCAAGCACCTGCTCGATCTGGGCCTGTGTGTGACGGTCAACTCCGACGACCCCGCCTACTTTGGGGGCTACATGGCCGAAAACATGACGGCCATCACCGATGCCCTGCCCCTGACCTCCCAGGATCTGGTGACCCTGGCCCAAAATTCCTTCAAAGCCGCCTTCCTCAGCGACGACCAAAAGCAAGGCTTCCTCGAAGAGATTGCCCCAGCGGCGGCAGTGGCCTAGGTTGGCCCGTGGGAGCATCACCCGAAGCTATGCCCCCACGGGTGATCCCGCTGCTGTGCTGTTTTCAGGTGTACATCGGGGCGCATATCGGGGCGCATATCGGGGCGCACATCGTCGCTTATTGATGATTGTCTGGGGTTCCCTTAGTGGCTCTCCGTGGTCTACCTGTTGCCCATCTGTGGCCTAATAGAAAGGGACAAAACGCACAGAAGGAGAACGTGGGCGTGAGTAAGCAGTGGCTCGGTGGCCAACAGACAGGCGGAATGACGGCGGTTTGGCCAAGGTTCGAGGCGGAATTCAGCCCTTGGAAAGCAAGGCTTTGGCGTGGGATCGTGGCGATGGGCCTCGTGGCGCTGCTGTGGCTGGGTCTTGGCGGGCAACCCAGCGCCCAGGCGGGCCTCATGGATGATAACTATGATGGCAACATCTTCGCCCTCTACGCGGGCAACGGGTCTCTGGTGCCGCCCAAGGTCTCCCTAGAGCAGTCCTTGAAATACAACAAGCCCGCCATTGTCGTGATCTACGTGGACGACAGCAGCGACTGCAAGTTGTTCTCCTCCACCATTTCCCAACTGCAAGCGCCCTATGGTCGGGTGGCCAACTTCATCCCCGTCATGGCCGATGCTATCCCGGTTAAGGCCGAATACAGCCCTAACGAGCCCGGGTATTACTTCCATGACGCCGTTCCCCAAACCCTAGTGTTTGATGCCGAGGGCAACCTCCGCTTCAACGAAATCGGCAATGTTAGCTACGAAGCCATCGACGACGTGCTGCGTGAGGTGTTTGATCTGCTGCCTCGCACCGAATCCGTAGAACTGCGCCGCCGCCCTGTGAATGAAGTCAACGTGGAACTGGTGCCTGTGAAGTAAACGTCCCATTCAGCCGCCACCGGGGATTGCGTCCGGCTGCATGACGCCCTCACCGGGCTCCATCTTATGGGGGGCTGGGTGAGGGCGTCACATTTTTTTGCGGAGGGAATCGCCCACGGCATCTGTGGACTTTGCGGAATCCGTAACTGGGAGGATGGGCAATTTTTCGGTCACCATGAACCTTACGTCTCTTTATAGTAAATCAAGAAAAATCACGGCATCCCAGGGAAGGCCTTATGATCGGTTAGGGGGGTAGGGGTTGTCTAGGGTTGCCGCCCTCGCCCCATCCTGAAGCTAGGCCGGAGGGAAACCCGTGTACCATCCCGCCTAGTGCACCATCCCGCCTAAATGGGTTTGGGCACCCAGAGAAAATCCCCCTTGCTGACCCACGAGGGATCCTGACAAGGCTTCCTTGATCCATTCAGCATCGTCTGTTCTATGCCTGCTTGCCGTGTTCTCTATCATTAGACCCCTGGCACGGGTTTTGGCCCTTTTGTCCTATGGCCCCCAACTTCTTTACCGATCCGATGAATCTTGAACTGGCGGTTGTCCGAAATCCGTTGATGGTGCCGCCCGAAATGCCTCTGGTGGAGGCCATTACCACCATGACCCAGGCGCGTCAGTCCTGTGCGTTGGAGGGTAGCCCCTTGGCCCTGGAGCAAGAAACGGGTTGTATTCTCCTGGTGGCCGAGGATCGTCTGGTAGGCATTATCACGGAGCGTGACTTGGTGCGTCTCAGTGCGGCGGGGACAGCCTTGGCGGGCAGAACCGTGGCGGAGGTGATGATTGCTCCGGTGATCACCCTCGAAGAGCGCGAATTTACTGATGTCTTTGTGGCGGCAAACCTGCTGAGGCAATACCATATTCGCCACCTGCCCCTGGTGGACGAGGCCGGAAAGGTGACGGGGTTGATTACCCACGAAGGTCTTCAGCAGTTGTTGCGGCCTGTGGATTTGCTGCGGCTGCGGTTGGTGGCGGAGGTGATGCCTGGCCCGGTGGTGTGTGCCCCCGCCCAGGCCACAGTGCAGGAACTCGCGGAATGCATGGCCCGCCAGCGCATTAGTTCGGTGATCATCGTGGGGGATGGCCCGGTTCCGGTTCCGGTGGGGCTGGTGACGGAGCGGGACGTGGTGCAGATCTATGCCCTAGGGCTAGCCTTCGACCAAGTGCAGGCCCAGACGGTGATGGGCAAAACCCCGGTGACGGTGTCCCCGGAGGAAAACCTCTGGACGGTGAACACCCTCATGAAGCAGCACCAGGTGAGTCGGGTGGTGGCGGTGGATGCCACGGGGCAGGCGGTGGGCATTGTCACCCAAACCACGCTGCTGGAAACCCTTAACCCCATGGAAATCTATCGCCTGGTGGAAACCCTGGAGGCACGGGTGAGCCACCTAGAGGCGGAAAAGATCGCCCTGCTGGAAGCCCGCAGCCAGGATCTAGGGCAGCAGGTACAGCAGCGCACCCAGGAACTAGAAGCCCAGGCCAGTCGTGAACACCTCGTCCGAGACATTGCGACCCGAATTCGATCCTCCCTAGAACTGGAGGCCACCCTGGAGGCCATCGTGCAGGAGGTACGGGAATTTTTAGCCTGTGACCGCACGGTGATTTACCGCTTCGACGACGACTGGGATGGTGATGTCATTGCCGAATCAGTGGATCCAGCCTGGCCCGCCATTCAGGGGCGCACCGTGGAGGATCCTTGCTTTAAGAATCGAGCGGTGGATCTCTATCAGCAGGGCTTAAAACGGGCAGTGGACGACATTTTCCATGCGGGCTACCCCGACTGCTACATCAACACCCTCACCCTGTACCATGTGCGGGCCAATTTGGTGGTACCTATTTTGGTGCAGGGCTGTTTGTGGGGGTTGTTGGTGAGTCACCAGTGCAGCGGCCCCCGCCATTGGCACCGGGCGGATCTGAACCTGCTGGACGATATTGCCGTGCAGATTGCCCTGGCCATTCAGCAGGCAGAACTCTATGGACAGGCCCAGTCTGCCATGGAGGCGCTGCAAGACCTCAACCACGACCTAGAAACCTGCATTGAACAGGCCACCATCGAACTGCGCAACAGCGAGGCCCGCCTACGTCGCCTGTTTGACCAAAACCCCGTGGGCATTGCCGTGTCTAACCTCCAGGGGCAGATGACGCGGGTGAATGCTAGCCTGAGGGCGATGCTGGGCTGCAAGGAGGCAGACATTCTGGGGCAATCGATCTACGACTTGCAGGCGGGGCCACAGCCAATCCAAGACCCCTGGATCGACGACTTGCAGGAATCCACCCTGTCTGTGACCACGCGGGAGGTGACCCTGCGATCCAACAAGCCCCGGCGGGTCTGGGCCACCCTCACCAGCGCCCTCATTTTGGATGCCTTTGGCCACCCGTCGGAGGTGATTCATCTAGTCGAAGACATTACCCGCCGCAAACAGGCGGAGGCGGAACTCACCCGCTATGCCCAGGAGGTAGAGGACCTTTATAACAACGCCCCTTGCGGCTACCATTCCCTCGATGAGCAGGGACGGTTTCTGCGGATTAACGACACCGAACTGGCCTGGTTGGGCTACGCCCGCCACGAGGTGATTGGTCGGCCCATTACAGACTTCCTGGCCCCTGCCTCCCAGCAGTTGTTTGCCGACGCCGATCGCCGCTTCCAGCAGACGGGCTGGGTAAAGGATCTCGATTTTGAATTAATGGCCAAGGATGGCACGGTGTTTCCGGTGTTGCTCAGTTCGATGGCCGTGCGGGATGATCAAGGAAAGTACCTCTACAGCCGCACCACCACCTTCGATATGCGGGATCGCAAGCAGGTGGAACTGGCCCTCCAGGAAGGCGAGGAGAAATTCCGACAACTGGCCGAAAACATTGCCGGAGTGTTTTGGATGCGAGATTTGGCCGGGAATTTGCTCTACGTCAGCCCCGCCTACGAGACCCTATGGAAGCAATCCCTAGACCACCTCAAGGAGAACCCCAGGGCTTGGCTAGAGGCCATCGACCCTGAAGATCTGGCCCGAATGCAGAGCAACGTGCGGGAGAACTTAGCCTTTGACGAGGAGTACCGGGTAACGCTGCCCGATGGCAGTGTGCGCTGGATCCACGACCGGGGCTTTGAGGTTCGTAATGCTGAGGGCAAGGTCTACCGTTTAGCGGGTATTGCCGAGGACGTAACCGAACAAAAGCAAGCCGCCCAAAAGCTGCAAGCCACCAACGAACAGCTCATTCTATCTAATGCCGAACTGGCCCGCGCCACCCGCCTCAAGGACGAATTTCTGGCCAACATGAGCCACGAACTGCGCACCCCCCTCAACGCCATCCTGGGCATGACCGAAGGGTTCCAGGAGCAGGTGTTTGGCCCTATGACCCCAGAACAGAGTCGATCCATCGCCACCATCGAGCGCAGTGGCCGACACCTGTTGGCCCTAATTAACGACATTCTCGATCTGGCCAAGATCGAATCCGGCAAGCTCACCCTACAACGGGCAGCGGTGTCCATCTCCTACCTGTGCGACTCTAGTCTTACCTTTGTGCGTCAACAGGCCACCCAAAAGGAAATCCGCCTCTCCACCCACATTCCCCCCAACCTGTCGGATTTGGTGGTGGATGAACTGCGAATTCGCCAGGTGTTGATCAATCTGCTGAACAACGCCGTGAAATTTACCCCCCACGGGGGCCAGGTTTCGTTGACGGTTTCCACCGACTACGATCAAGGCCAGCCTTGGGTTCACTTTGCCATTCAGGATAACGGCATTGGCATGGCCCCCGATGCCATCGGCCAACTGTTCAAACCCTTCATGCAAATTGACAGCGCCCTCAACCGCCAATACACAGGTACGGGGCTGGGGCTGGCCCTGGTGAAACAACTGGTGGATCTCCACGAGGGCAAAGTTTCCGTCACCAGCACCCTAGGGCAGGGCAGTTGCTTCACGGTGCATCTCCCCTATGCCGCCATACCCCACACCGAGGATCCCCCAGAACCGGTAATGCCCACGATCCCCCCTGGGGCCACGGTGCTAGTGGTGGAAGACCGTCCCACGGCAGCGGCCCAGATCAGCCGTTACCTGGAGGAGTTTGGCCTGCGGCCCAACACCTGCGCCCTAGGGGCAGAAGCCCTCACCCTGGCCCAGGCCCAACCGCCCGCCCTGATTATTTTGGACTTGATGCTGCCCGATATCCCCGGCACCGAGGTGTTGAGCCAGCTTAAGGCCAATCCCCTCACCCAGGCTATTCCGGTGCTGATTACCTCGGTGCTAGACGAACGCTCCCAAAGTTTGGCCCTAGGAGCCTTTGACTACCTGGTGAAGCCCGTCAGTCGTTCCACCCTGCACCAGTCCCTCGTTCGGTTAGGAACCTTTCCCGCCCCTAAGGACGCCCCTTTGTTACCCCCCGTCGCCGCCCCGCCCCTCTCCAGCCCCCGCATTCTCCTGGCCGAAGACAACCCGGCCAACGTGGCAACCCTGTCCGGCTACCTGGGGCATCGGGGCTTTCAATTGGTGGTGGCCAGCAACGGCCAAGAAGCCCTCGACCTCTGTGCCCATCAAACCTTTGACCTGATTTTGATGGATGTGCAGATGCCGATTTTGGATGGCCTCAGCGCCATTCGCCAACTGCGGGCCATCCCTGCCACCGCCACGGTGCCCATCATTGCCCTCACAGCGTTAGCCATGACCCAGGATCGGGAACACTGTCTTGCCGCAGGGGCAAACGACTACCTCACCAAGCCTGTTAGGCTGAAGTCCTTGGTGGAGGCAATGCAACGGCTTTTAGCGGAGGTTTCCCATGCTTGATCAATCCCCATCCACCCTTTGGGAAGAAACCCTGCCGTCCATTTTGGTGATCGATGACGAAATCGATAACTTTGATGTCATTGATACCCTGCTGTGCCAAGAAAACTACCAGTTGCACTATGCCTCTGGAGGCCAGGAGGCGCTGGACTTGATGGGCACCTTCCAGCCCGACGTGATTCTGTTGGACGTGATGATGCCCAACATGAGCGGGCTAGAACTTTGCCGCATCCTTAAGCAGGACAGCCAATGGCAACATCTGCCCATCATCATGGTCACTTCCCTCAGTTCCAAGCAGGACTTGGCCCGCTGCCTTGATGCCGGGGCCGATGACTTTATTGCCAAGCCCGTCAACAGTGCCGAACTGCGGGCCAGACTCAAGTCCATGTTGCGGATTAAACAGCAGTACGACAACCTCCAGGCACTCCTGCAACTGCGGGAAGACATGGTGAAAATGATCATCCATGACCTGCGCAACCCCCTCTCTAGCGTGATCCTAGCGGCGGAAATTATGCGTTACCCCAACCTGCCGCCGGAAAAGCAGGAGCGCAAACTGGAGCAAATTTTGGCCTGTAGCTACGAACTGAAGGCCCTAATCGACGACCTGCTGCTGATGTCGAAGCTAGAACTGGGCAAGCTTACCCTTCAGAGGCAATCCGTGGATCTGGTGGAATTTTGCCAAGCCGCCCTAGTCGGGATGAACGATGTCGCCGCCCAGAAACGCTTGAGCCTGCTATCCCAATTTCCGCCCCCAGGACGACACCCCATCCAGGTGGATCCCACCCTCTTTCGGCGAGTGCTGGATAACTTGCTCTCCAATGCCATCAAGTTTTCCCCGGAGGGCTCCCAAATCACCATCTCTGCCATCTACCTAGAGGGCGGCGGACTTAAAGTTTCCATTGCCGACCTTGGCCCCGGCATTGCCCTGGATCTACGCCAAAAAATCTTTGAAAAGTACGAGATCGGATCCTTAATCACCGGGATCAACCAAATCGGCCTGGGCCTAGCCTTCTGCAAAATTGCCGTAGAAGCCCACAGCGGCACCATCTCCGTCACCGACAACCAGCCCAGGGGCAGCATCTTCACCGTCGAGATTCCCCCCCAGGAACAATCGGCCCAAGAATCGCCAAAGGTTATAAGTTGTTAACGCTATCGGTTCTGGGCTAATTATGAAGCTACATTAAGGAGCAGGGTGTAGTTCCCTCAAAAACGGGAACTTTTATATCAGGGGGAACGCCTTGCTCTCCCAGTCGTATTGGAGCCATCACCAAAAGACCTATGCTTCAGGATGCCAAAGCGGTTCGTTACTATCAGCGGATAACCGATGCCTTTGTAGACCATTGGCACCGAGGCTATCGCACCAGCGACCTCCGCCTCTTTTTAGAAGGCTACCTAGCCGCCCTGCGCCATGCCGACGCCCTAGACCCCTACCTGATTCACCGCCTAGAGGAAGACACCCTTCGCTATCTCAACGACCCCTCTAACTTTGCCGTGCCCCAGGCCGAACCAGAGATTTACTAACCCCTGAAATCCACGTCGGGTGAGATGAAGACGCCCTAGGCCATAATAGAGAGTAGGATCACAAACCGACCTGCTGAGCGACTTTATCCATGCGGCCAAAGCAATCTGCCAAACCCAAGCTGGGACGACTCGAAAAAATCAACCCCGCCGACTATTGGCAGAACGCCGCCGATTTTCAGCACTGGCTGGCCGAGGCCGAAAACCTGGAATTACTCAGTGATGCCCTCGGTTTAGCGCTCATGCCCTGGTCGAAGGACTCGGGATCTAGCGGCGAGGCTGAGCCCAGCCCAAACTATGGCCTGTTTCAGGCTACCGAGACCGATCAGATAGTTCTGGTTGCGGCCCATCCCGGCATTAGCGAAACCGACCACCTAGGCGACTGGATCACAGGGGCGGCTATGGCAGAGGCGGATATCGTGGTGTGGGTGGCTGCTGAAATTACCCCCGAACACCAGCAAACCCTCGACTGGTTGAATCAGGTGGGCCAAGACCAGGTCAAATTTTGGGGCGTAGAGGTGGAGCTATGGTGCATTGGCAAAAACGCCATGGCCGTCAACTTTACCCCGCTTCAGGACGACCTGGGGGAGTCTGAAGCGGGGGCCGCTGATCGGGAGTCCGACAACCAGACGACCGTTGCGGCAGAGCCAGAGCCGGAACCCTTGACCGAGGCCCAGCAAGCCAATTTAGACTTTTGGACGGGCCTGTGTGAGCAGATGGATCGCCTGGGCAGCTTGGTAAAGCCAGGGAACCCTACCCCAGAGACGACGATGGGTTTTGCCATTGCTAGGGCAGGCTTTCGGCTCAACGCCATTTTGGATCTTGACCATCGCAGCCTTTACACCGAACTGCTGCTCTCCGGCCTTGACGCCCACGCCCACTTTTATCTGCTGGCCCACGAGCGAGAACTCATCGCCGACGACATTGGCCTACCCCTGATTTGGGACGACAGCGGCGAACAGACCTGCGTGGTGGCCTGCGTACTCGAAAATGTAGATTTTGACAATCGCGACCATTGGCCCCACTACCAAGCCTGGTTCTGCG
The DNA here is from genome assembly GCA_040396995.1 of Nodosilinea sp. GTDB lineage: Bacteria > Cyanobacteriota > Cyanobacteriia > Phormidesmidales > Phormidesmidaceae > Nodosilinea. The sequence goes on along the minus strand of JBBAWV010000012.1, from coordinate 15,860 downwards.
ACGGCCTAGAGCGCTTCTATGAGGCATTTTTCGAGCGCATCAAACAGCTCGATGCCAACGGCTACCACGCCATGCCTCGCCAACGGGTCGCCCCCCTCACCGATGCCCTTATTTTGCCAGCCAGCCAGCGGAGTTAGGGGATGGATTTAGCCTCGCCCTGTCCCTGTGGATCGGGGGTAATCTTGCAGGACTGTTGTGGCCCCTATGTGCTAGAACAGGCCCATGCGCCTACTGCCGAAGCGCTGATGCGATCTCGCTACACCGCCTTTACCCTCGGCGAGGTGGATTATCTCATCGCTACCCATCACCCCACACAGCGGCATCCCAACGAACGGGAGCAGGTTCTCAAAAGCATCGCCAGCACCACTTGGCTGGGCTTGCGTGTGCTGAAAGCCCAACAGGGCCAACCCGAAGATCGCCAGGGACAGGTGGAGTTTATCGCCTACTACCAAGACCCCAAACCGGGCCAAATTCACGAACGATCTCGCTTCGTCAAGCAACGGGATCGCTGGTTTTATCTAGATGGGGATCAATTGCCGCCGATCCTTCCTCGCCGCAACGACCCCTGCTGGTGTGGCAGCGGCAAGCGGTATAAGGGCTGTCACGGGTGAGTCGGGAGTCGGGGTGTCATCCCCTCGTTCCCAGACTCCGATTGGGAACGCCCAAACCGTTGCGTTTTCCGTGGATTTATGGAGATTGATGACATTGCCAATGCCACGAAAATGGGCATGGTAAGGTCACTTTTAATACATTTCATCACAAGTTCCGAGTATCCTGTAGCTCTTTTGGAGATTCCTATGTCGGTACAACCCCCACCGCCGCCCTCCATTAGCCCCGCCCAAATGACGTTGCTGCGTATTGCCGCCACCATGGCCTGGAGCGATGGTCACCTGGCCGATGAAGAGGTGGAGGTGATGCTAGATCAGTTCAGCCGCCTCTTTGCCCAAAACAACACTCACCAAGATGTCCTACGCGGCGAACTGCGGGACTACCTGATGCAAAATATTCCCCTCAACGAATTGGTGCCCCGGCTCACCAATCCCGCCGAAAAGGAACTTGTGTTGACCCTGGGTTACCAGGTGATTAATGCCAGCGCCCGCACCCCCGACGAAGCACGGGTAAACTCAGAGGAAGCCAACGCCTACCAGAAGTTGGTCGCACTCCTAGGGTTGTCCGCCGAAACGGTGCAGCGCATTGAGCAAGACAATGCCGTTTCCGAGTCCGAAAACCTCGTTGATCAGTTGACGAACACCTTGCAGGACTTTTGGAGCGAATAGGAGCACAAGAGAACTCATCCGGGCCGTCCTATGGGATTTGTAGGATTGCACGCTATAAGTTGATTCGGCCTCGCGCAATACCAAGGAGACTGAGCCGAGTGATCAAGTCACGGATTGTTTTGATGGGAACGTTACTCCTGTTAGGAATGGGGATGGCGGCCTGCAATGGCGGCTCTCAGCCCCAAGGCACAACGGAGCCCAGCCCAGAGCCCAGCCCAGAGGCCATTGCCACCCCAGAGCCCACTACGTCTCCAGACGCGGCGACCGCCCCCGATGCCACCCCCGTGCCCGGTTCCGCTTCTGTTCCACCGGAGGAACCTAACCAGGACAACCTAGAAATGACCTGTACCGGGTCGATCACCGTAAACGATATTGATTTTACGGTTTACTTCACCCGTGAGGCCGGATTTTCGCGCATTGAGCTGAAGCGCCCTGCCACAGGGGAGGTGTTTGCCGAATCCTTCCTCAGCTATGACGGCAAAAATGCCCAGGGGCAATCAATCTGGCGCGGTTCCGTCCAGGAGATGGCGAGCGTAACCCTAGTCCACCTTTCCCCCAACCCCGCCCAAATTGGCGATCAGGTTTCCGTCGGCTATGACGGCCAATGGGGTCGGGGCACCTGCCGCTAGGGTATCCCTAGGTGAGTCCCTGCATCCAACACCTTGAACCGTCTAGCCTACACACTCATTGCCAACATGCGCTGCATGGGGGCGAGGGCCGCTTGGCGCAAATCCTCCGGCAGGGTGATTTCGGGCTGGCGGTTTTTCATGGCCAGGTAGAGCTTTTCGAGGGTGTTCAGCCGCATGTGGGGGCACTCATTACAGGCACAGGAGGCCATCGGCGGAGCGGGGATGAACTGCTTGCCGGGGGCTTCCTTCTCCATTTGGTGAATGATGCCCGGTTCCGTCACCACAATGAACCGCTGCTTGGGGCTGGCCTGGGCGTATTTCAGCAGGGCGGTGGTGGAGCCGATGTAGTGGGCATGGCGCAACACCGCCGATTCGCATTCGGGGTGGGCGATGATTTCGGCGTCAGGATACTCCATCTGCAACTGCACCAGTTTTTTCTCAGAAAACGTTTCGTGCACCATGCAGCTTCCCGGCCACAGCACCAGGTCGCGCCCGGTCTGTTCCATCACATAGCGGCCTAGGTTTTGGTCGGGAGCAAAGATAATCGGCTGGTCGGCAGGAATGTGCTGGACAATCTTCACCGCATTGGAACTGGTGCAAATAATGTCGCTCATGGCCTTGATCTGGGCCGTACAGTTGATATAAGAAATGACCAAATGCCCCGGATACTGAGCCTTGAAAGCCGCGAAGGCCTCTGGGGGGCAACTATCTGCCAAGGAACAGCCCGCATCGAGATCTGGCAGCAGCACTTGCTTGGTGGGGTTCAGAATTTTGGCGGTTTCTGCCATAAAGTGAACCCCGGCAAACACGATTACATCGGCATTGGTCTCGGCGGCTTGTCGAGATAACCCCAGAGAATCGCCAATATAGTCCGCCACATCCTGAATATCAGGATCTTGGTAGTAATGGGCCAGGATAACGGCATTTAGCTCTTTTTTAAGGTCTTCAATGGCCTCAAATAGGTCTAAGCGCCCAGGCAAACCAGTGGTTGAGGGAGAAAGGGTAGTAAACACAGGGGCCAACTTTTAGCTAGAACGACAGGATAGGTTGCCTCCTATTATAGTTTATTTCACCAAAAGTCAACGACCCCCACCCTAGGCCGCAGAGGCATGGGGCTGGCGAGCCTACTCCCGACTGAGGGCGACAATACAGACCACCACCAGCACCATGCCGAGGATCTGACGCCCCTGGAGGCTTTCTTGCAGCAGGAGCCAAGCTAGGGCCACGGTCAAAACGGGGTTACTGACGGCCACAATGGACATCGACGCCGCCCGCACCAGGTGAATACCGATGTTGTAGCAAAGCTGCCCTAGCAGGGTTAGCCCCGCTGCCACGGCTCCTATTCCCCACAGCACCGCCCAGCGTTCTGGAGGCACATCGATTTGGATGAAAAACAGGCTGAGGGTAGACCAGAGCGCCATCACCGCAAAGTTAATCAGGGTGAAGGGAATAGGGTTAATGTGCCGAAAACAAATCTGCGCTTGTACTCCTTGCAACGAATAGGCCACACTGGCACCCAACGCGGCCCCTACCCCCAGCCACATGGATCCGGCGGCACCCCCGGCAAAACTGGGCACCACCAGCAAACTACCCAACATCACCCCCACCGTCACCGCCAGCCGCAGCCGACTGGGCCGACTGCCCAATACCACCCAGGTCAGCAGGCCCGTAATCACCGGATGCATGAAAAATAACACCGTGGCTACCCCGGCAGGAATGCTGGCAATGGCCACAAACAGCAGCGCCATGGCCAAGTACAGAAAACTACTGCTGATGAGCGATAGCCGCAGCGTTGGGCGTAGTTCTGGCTGAAGCAGTTGCTTAAGGGCTTGGGTTGTCGCGGGATAGAGCTGATAGGAGAGGACGATCACCGCTGGCAGAATTAGAATCGACCGCAGGTGCAACATCAGCAGGGAATTGGACAAACTGGGCGGCAAAAAGCCACCCCAATCAAACCAGCCCAGGATAGAACTTTCTGAAAAAACCACCCGCAAGAGCACATTTTGCATCGCCAGCCCCAGCGACCCCACCAGCACAATCCAAAATCCCCGCACCGCCCACTTCCTTCTTAATTAGAAAGATCTCAAAACTACAAAATATTTCCCCAGCAGAACACAAGACGCAATGCCCTGTCGTCTTACTCTGGGGAGATATCAGGAATGATATTCATCAAAGCGAGGTGGATATCCTGATGGGGAGCTGTGGCGATCACCTGATGCGTGAAACCGGTCGTGGGAGCCCTCGGATATGCTTGGGGGGCAGGCCAAGGGCTCTGAGTTGGTACAAGCCGTTAACGAGAATAGCTGCCCGGGACAGCAACTATCCCGATGCTGGAGTAACGCTGGAAGGCTTTGCCCCAGGCTGAATACGACCACGCTATCCTAGTCGGGACTAAGCGGATGAGTCTCACCAAGGCAGGGTGTTCAGGCGTACTACAACATCTCAATTCAGGCCGAATTTAGGCCAACCACTTGTCTGACCCTGAGACTCAACTCAAGACTATGAAATAGCCATTCAGATCTAGAAAGGCGGATATAGTTCATGAGAACTATATTGCCCCAAATCGCAGCTTCGCTACTTTAGGGCCTTGCAGGGAAGATTAGAGGATATTTAAAAAAATGAAAATACGGAGATCAGGCGAAAAATAAATCACACAAATCTACGTATTATCATGCAAATTATAGCGGCGTGAATGAGCGCCTCGCAGGATTTGAGCAGGCGTTCGTCGTCCACATTCAATCAACGACACCCATACAACCAGCCTAGGGATGCTCCACCTCCCATCATCTGGGTAACAGGACAAAGCCTTTGGCCGTTTCAGGACGCCGCACCACGGCCAACACGATGCCCAACCAGTCAATCACGGTTGAAGACGTTTTTGTCCGAACAGCCCCCTCCCAACCCAATCAGGCCCAGGCGAGGTAGGCGCTCCCACTCCGCTTGGGCATACAGAAGCCGTTGTTTGACTACTTCCCGTTCTGGGACACTGACGGCGGCCCCCTTCACTGCCATCAAGCGCCCCATCGTATCGACCAGGGGGAAACGCCTTGGATAAGAGCGACCCAGCGCAGGCCCGTCGTGGGGACATACAGAAGGGCGTTCACCATCGCATATGGGTCACGGCGCTGAAATAGGCTGAAGTCATCGCTTCCGAGGGGCTACCGTGCCGGTTGCTATTCTGAGACTACTACTGAGGAATCCTTGTCTGAGTTCCAGATTTCCCTGTGCTAATTGATACTTTCCAGCCATCTTCTTATAGAATGGGCAGCGAGAAAGGGAAAACGAGAGAAATCACCCCCTGTCGGTAGGGGCATCCAACGGGGAGAGTTCCCTCAACGTTCCTTTTCCAATCACTCCACATTGCGCCCGCTAGTTCCCCTGGCGGGCTTTTTGTGGCTATTCCCCCAGCAACCACGCCATACACCCAGATGGCCAATCACAGGGCAACACCCACTGGGGCTTGGCGACATAGAGCAACCGGGCTTCATCGCTGGGTTCACTATGGCGGTTGGGCATGAAGCCCAGGCTGGGGATACAGACGATGGGAAACTGGATTCGTTATAAGACAAACACTTGACCGCACCCAACAGACATGGACTGATTTAGCCTGCTGTGGAGCCTTTTCCAGGTTTAGCCCAGTGTCTAATGCGTCCTACGGTAACGGGCATCGCATCCGCCACATCGAGGGTAAATCGAAAGACTTGGCGAGAGCGTCGGCCATTGTCAGGGTCAAAGAAGGTGAGTAACACATCCCAACAATCGCTATTGAGCCGACAGTAGGGGCTTTTCTCCACGTCGATAGTGTCGAGTTGTCGGCCCGATGCAATGGCTTCGGCAAAGGTTGCAGCAGATTGGAAGGTATTGGTGACAGCGAAGTTGAGGGCGCGCTCCCGTGACGTTTGTCCGAAATTATGGAGATCGTAATAGACTCGATTGAGAAAAGCGGTAAGACCGAGGCGAATGTCTCCCATGGAAGTATCTTCTACAGTGGGTAGAGTGTTGAGGGCAGCATGCACGAGGGTATTCACATTCCAACCATACATCCCCCGAGGGTTATGCACATTCAAGACTGGTACAACTTCTCCCGAGAAGAGTGTGACTGTGCGGTTGGTTTGTCGCCCTGGAATACTAATTCGCTCAATCCATTCAGAACTGGTTTTCGGTGCGAGTTGGCCATTGAGCATCAAGAGAAACATCTCATAGATGTCATCGGCAAAGGGCCCTTTTGGATCGAGGGCATAGAGGGTGTTTTGGTCGAGGTTGAGAGTCCAGATAAGAGATTGTGCGGCATCTGGTTGACGATCCAGATGCTCGACCATTTGGCGAGCATCGTAGGGATCGGGTGGCACCATCCCTCCATGATTAACGACCGGAGCCATGGTTTGGATAAAGGTGTCGCGTCGGGTTGCATCTCCAAAGTCATAGCTGAGAGTGCCTAGGGCATAGACATGGCCTGAGTGAGCCGTTGAGGGTGTGACTGCTGCCGAGGGGTGGGCGGTTGAAGGTGTTGAGAACGTGAGGGGTTCTGCCGCCTGGGCGTGGATCGCGAATGCCTGACCGCTAGGCTCTGCCGTGGATAGGGGGGCGATGGCGGTATGATTCGTCCGGGTGACGTGATCGCCTGTGAAGGAAATCGTCATGGCCGATCCAAATAACAGGGCCATGGCTCCAGGGAGGTTAACCTTGCCCCGGAGGCAGCGTTCTGGCTCATCAGTGTCCTCAGGAGTACAGGAGATTGCCGTATTGAGCAGGGCGGCGCGAATGGCTTCGGCATCGATGGGTTTACCCTGTTGCAGTTGCAAGCTCATCAGCAAACCACAGAGTCCCGTCATTACGGGGGCGGCCATGCTGGTGCCCTTAAGCCGCACGGGTGCTTCGTTGGCGGGTTGCGCCCCAAGGATTTCGCCACCAGGAGCCATGATCCCTTCTAGGGCATTGTTGCCGCCCCAGTTGCTGAACTTGTAGGGCGTCCCGTCGGGTTTGAGGGCCCCGACCGACAACACCCCTGGCAGGGTAGCCGGCATACACCAGCATTCCCCTTTGTTGTTTCCAGCGGGGGCGACAATCAGGATATTTTGATCTAGACATTTGTTCAGGGCTTGGAGCAACAGCTCTTCCCCCTCGCCAGTTTGGGTGGGGCGGCAGGCGGCGCAGTGGATGATGTTGGCCCCTAAATCTAGGGCCAGTTCAAAGGCCCGGGCCAGATTCAGGGGGGAGATAAACTCGTCGTCGTCGCCCGTAGTATTGAGGGGAAGGTTAATCACTTGGCAGTGGGGGGCCAAGCCAGGGGCGGGGGTGTGCTCCTGGCCGACGATGGTGCTGGTGATGTGGCAGGCGTGGTTGTCGCCGTGGATGCGCCGCAGGAGAGCATCGGGGAAAGCGGCCTTCATGGCTTCGGCCTTTTGCTCCTTGTCCAGGCTGTCGTCGGTGTCGATCGCCTGGTATTGCAGGTAGGCCGCCTGGGGCACGGGCTCGGCGGCGGGGTGCCAGTAGGGGAAGACCTTGGAGATGTCTGCCCCGGCGAAGCAGGAAAGGCTGTGGTCGGGGTCGCCATCCAAAATGACGATGGTGATACGGGAATCGCCCAAGGTTTGGTTACGGAGGTCGATGAGGCCGGGGATGCGATCATCGAGATCGTGAGGGTGCAGAGGGAGAGGATCAGGGGCCAGGTTAGAATCCAGGTTAATAGAATCAGATTCCGGGGGGGTGGCTTCACTGCTTGGGTTTAGCTTTGACGGTTCAACGGTTGCTACCACGGTTGATGCCGCTTGGCTCACATGGTCAGCACTCAAGGCAATGTGACTGTTTTCCATTGGGTCATCCGTTGCTTCTGGCGCAGCAGCCTGATCCATGGGTGGATGCTCGACCGCACTCGCTTCAACGTCTCGATTGGGCAACGACCCCAGCATAAATTCCCCGACGGAGGATTCCACCACATAATCCAGGCCAGTGGCTTGGGCAAAGTGATCACTATCCCCGGCCCCCAGGGCACAAGGGGCAAGATTCATATTGGTGGCTACCAAGTAGAAGTTCTCATAGAGCACACCAACATGCTTGAGCACCAGGGCATAGGCGAGGGAGCGGTACTTGCGGAACAGGCGGCCAAAACGGGCGGTGATGATTAGCAGCACCTGGGGCACCCCCTGGGCACCGCTGGATTGGTGGGCATCGTGGAGCAGCGCCTGGATATCAGCGTCGGCAGCGTCTAGTTGGGCGAGGTGGTGGTTCAGGGGGTCATAGTGGTAAAGCCCCGGATTCACCCCGGCGCAGTGGCGTACCACCGGGTAAATTTCCAGTTCGTACATCGCTCCGCCGCAGGGGTAGGGACGACGGCTGAGTTCACCCCAGTCAAACGTCTCGCCAAATTGGGCCTTCATCAGGGACTGCTGCTCGGCATCGAAGGTGTAGATTTCCTTCACGCGGGCGGTGCGGTAGAGAAATTCCCCCAGTTGCTCGATAGTGATCGGGTGGTCGTCGTCGTATTCCCGAATGGACTGGCGCTTTTCTAGGGCCGTGGTGAGGGTTTTATCCCGCTGGCGAATTGCCTCAATACTCAATTGGGGTAGGGGTACAGTGGGGCCGACCATGGGGGGCTTGACCACTGGAAACTCGTCCCATATTTCTAAGCTGGCGGCAATATCGCCGGTGGGATAGTCGTGGCGACCCTGGCGGCAGCGGCTATGGAACAGGAGGTTATGGAACTCCCACAGCTTTAAGGTTGGTGCTTCTGCCTCGATGGTGAGAAACCCTGTGGCCCACAACAAATTGAGGAACTGATAGGCGGTTTCGGGGCCAATCTGGGGCGGCGGTGTCAACCGTCTCAGGGGCTGGGGCTGGGCTAGTTGAGCCAACAGGGCACTGGCTCGCCAGTCGAGTAATTTGACACGAAATTTAGACAAAGGCGATTCAAGTACCATGCCGCCCTCATGGCTACGCTGGTAGGCAAAGCGGGACAGACTTACCTCAGTCTGGTTCCAGTGAGGGGTATCTAGGTTGAGGGTAGCTGACTCCACCATGGGGCTGGCCACGGCCATGGGGAGAACAGCGTAGTTTAACCACCCCCGCTCGTTGATCTGTTGCAAGGTGATGGCCAATTGCTCCCCTGCCTCTGGCCCCGCTCGTTTCGCTAGGCTTTGCACTAGGGTCTCCACTGTTGCTCCCCCTTCCTGTAGGTGAGCCAGGGCATCGCCTATGCCAGCGATGGCTGGTAGAACGAGGTGAGAGGGAGCGATGGCTAACTGGTCTGTAGTCTCCGATGGAGTGAGCGCAAAGCCTTCAGCCGTGGTGCTGACCTGAATAGCGGAACGGAGAGAAATCGCAAAGGGGTAGGTCGACATAGGAATTCGCGGGGGAACGAAAACAATTGGTCAGTCATGGAGGTTATCAAAGAGCAACCAGACATCAGGAGTGGCGTATCTGGTCTACCCTTCAGGGCAATGCCCCTAAAACGGCATCGCCATCGGGTTCATATCTGTTTCGGGTGTAGGCGTTTCCCGCCAGCCCAGCGTCACTGGCACGTCATAGAGACGACCTGGGCCAAAGCGCGACCAGAAATGGCGCATCCCCGGTACGATTACTTTCACCACGTTGAGGCCAATGTCGGGGCGGGTTTGATCCAGCACCAGGGTTTCTAGTCCCGCTTGTTTGACAATGTCCACGCAGGTGAGCACGTCGTCGCGGATGTCATCGCCCCAGCGTTTGGGGTAGTCCTGTCGGGTTTTGAGGGGTTGGGCCAAATCGGGGGCCAGGTAGGGCTGATTTTCTAAGGTCGCTTCTAGCAGCCACCGCTTGGCATCCCCATCCAGTTGGTCATCCGCTACCCTATCCAGTTCTAGCCCCAGTTGGTTCACCTCCGTCAGGGCGCGAAGAATGGCGATAGTAGGGTCGAGGTGGGCACCAAAGCCGAGAATGAGCCGTTCCGAATTGCCCATCAAGCGGCGAGATACCCCGGCAAAGGCCGGAATCCCAAGGTCGGCGGTAAGATCGAGCACCCATAATTCTCGGTCGTTGTCGGTGTAATACTGTTGCAACTCCGTAAAGTAGGGCTCGTCGAAACTGGTCAGATCAACGGCGGGGCGGCGCAGGCGGTTGTACCACCACAGGGCGACGCTATCGCGCTCCACCAGTTCAAAAAAGCCCTGTAAAATCGCTTCCTCTAGGGTGTTGCCAGCCGCGTTGCCGTTGGAGTCGGCTCGGCAGAAAGCCTGATCCTTGGGAAGCGGATAGTTGTAGTAGCAAAACGCCGTGGGCAAATACTTATGACGCTGTTCCGTGAGCGACCAGATCGGCGTCCAGTCCATAGGCTGCTCAGGGTCAAACCGTTGGGGAATCCAATCATGGGCCGCTTGACGATTTTCATTAATTGTGTCGCGCTCGGCATATTGGCTATCGCTGATGCAGAGACACTCGTCGGGGTTGATCGCCAACTCGCCTAGCTCTGCGAACGTTGCCCGCTGGCGGGGTTCATCGCCCTGGTAAATGCCGGAGTAGCGCTCCACCGCTTCACAAAATCCACTGGCCCGAGATTGGGCGTCGGTTTTTCCTTTGCCAGAGCTTTTGTGTTTTAGGGTACTACGCAACCCCCGCAGAGACATGGCACTACCAAAGGCATGGCCCGCTCGGTAGGTATGAACCAAGGGGTTTGCCGGATCTGTTACCCGCACCAATTCCGTGACGACCCCGGTGATTGGGCTGATCAGGTGCTCGTGCTGCTGAACTGTCTGCTGGGGGGTGAGGGCGCGGTGTCCACCATCGCGGGTGAAGTGTTTCTGACGCGGTTCCAGGACGACGGGGGCCAAGCCTCGCTGCTGAAGGAGGGTTGGGTCGCCACAGATCGAGCATTGGGGGCGACGCGGCAGGGCGTGAGATTGGAGGGCGAGGTTGCGGTGATTGAAGGTAAGTAGGGAGGATAGGGAAACGGAGTTAGAGGAAGAATTAATCACCAAGTATTTGGCGATTTCAGTGGCGGCGAACTGAAGCCCGGTTTGCACGGTAGACGGCAGGGCGGCGCGGGCGGTGGGCAGATAGGGGCTGATGACAGGGGGCGTTTTGCCGTTTGGCTGGGTAGCGGCCTGTTTTTGGCGCTGCACAGAGGTTTCCACTTCCCGGTTGCCCTCTAGGCGCTGGGCTAGGCAGTGCCAGCATCCGGTTTTTTCCGGCTTAAACACAGGCCCCAGCCAGAGGACACTACCCAGGGGTTTGACCAAGAGCCAGGGTTGCTGGATGTCGATCTGGTGTTGGTTGAGGGCGGCCAAATCAGGATGGAGGTAGTCGTCGGTGAGAACGATGGTGAGGGTGGTATCGGCGTTGGGGGCACTCTGCGCGGGGATCCCTAGGTCGCGCAGGGCGGTGGCGAGCATGTCTACCATCTCGGCACTGATACGATTGCCAGCGGTTTTTAAGGCCACGGGCTGTTGCAGCGCCTGGGCTGCCTGGGCTGGGGCAATGCCCAATTCACTCCAGAAGGCCGCCACCTCCGGGGCCAGTTCTGGGGCTGCTTCGATCAGGTAGCCCTTTTCCTCTAGGCGATTAAGCACAAAGTCGATGTAATCCAGGGGCACTTCACCGTTGAGCTTCTCGGCAATTTGCTCCCGGCTGTGGTGGCCATCGAGAAAGGGCAGAATTTGGCAGTAAAGCTGGCCAGTGAGGGCGTGGTTTTCTTGCTCACCCAGCAGATAGACCTGTTTGGGTTCAATGATTTCAATGTGGTAGTGGGGTTTGATTTGGAAGGTCATTTTTCTATGAGTTGAGCAACTATGGCAGTTATGAAAAACTCACCGATGATGGCTTGACCCAGTGGCATCTAGCCTTTTTGCGGTTAGGAACCACCTTGGAAGACTGCGCTCAAAAATATCGAGGGTTTTGCAGCCGCTATCAACCTAAAAGCAAGCCTGCCAAAAAATGTCCTTGGGGGAGTCGATTATAGGCAGGGATAGTAGTTAGCTCGCAGAAAGGAAACTGGAAAGACATAGGAAGGAATGAAACGATCAAATCTTCACCATGCCTTCCAGCTTCACCAAGGTGCCAGGTAACAGAAAGCCCCGAGGTATCAACAGTTGCCCGTCAATTTATCGAGGCCAACCAGGCCCCCTTGCAGACGCCGTCGCCCCTTTGAGGGTCGAAAAGCACCCGTGTTATGATGAGCAAGACTACTCGTCGTCCCCATCATAAGAACATACTACTGGCTTCGAGTAACTTTCCAATTCGCTCGGTAGCACCCTTGCACTGAGCTCTGCTTCGCTTAGTTCAGCGAGGGCGCTGGGCAGTTGGCCGGTGGGTACCCGATCGACGGGTTGCTGGGGGTTGGGGGTAATGGACTTGTTATTCATTTGAGTTACCTCATTAGGTTTACGTTGACCGCTTAGGGTGGTCAGTCCCTTCTTTGGTTAAGAAGCCTGTGGTGCGGCCCGGTGTAGGGGTGGGCCGCGGAAATCTTGATTTCTTCCTATTCGACAAGAACTGAGAGAAACTTTCAAGAAAGAAAGCTAATTAAAAGCTAAAATTCGCGACTTTCAGTGATTACATCAAAAACCCCAATTAGAGTAGTAGTAGTAATAGAGCCTTACACTATCTAGCTTTTGCTTATTCAAGTCTTCCTCACTAGCTGCAATCCACATGTGAGGCTGGGTGGTCTGTTGCTGATAAAAGCTAACCACGCGTTCCGCCGTAACATTAGTGGAGAAATACCTTGGCAGATCACGCTTATTTTTAAGCCGGTAGTAAAGAACCGGGTTGCTATTTGCCTTAGACAATCCAATGCCGAAAATGCTACTCCTTTCTAAAGGAGATAGAATTTTTTCTGAAAATCGATATTGCAGTGCTTCCCAAACCTGGGGATTGTTGAAATATTCCTCCGTGATCTCTAAATAAAGTTCAATTTCGGTGGAGCCATTTAGAAAAAAGTCGAAGCCAACCTGGGGAATTAATTTATGCCTTGGAATATATTTATTAAAAGTATTCAAAAGCTCCATTGATAAGTTATCAATGCAACTCAGTGAAAGAGCGAAATCGATTAGACCTAGAGTTGAGGTAGCTGATTGGCCAAAAAAATCTAGCCTAAAGTGAGTCTTCAGGCTGGACTCAGAAAGTGTCGATCTTAAGTCCACGCCGCATGATATTGGCATAACTGTGTTTAAGCAGTTCGGCAGCTCTATAAACTGATCAAGCAAATCGTAGTTAATCTTTACATTCACTCGATTTTCTACCTGATGGAAGAAATCGAGAACTTTAGCCAGTTTATTGGCAGGACTAACTGCTTTATCAGATTTGTCAAAAAAGAGTAGAAACCGCGAGGCGATTAATCGATCAACTTCGATCTTGCAAGAAGCTTCAATGCCACAATCGCCCTCGGCGTTAGCTACAAATTCTTCAAATAGGGGCAAAGGAAAAATAGGCTCGACATCGAAGGCAATCTGATGGGCGCGGATAAATTGCAGATTCTTTTCCCGAAGATGATTTTGTTGAAAAACAGAGGTTGGGTTCATAAGTAATGATGTTTTTTGATGAGATCAAACGAATTTAATATCGAAGTTTTTATAGCCTCTACGGCATAGCGGGGGGTGACGGGGAGAGGGGGGGACGGGGAGACCGGGTGATGGGGAGACGGGGAGACCAAAAATACCATTCTCCAAGTCTCCCAGTCCCCTAGTCCCCCATTCTCCTAGTCTCCAGATCCTCACGTCCAAATCCGTCCCCGGAGGAAAGCCTTCGCCGCTTTGCCCTTTTTGGCATGTTTGCGGGCGTAGTCCCACCAGTAGGCGTAGTCCTGTAACCCGGTTTGGGTGGTGGGCAGGTAAGACTTCTGTGGGGTGTCTGGTGTAGCCATGGGGGTCTCCTTTTGAGAATGGGTAGAAGGGACGGTCTGGTGATGGCTGATAATGGCCACTAAAACGGCGACAAAATCTGTGGGGGATTCGGGGCTGGCGGCAAAGGTCAACCCGCCCGTGGCGGTGGCTAAGCGGGCATACTCTTGGATCAAGGCCTGACGGTGGCGGCTCTTCGACCAACCTAGATGGGTATGTACCTGCACCTGGGCCTGCTGTGCGGCTGCAATGGCTAAATCTGCCGCTGCCACATCGCTGGCTTCTGGTTTATCTCCCCCAGCATCGAGCGCCTCATCACCGAGATAGAGCAGGTGGCGCTGGGCCTGGGGCCGCCAGTCGAAATGAGTGGTCACATCTTCGATGGCGCGGGCAGCATCTTCCTGAGCACCGCCATCGGGCAGGTCTCCCCGTTGGCGACTGCGTAGGCTTGCCGCCGACACCGGGCAGGTCTGGGTTAGGTAGCTGCGCAAGGTTTGGTTAAAGGCCGTACCCCGCCAGCGGCCTTCAATGCCCAGCCACACCAGCCGTATATCTATGGCTCCTTGACCTTGAGCCACCGCCAAGGCCGCCGTCGCCGCATCACTGACGGCACGGGCATCGGTTTTGAGGGTAGGGCTGGTATCGGTCAAAATCACTAGATCGACCAGGGGCTGGGAGGGAGTCATAACTCACGCCTCATGAGGGTATTTGACAGGGATTAAAGCCACCGACCCATGGGGCTCCAGCCTGAATGCATCACCTGGTTATAGCTGCGTTGAGCAAACACCGCTGGGTCGTTGTAATTGGCTCCGTGCAGCAAGTCCATACGAATATGCACTAGGTTTTCCAATGTGCCGTTCTCTACATCAATACAGGTCGCAGGTTGAATGAAGTGGGGCCGATGAACAGGAGCCGTTTGCTTTGGGAAGGTCATAGCTTTTCTGGGAGTAGAGGGCAGGGAATAGGGAAGCTTTACTTTCGTTTTAAGTCAGTGTCTTTGAGTCTTCTCCTACGATCGCTCCCACCGGGTGTCGTTATCCCATTCAATGGTGGTGAAGTCCTCTGAAACCACTCCTCCAACAGATACTCCCGTGTCAAAGACAATATCAATCTGAACTCGGGTGAGATCATCCCAGGAACCTACTCGCACGGTAGCCATTCCCTCACGCCAGTGTTGTTCTGTTAAATCCATCGCTACGATTTGATCCGGTTCACGGCCAGACTCAATCACAATCTCCGAAAGCAAGTTACCGGGATACGACCAACGACCGGTCAGTTGGTTGATCACTTCGGCTAAATCCGGCTCTCGTGATTCTTCCTCGATTAGAGTTTCTTCATTCATCAATGCTTCTTCACTCGTCATGAGGTCTCCTTAGGGTTCACGAGTTTTGGTAGGTTTCCCTATTCAGATCAGGGAAACTATCTAAAAGAAAGCCCACCCAAATATGTCATGGGGGAAGTCGATTATAGGCAGGGATAGTAGTTAGATCGCAGGAAGGAAACTGGAAAGACATGGGAAGGAATGAAACGATCAAATCTTCACCATGCCTTCCAGCTTCACCAAGGTGCCAGGTAACGGAAAGATCCGAGATATCAACAGTTGCCCGTCAATTTATCGAGGCCAACCAGGCCCCCTGGCAGACGCAGTCAACCCTTTGAGGGTGAAAAAGCACCCGTGTTATGATGGGCAAGTCTACTCGTCGTTCCCATCATAGGAACACACACACTGGGCTCCAAAAACTCCGGGTGCCACCCCCTGATGGCTCAAGGTGGCTTCGCTCAGTTCAGCGAGGCCGCTGGGCAGTTGACCAGTGGGTACCCGATCAACGGGTTGCTGGGGGTTGGGAGTAATGGACTTGTTATTCATTTGAGTTGCCTCATTTAGGTTTACGTTGACCACTTAGGGTGGTCAGTCCCTTCCTGTTGTCAAGAAGCCTGTGGTACAGCCCGGTGTATGGGTGGGCGGCGAATGGGGAGAGGGGGGAGAGATTTTTGCTGCATTTTTTCCCTTGCCTCCCTTGCTCCCTGCCCGGAAAGATCCGAGATATCAACGGTGGCCCGTCAATTTATTGCGGCTAATCCAGATTCCTAGCAGGTGTAGCCCTGACTGCCTGACACAACGCTGAAAAGCCTTGATTTCTCGTAGGTTGGGT
>JBBAWV010000011.1:0-53936 GCA_040396995.1 Nodosilinea sp. | reverse complement strand
GCCCTAGCTGTGTGAGCTTTTTTACTGACCATCCGGCTTTTCAAACGCCCTCTTAGGGAACCGCGAAAAATCAGGTGTCGGTGACTATCCTGTTGGTGCATAGCGCCGCCTTGGCGTTAGCCTCGCCTTGGCGCTATGCACCCTAGAATGACTGAGTTTCCGCTACTTGATTGCGACGCGCACCCCTTAGGTCGTCTATGCCAAAAGTGCCTGGGTAAGTTCTAGGAAGCCGTCTACTTCGGGCCGATGGGTGATGCAGCGGGGATGGTGGGCTAAGTGGGGCCAGTAGTGTTTCACATTGGCCACACCGACGGAATGGGGAAACAGGGCCGCATCAAATAAACTGACATCGTTGGGGCTGTCGCCGATGGTGATCACCTGCTGGGGCGAAAACTGGGGGAAATGGCGCTTCAAGACCCGTTGCAGCCCTGCCGCCTTGGATTGCCCTAGGGGAAAAAGGTGGCACTGCACGGTGCTGTAGGTGAAGCCCAAATCGAGGTCGTGGCAGATTGCGGCCATGCGGGTGAAATCCGTTGGCGTCAGCCCCTCTGTCGAAAACGTCCAGTCTGTGAGACGAAAGGGGTTGTCATCGGCGGGTTGCAGGTTGGGCCACTGCTGCTGAAGGTGCTGAAAGCCCTGTCCCAAGGTGTGACGATGGCGGCTCAAGTCAAGAATATCCGTGAGATACTCTGGCCGGGAGGTGCCGGGAAAATACACGCCGCCATTTTCGGCCATCGCCCCAGCCATGGGCAGGTAATGGGCCAATCCCTGCACCCAGCCCGCCGAACGTCCGGTGACCACCAGCACCGTCCACCCCACTCGCTGCAACTGGGCCAGGGCTTGGATCAGATCGGCGCTAAATTTTTCCTGGCGAGTGAGGGTTCCGTCCATGTCGGTCGCTATCAACCCAGGTCGGGGGCAGTCTTGCTGAAACTGGCGGACAAACTCAGTGACGGTGAATGGTTGGGATTTGTCCATCGGTTCTACACTTAGGAGCGACACTTAGGGACGACACTCAGTAACAACAATCGGGGACGATACGTAGGGATGAAACTTCAGGAATAAAACGTTAGGGACGGCAAGACTCGGTAGATCGCAAAGAACTGGGTAGGATGAGCATTCTGCTGGCCACGCAGACCGCCAAGAAGGCTACTCTACCAGGGTTGGGGAGTCCAAGACAGGGTTATGGAAAAGCTAGCACCGGATCAGCGCAACGATTACTATCTCATTGAGGCGAGCCGCACGGGTATCCACAAGCCCCTCTTGGCCGCCCTGTATGCCGTCCAGGGGCAGCCGCCCTTGGACGATGGGGAAACGGGCCTGGGTTTGGTGCCCACCCATCAGGTTGACCTAGCCCAGGTGGATACCTTTGGTGGGCAGGTGCAGTTCGCGGCCAACACCTTGCGCCGTCTCACCCAGCGATTGATTGACCAGGGTTGGGCCAATGCCGACCTGTGGAATGCCGCCGCCGGACGCTATACCGACCGATTCCTCGCGACCGTAGCCGAGGGCTATACCCCCACCGCAACGGAAACCGACGCCACTCAACTGGAACCCTGTGAGGGGCCAGCCCTGCGCCAAGCCTACCTAGCAGACTTGACAGTTGATAGCGGCGATGCTCCCATCCAGAGATTGGCCCAGCTTGACCCCACCCTGCTGACCTTTGTGGAGCGGGTGCCGCCCAACTATAGTCGCCTGGAGTGCCAGCGGCAAGCCCTGGTGGAGGCGGTGCGGCTGTGGCGACAATTGGACGATAGCTCAGCGGTCTATGGGGCGCTTCAGGTGCCCGTGGTGGATCAGGTGCCGGATGAAACCGCCCTGGACCAAGCCCTGCTTACCTTTCTCCAGTCCGCCCTGCGCTACTATGCGGGCTACCCCAACCAGCGCGAGGCACTCATTCGTCTGGTGCAGATTTGGCGCAAGCTAGACTCCCGCGAGGAGACCATCGCTACCCTACTATCCAGCGACCCCTTCGCCAACGAAACCAATCTGCCCATCATCGACCCGGCCCTGATGGCCTTTGTGCAGACCCTTCCCGGCCTCTATCGGGGGCAGGGCGACCAGCGCTTTGCCCTCACCGAAGCCTACCGTCGCTGGTTTGGGCTAGGGTCTCGCAATGCCGCCCTCGAACAATTGGGGGTGAACCCCGATGACCTAGTGGCCAACGCCGACAACCCCGAAGCCCTAATGGGAACGGCCCAAACCCTAGACCGGGCGCTCTTGGAATTTGTGCAACGCATTCCCACCACCTACGCCGAAACCGACACCCAGCGGGAAGCCCTGATTCGCCTCACGCAGCTTTGGCGCAGGTTGGAAGGCCACACCGCCACCGTACAAGCCCTGCTGGAGGATGTGCGCCGCATGGAACGCGCCGCCCCCACTGCCCCTGAAGCCATGCCCGTGCCCCTACCGCCCCCGTCCCCCCCCCGTCCCCCTCGCTGGACACCCCACAACATCCAACTTGCGGCCAGCATTGTGCCCAACGGCAACTTCACCTGGGCCGAAGCCACGCGGGGCGGAGCCAGAATGCCCCCCAACCAAGCCACCGTAGACGCCATTGTTCGCATTGCCCAGTTGGCCCAACAGGCCAGGGATCGCATCGGACGGCCCTTCATCATCACCAGTTGGTACCGCCCTGCCAGCGTCAACCGCCAGGTGGGGGGCGCATCCCATAGTCGCCACATCATCGGCGATGCCATCGATTTCTACTGCCCCGGCCTCACGGGCAACCAACTCTACTGGTTCCTCGATCCCTGGTGGCCCGGTGGCCTAGGCCGCTACCGCCGCTATCCCAATCTGGCTCACCTAGATGCCCGCCCAGAACGCGCCCGCTGGACACACTAGCCCGAATCAACCTCGCCGCATGGGCAGGGTGGGCAGGGTGGAGGGAGGCGGGTCTAGCTCGATGGTGGCAACCACCTGGCCATGGTCGGATTTCCAGGGCTCGATGGTTTCGTCCAGCAGGGTTTGGTCGAAGAGGTGGTCGTTGTAGACTGAAACATAGGTCACCCGGCCAATGCGATCCCGATTTTGGGCGGCAAATTCTTCGCTCACCATGATGTGGTCGAGGCTGTCGTAGTGGCCGTTGTGGATGTGGGTGTAGTAGTGGTCGCCGTAGCCGAGGCGGGCCTGAATATCTTTCACCTGGTAGAGCAGCACATCCCACACGGGGGCTTTTTTGCGGTAGGGCCAGCATTCCCAGGGGGGCTGTCCGGCCACGATTTGGGTGGTTACCGCCGTATGGTTATCGTTCACGTCGCCCATCACAATCACCGGATAGCGGCGATCTTGCAGCACCTCCATGAGGATGCAGCGCAGGGCCGTGGCCTCCGCTGCTCGCCGGATCAGCGACCGAGCATAGCCCTTGGCCACCTCCACCGGGTCACCCCGATCTATGCCGTCGGCCAGGGTAGGGCGCTTAGACTTGAGGTGAATCACAAAGACTGTGCATTGGATCGTATCGGTGAGGGCTAAATCTACCGCTAGCACCGGATGGGAAAACTGGCGAATGGGTAGTTCGGCCCCATCCAGTGCTAGGGCGCTGCCGGGGGGAAAGTCTTCGTAGACCCGCTGATCCAACACCGGGAACCGCGTTGCCAGGGCCAGCCCAGGGCCACGACCCGCCCCCTCCGCCATCACAATGGTGTGCTGGCGGTGGTACTCGCTGCGGTGCAGGGCTTCCTTCAGTGCCCCCTGGTGAAACACCTCCTGAAACCCCACAATGTCCACCTTCATGCGGTCGAGCTGACGGCCAATCCAGGTGAGCTTTTTCAGGTAGTCATCGCGGCTGTAGGCTTCGCCGGGGTAAAAGTCGCGCTCCGGCAGAGCCAGGTTAGACAGGTTAAAGGTACCCACCCGAAACAGGCGGCGTTCTGGGGGAGAAAGGCTATCGACCACAGCAGTACGGATCCTAGGTGATATTCCTAGGGATATTCCCTAGGGCAAGGGCTACATAGACAGTAGCCTAGCCCATCCCTGGCCCTCTGCCACGGCCCAAAATTCTCGATTATTGGTGTTGTCGCTATTGGTGTTGCACCAAAAATTGATTCAGGTTGGCAAAGGTGCCACCGTGGGCGGTGATCGGGTTGTCGTAGCCCTTCAATAGCACCGTATGGCGCTGGAAGTAGGTTTCGCTGGCCCCCAGGGCTTGGAGGGACTCGTAGGTGGTTTCACCCATGGCTAGGTCAATCCCTAGCTGCTTGGTGGAGGATTCAAGGCGAAAGGCGGCGTTGACGGTGTCGCCCAAGGCGGTGTAGTCGGGCCGATTGGCGGATCCCGTATTCCCCACCATGGCATAGCCCGTATTGAGTCCGGCCCCAATCCGCAGGGGGAAGGGCAGGGGAAACTGCTCATGGAGGCAACTGGTCATGGTGGCTAGGGTATTCACCGACTGGAGAATGCGTCGCATCTCGGCGGAGCTCGCTCCCTCCGGGCCATGCACCCACACCGCCATGACGGCATCGCCGATGTATTTATCTACCCCGCTGCCGTACTGGGTAAGAATTTCCCCCGCCCGTCGAAACCAGGTGCCAATGGCCTCGGAGAGAATTTTTTCGTCGGACTGACGGGTTAATCCGGTGAAGTCGCGAATATCCACGACCATCACCGAGATTAGCCGCCGCACATGCAGCATGGCCGTAGCGGTTGATTCTTGGTCTGTCGCCGCCGCTGGGATGGTCGCCTTTGCAGCCTTTTCCTGGGCCGAATCCTTGGGGCTAGAGAAGCTAATTTCCGTCTGCCCAAAAATAATCTGATCGCCATCCTGAAGGGTAACCGGGACACTGACCCGTCGCCCGTTGATGAAGGTGCCATTGCGACTCCCCAAATCAATCAGGTAAAAGGAGCCGTTGTCCATACCCTGGAGCATGGCATGGTTGCGAGAAATCCAGCGGTCGGGCAGTACCAAGGTGTTGTCATCACTACGACCCACAGTCCAGCAGTGCAACCCCGCCAGGGACAAGTAGCGTGGGCCACCGTTGGTTTTTAGGGTGAGGTAAGGGCCAGATTCAGGGGTATTCACCGCAACTAAAGCGCCATTCACTATCGTGTTGACATTGTTAACCCTAACAGATGGTTTAAGCCACTGGGCTATAGAGCTATTGTGCAACCAAGTCGCCTACCTAGCTCCGACAGCGAATGATTCTCAACACAGAGGTTTTGGGGGGATGATACCCTGCCCCATCGTCGCCAAAGGTCAGAATCGTAGGGTAAGTGATAGGATCCGCTAGGCCAGCATGGCGCTAAGGAAAAACAACCCGTCCACAATCAATGTGCTCAGCACAGCCCCCCCAAAGGCCCACCAGGCCAACTGCCGGGAAGTGCCGAGGGCAATGGCCGTAGCGACCAACAGAAAAATGGCCAACATCACCGCCCGACAAGCCGCCACGTCGGTTTCTAGGGCCACCGCCGCCGCCCGCAGCACCACTGGGGCCACATCGGTCTCCACCTCCATGAGCTGTCGCCACACGGGGAACAGGTGCATCCAATTGATATACAGGTCAGTAATTGCCGTACCGAGCAGAGAACCTAGGAAAAAATAGCTGCCCACCCGTCCGCTGCCGTAGTAAAGGCACAAGACTGTGATGGGCACTCCCAGGGCTTCAATGGGCAGATGCATCACAGGTTCCCAACGGAACCAGCCCCAGTAGAGGGATCCGGTGAGCCAAATCCAGCCAAAGCCCACGATTAGATCGCCCCACACCTCCCAGCGAGGGCGCTTCATCAGCTTGGCCCCCAACCCCAGCCATAGGGGCGTCATCGCGAGGCTAACCCAGGGAAAGTAGCGCACTAGGGGCGCTTGAAAAAAAACTGGTAAAATTACGAGGCCCATGGCCGCCCCAAAAACCTGTAGCTGCTGGTGGGAGCGGCTGAGCCAACCCTGGGCCGCTGAGAGCCACAGAATTAGGCTTTTGGTCGGAGTAAGGCCAGAGGAGAGACTCAATGGAAACCTTAGAGGTAACTTAACTAGTTGTAACATAACATGCCCCTAGGGGGGATGGGCCGAGAATGGCAAGATTTCCAAAGGTTTAAGCTTTTCCTCAGCATTGCCGCTGTTCTGGATATGGGTTTGGGTTGATAACCTGGGTCGGGAGATGTCCTAGGGTAAGGCCATCACGCTAAGGCTCCGCCAATCGGCATCTAGGAGGCCAAGCGGCATCATAGGGCGAGGAAGATGGCCCATCTCCCCCTACAATGCCCAACAACGCCCCTGGTGTTGTCCGTCATTGATGCTGTCCGTAATTTATTTAGTATTGACCTGAGTAATTCCTATGACCTTAATGGCCCTTGCCACCGACCTTATTCCTCAGCTAGGCACGGCCCCTGGAGACGTTCTGGGTGCTTTTTTGCCCAGCTTGCCCCTGGCCCAGGCGGATAACCCGGCGGTGATGGAAACGATAACGGTCTTCCAGGCCATGGTGATCGGCCTTGTGCAGGGGTTGACGGAATTTCTGCCAATTAGCAGCACCGCCCACGTCAAGATGATCCCAGTGGTGCTGGGCTGGGGAGATCCAGGGGTGGCCTTCACGGCGGTGATTCAGTTGGGCAGCATCGCGGCGATTCTCTGGTACTTCTGGGATGACCTGCGCCAAGTCACGGTGGGCATGGTACGCGCTACCCTAGACCGCAAGTTTGATGCCCCGGATTTTCGCCTGGGGTTGGGCATTTTGGTGGGTACTCTGCCGATTGTCGTGGGCGGGCTGTTGATCAAGCTCTTGATACCGGATTTTGACAATTCCCCCCTGAGAAATAGCGCCACCATTGCCGTCGTGTCCATTGGGATGGCCTTGTTGTTGGCGGCGGCAGAAATGGTGGGCCAGCGGCAGCGCACCTTTGACCAGTTGGATCTCAAGGACGGCGTACTGATGGGTTTCGCCCAAGCCCTAGCGTTGATCCCCGGTGTATCTCGATCCGGATCGACCCTGACGGCGGGGCTGTTTATGGGCCTGGAGCGGGCGACGGCGGCGCGGTTTTCCTTTTTGCTGGGGGTGCCCGCCATTACCCTAGCGGGGCTGGTAGAACTTAAGGGGCTGCTCGAAGGTGGTCTGGGAAATGTGAGCCTGGTAACGCTGCTGGCGGGGCTGCTGGCGGCGGTGGTGTCCTCCTATATGGCGATTTTTTGGCTGATTCGCTTTTTGAAGCAGCACAGCACCTGGGTGTTTGTGTGGTACCGCCTCGCCTTTGGTGCCGCTATTTTGCTGGCCCTAGCTACGGGCAAGATGCAGAACATCTAGCGATATCCCAGCGCCATCCCAGCGATATTAAGCCCCCTCCAGCGACACCAACCGCTAGGGACATCTCCGCCAAGTGCCAGCGACGTTGCCAGCTGATAGGAATTGTTACTTGGCTGATGTAGCCTAGGAGCCTAGGTTTCAGCGCCGTGGGCCGCATCGCTTAGCCGAAAAGTGGGTTAGCGGGTGCCTAGGCGGGCATACTCAGTAACAAATGGTTCTGACCAGGGGGTGGCCCCAAGCCAAAGCCCTTATCCTGGTGGAAGGCATGTACTCGATCTGCTTCATCCTGCCTGCTTCATCCTGTTTGATGGGGGTTCCTTAAAGCCATGGCTGCATCCGCAATACGTCCGGCTCGCATTTCCCGTGTGTTACCTGGCTCCATTGCCGAGGAGTTGGGATTTGAGCCCGGTGATGCTCTCGTTTCCATCAACGACCAGTACCCTAGGGACTTGATTGACTACCGCTTCCTTTGCGCCGATGAGGAACTGGCCCTGGAGGTGCTCGACCACGAAGGCAAGACCCATCGGGTCGAGATCGACAAAGACATTGATGCCGACCTAGGACTAGAGTTTGAAACTGCCCTTTTCGATGGGCTGATCCAGTGCAACAACGCCTGTCCCTTTTGCTTTATTGATCAGCAGCCTCCCGGCAAGCGCGAAACCCTCTACCTGAAGGACGACGACTATCGCCTCAGCTTCCTCTACGGCAGCTACCTCACCCTCACCAACCTGCTGCCCCAGGAGTGGGAGCGCATTGCCCAACTGCGCCTATCGCCCCTCTACGTCTCCGTCCATGCCACCGATGCGGAGGTGCGCTCCCGGCTGCTGAAAAATCCACGGGCGGGCCAAATTCTGGAACAACTGGCCTGGTTCCAAGCCCAGCGCCTGCAAATTCATGCCCAGGTCGTCGTTTGTCCCGGCATCAACGATGGCGATCACCTAGAGACCACCCTGCGGGATCTGGCCCGCTTCCACCAGGGCGAGATCCCCGCTGTCACCTCCGTGGCCGTGGTGCCTGTGGGGTTGACCCGCTTCCGCCCGCCCCAGGATGAACTGGTTCCCGTCACCGCCGACCATGCCGCTGCCACTATTGCCCAAGTCGAGGCCATTCAGGCGGAATTTTTGGCCCAGTTTGGCACTCGCTTTGCTTGGCTGGCCGATGAATGGTATTTGTTGGCCAACCAAGAGGTGCCCAGTTCCGAGGACTACGAAGACTATCCCCAACTGGACAATGGCGTTGGATCCATTCGGCAGTTCCTCACCCAGTTTGAAGACTCCGCCAGCAACTATCTGCCCGACGCCGTTCACCCGCCCCGCACCCTCACCTGGGTGGTGGGCAATGCCGTGGAGCAAGCCTTCCAGCCCATTGTGGATCGGCTCAACCAGGTGGAAGACCTGACCGTGCAGCTTGTCGCCCTGGCCAGCGACTATTGGGGCCGCGACCTCACCGTGACCGGATTGCTGACCGGGCAAGACCTGATGGCGGGGTTAGACGGGAAGGATTTGGGGGATGCCCTGCTGCTGCCCACGGTGATGCTGAAGCCCAGCGACAGCGGACAGCCCGAAGACACCCTCTTCTTGGATGACATCAGTGTGGCGGAGGTGGGGCGGCGGTTCAAGGTGCCGATCCTACCCATTGAAGATACCGATGCCCTGGTGAAAATCTGCTGTGGTGTGGTGCCCAAGGCATCCTATACCAATCTACAACCCGCCGTCGGCTACTGGGCTCCGTCCTAGCGGCCAGCGTCGAGCCATTGGGTTGTATGGATTGACGGGGATTGACGGAGGGATCGGGGCGCTGGTTCACCGATCTGTCAGAAACTTTTTGCCAATTTTTTACGAATTTTCCTCGGATCTCTACCCTAGGATGGGTCCCTGGGAAAACGGCTTTCTCATCCGGCCAAGTGCCGATATGCTAAAACACTGGAGGGTTAGGTCAGATTCCCTAGGGTGCTAGCGATAGTTTCTTTTTTTAGTGCGATGTTAAAGTTGATCGTTGCGGTGGCCTGTGGTGTGTATGCGTGACTCGTGTCGTCGTCGCTTAATCCTGTTGGGTTTGGGGGCGGCTGTCCTTTCCTGGCCTACGTTGCCCGTTGTGGCCCAGTCCGTCGTCCCAGAGTCTTCAGCGGCGAACGCGCCCCTTTTGAGTTCCGTCCCGGAGGCTCCCTCCCCGCAACCAGAGGAGGAACCTGGCCCCCTAGCCCAGGAGGAGAACGGGGAGTCGGGAATGTCTACGGACGCAGAGTCGGAAATACCCCCAGCAGCAGCGGAGGAAGAGACCCTACCGCTGCAAGACCAGAACGCCGAGCCAACTTCGGAGGATCCCGGTTCAGCGGCCCCTGAAACAGAGCCCGAAACAGACCCAGCGGCTACGTCGGAGCCACGTCCAGCAACCAGCGATTTGCCGCCCAGGACAGAGGCTGACCTAGACTACCTCAACCCCAACCCCAACCCCCTCCAGCTGCAAACCCAGCCCGCCGAGGTGGAAATTGTTGGTACCCAGCCTATTTCCCTAGAAACGGCGATTGAACTGGCCTATCGCAACAGCGAGGAATTGCGTATCGCCCAGCTTCAGCTTGAGCGCAGCTATGAGGGACTACGGGCCGAACGCGCCCTGCTGTTGCCCACCGCCGACCTCAATGCCACCCTAGAAGTTACCGACCAAACCAACTTTGGCTTTGGGCTGGGCAACACCGCCACACGCCTCAATAGCGGTATTCGTACCGACTATGACCTGGGGGTATCTGGGGAACGGGCGGCCCGCATTCGGGCCGCCGAAGATCAAGTGCGGTTAGCCACCCTTCAGGTGGAACGCACCCAAGTGGAACTGCGCCTGAATACCATCACCGACTACTACGCTGTACAAGAGGCCAGCGAGCAAATTCGCATCAACCAAGCCTTTCTGCAAGAAGCCGAGGAAAACCTGCGCATTACCCGCCTACGGGAGGAAGTAGGCGTGGGCACCCGCTTTGATGTGCTGCGGGCCGAGGTGCAGGTGGCCAATGCTCGCCAAAATATCACCCAAGCTCGTAGCCAGCGCGACATTGCCCAGCGCCAACTAGCCCGTCGCCTGAACGTCCCTCCCTCGATCAACCTCACGACCCTAGGCGTGGAGATTCAGGGCACCTGGCCCCTGGGCCTGGAGGAAAGCATTGTGCTGGCCTACCAAAACCGGGCCGAACTAGAGCAGTTCCTAGTTGAGCGGGAATTCAACGAAGCCCAGCGGCAGGCCACCCTAGCCCGCACGCGGCCCAATGTGGGGCTGTTTGCCCAGTACAATTTTCAAGCCCTACTGATTACGCCAGAGGGCGTACCCACTGGCACCAACGATGGCTTTTCCCTAGGGGCACAGTTGGCTTGGCGGCTTTACGATGGTGGCGGCACCCAAGCACGGGCGGCCCAGAACGAACTCGATATCCGCATCGACGAGTTTGAGTTTGAGAATATCCGTAACACCATTCGGGTTCAGGTGGAGGAAGCCTACTACACCCTGCAAGCCAATCAGGCCAACATCAACACCGCCACCATTGCCGTCAACCAGGCGCAACAGGCCCAGCGGCTAGCGAATTTGCGCTTTGAGGCTGGGGTAGGCACCCAAACCGACGTGCTCAGCGCCACTAGCGAACTCACCCAGGCGGAGGGCAACCTAGTCAGGGCCAAGCTGGATTACAACCGTGCCTTGGCCCGTATGGAACGAGCCGTGAGCAACCTTGGCCCCCTTACCCGCTAGATGAGGTCGGTCGCTGAGGCGGCCTGATCGGCACAGAGGCGCTCAATCACCTGCTCGGCGGTCATCAACCGTTTCAGCACCACCTGATTAAAGGCGGATTCGCTGTCGTTATCGAGCTTCACCTCCACCATCAGCACCGCCTCTTCCACTTGGTACAGCCATAGGGTTTCCCCCTGTTCGTGGATGGCCAAATTGAGACGGCGAATGTGGGGTTTGCGCTGCCAAGCTCGCTCGTTCCACAGTCCACCAAATTCCCAAACCCGACCCGTTACCCAACCATCGGAAAGAAAAAAGTATTTCACCGTTCGCTCTGTCACACCATGTTCTCTGGCATTATCCCCCCTCATCCAACCCTTGCACCAAGGATTTTGCTGAGGATCTGAAGGATTTTGCGGATCAGACGGTCTACGCTACCGCTATCCCCCTGACAACCGTAGCCCACCATTGCCTCACCCAGTGCGCCTGGACGTTGGCCCATGGGAACAGGGCAACCCTCAGTCCAAAGGTGTTGAGTACCCTGAAGGGGCAGGATCCATGGGCCGAGAGATCCCTGGCTAGTCAACCAACCATAGGGCATAAACCATAGGACATAAACCAGGAAACACCGTGAGCCCTGAGGGCATCAACCGCCGAACGTCCACATCACCGGGTTAGGATCAACGTAGTCCGTAACGGTGCGGCTAATGGCGTCGATATCCGCCAGGTCTTGGGCCGACAGGTGGATATCAGCGGCTTTTGCGTTTTCCTGGGCCTGAACCGCGTTGCGCACCCCCACGATGACGGTGGTTTGGGGTTGGGCTAGCAGCCAAGCCAAAGCTAGGTTGCCAGTGGTGGCGCGGTGGCGATGGGCGATGGGGTGCAGTTCGGCCAGGGCGGCGAGGGCGGTGTCGTAGAGGGGCGGGCGAAACAGCTTGTTTTTGCTGCGAATATCGTCTTCAGGGAAGCGATGGGCAGCATCAAACTTCCCGGTTAGCAACCCCTGGGCCAGGGAAGAATAGGCCATCACTGTCAGCTTGTGTTCGATGCAGTAGGGCAACTGATCGGTTTCGACTCCTCGCCAAAAGAGGGAATAGGGCGGCTGAAGGCTATCGATGCGGCCATGCTGGGCGGCTTCCTCTAGCTGCGTCCGGGAAAAATTAGACACGCCAATGGCCCGGATTTTGCCCTGTTCCTTGAGCTGGTTCATCGCGGCCATGGTTTCGCCAATGGGAACCTCCTCGCTGCCAAAGGAACCGGAAGGCCAGTGGATTTGGTAGAGGTCAATCACCTCCGTTTGCAGCCGCCGGAGGGATTGCTCACAGGCTTCGATGACCTGGTGAAAACGTAGATGGTTGGGAAATACCTTGGTGGCCAACACCACCTGATCCCGCCGATCCGCGAGAGCCTGTCCCACCAATTCCTCGGAGTAGCCATCGCCGTAAATCTCAGCGGTGTCAAAGGTGGTAATACCTGCCTCTAGGGCCGCCTGCATGGCGTGGATAATCGTTTGATCGTCGATATTTACCCAGCCCCTTTTGCCCGCTTGCCAGGTGCCCAGAATGATCGGGCTAATGGCAATCGTCGTAGTGCCCAACAGGCGAGTCTCCATGGCCAGCGCCTCCTGTCAATGTTGTGGGGCTATTATGCCCTGAAGCCGCCAGGGACGCTAGGGCGTTACTACCACCCTCATCCCCATATGAACGTGATCAAAGAGGGCCACCACGTCCTCATTGCGCAGCCGCACGCAACCGTTGGAAGCCGCCTGTCCAATGGAGGACACCGTCGGCGTACCGTGGAAGCCAATAATGCCATTGTCTAGGGTCAAAAAGCCAATCCAGCGCATACCCAGGGCGCTATTGGGGCCGGGTTCGTGGATTTCCCCCGTCCAGGGGCTTTGCCACACAGGATCCACAATCATCTGAAAAATTTGGTACTCCCCGGTGGGGGTGGGGGTGGCCGGGGCACCAATGGCTACGGGGTAGCTGTCTAGGACGGTTTCGCCGCCATACACATACACCCGCTTTTCCCCCAGGCGCAGGACAACATGGGTAGCACGCCGTTTGGGGGCGTCGGGAAGGTAGTCCTCTGGCCGTCCGAGCGGTGGCCCCGAAAGGGCAGGAGCTACCGGATCTAGAGACACCGCCAAGGGCAGCGCCGATGGGGACGCGAGGGTGGCTCCGGGGGCAATTCCTAACGCGGCCACCGCTAAGCTAAACGCCCAACCCCAGGGCCAGATTGCCCGTGAATCTGGGTTTTTTGCCGCAATAGTCTGGAGGGAAGGGGCTATCCTGTGGGTCATCCCCGCTAGGGTCCTTTGGGTGTCTAGGGATATTACGAAGGGGTGGAGGGGGTACCAAGGATTGGTCTATTCATACCGCCCCAGCCCAGGGCGGACTGGGGAACGGATGCATCGGTTATCGCAGGCGATGACCAGAGACCTTTACCACAGACCTTGAACAGGCTGGACTGGAGTGGTGGTGGTGGTGGCAGGAGCGGTGGTCGTCGTCGTGGTCGTGGTAGGAGCGGTGGTGGTGGTCGTGGTCGTCGTGGTTGTGGTTGGGGTAACCACTTCCTCCTCGATTTCGGCTTCAGCCATACGGGCCGTTAGGGTTTCCACCAGCCCATCCGGGATGAGCACAGCATCGATGGCGTGGATCACACCATTACTGGCTTCCAGGTCGATGGCGATGACTTGGGCATCGTTAACGAACAGTTCATCTCGGGTGGAACTGATGTTCACAGGGCCGTTCAGGGTTTCTAGATCGCGGGGACCACGCAGGCCAGCAGAGGTTACCGTGTCGGGCACGACGTGATAGGCCAGCACCTCGGTGAGTAGATCTTTGTTTTCGGGCAGTAGTAGCGCTTCCAGCACCTCGGGGGGCAGGGCGGCAAAGGCATCGTTGGTGGGCGCGAAGACGGTGAAGGGGCCTTCTCCAGAAAGGGCTTCTACCAGGTCGGCGGCTTGCAGAGCCGTCACTAGGGTGCTGAGGGGAGCCTGTTCTGCGGCCACATCCACAATGGTGTCGCCCGTTGGCGTCATGTGCATGTCGGCAAGTTCTACCGATCCGCCATTAGCCCCGGCTGAGGTGGAGCGCAGTTCCTCTGCTAGGGCAGGAGCAGCGGTGAACATTCCCAGCCCCGCTAAGCTTAGTAGGGCGGAAAGAAGCTTTTGAGTAGTAGAGTTGCGCATGGGGCCTAAATTGTAAAGTTTTGCAAAATACACGGAATTAACGCTGATTTTAATACACTTTCTGGGGGCAAGCCATCTTTTTAGTCTGCTACTGGTAACATCTTCAACGGCAAGCCACCGCCTGAGATCATCGAAGCTTTTGACTAGTGGGGGGTTAATGTAGGGCCACGCCTGCCCCCTCAAAGAGCAACAGCGACAGGAAAAAATCCACCATAAACAGCCCCACCCAGGTGGTTACTACGGCGGCGGTGGCGGATCGGCCCACGGACTGGCTACAGGTGGTGGTGAGCCCCCAGGTGCAGCCCACCAAACCCACCATGGCCCCAAACAGTACCGACTTCACTAACACCGCGATCAAATCCTCCAGCATGAGCAAGGAGCGCACGGATTCTAGGAACTGTTGGGCGGGCACCTGATAGAGATGATCGGCAATGGCTGCCCCAGCCAAAATGCCTAACACCATGCCCAACACCGTGAGGACGGGCAGCATGATGCAGCAAGCCACCACCCTAGGCACCACGAGGTAGTTAATGGGGCAAGTTTGCAGCATTTTGAGGGCGTCAATCTGGTCTGTGACTTTCATGCAGCCAATTTCGGCGGCGAAGGCCGTGCCTACCTGCCCCGCTAGCACCGCCGCCGTTAGTAGGGGGGCCAGTTCTCGACAAAAGGCCAGGGCAAAGGCACCCCCCAGGGCAAAGGTCGCCCCAAAGCGATCCAGTTCGCGGGCGGTTTGGATGGTAAAAATCATGCCCGCAAAGAGGTTAATCATCAGCACGGGCATGAGGGTGCCGGGGCCAACCAGCGCCATTTGGGCCAGGGTGCTCTGACGGTCTACCCGCCCTTGCAAAACGCGAATTAGCACCTGCCCTCCCAAAAAGCAGGCCATGACCGAGTGGTACAGCCAGGATCGCTGCCGCAACCCCATGGTTGGTTCGGTCGCCATCCGGGGCTGGGGAGGCTGGGATGTAGGAAGGCGGGGGCCATTGCGACGGCTATCCCAGGCTTGAGGGAACGCTACTTTAACCATGGTGGAGGGTGCTCATAAACGCTGGGCAAGCGGGGCTTACTACTGCCTACTGTGTCATTTACGCCTGATTTTTAGGCTGTTGGACGGGTTGATTTATAGATCTTTGCCTGACTATCGCTGTTGGGGGTTGCTATCGGCAAAATTTATAGTACATTTGTATATAGTTCTTTTGTTCTATCTGCTGCCATGGACGCCCAAGCCTTGCAGGCTATCCAAGCCAAGCTCCTGCGCCAACGGGGGGAGATGGGAAGTCTGCCCACCCAGGTTCCGATTGATTGGCCAACGCCCCATGGGGTTAGGGTACACAGTACCGCCGTGCGAGCCGCAGAAACGGTAGATATGCTACAGCGACGCTCTCGGCAGGCGGGGGGTGTCCCCAATCCCATGGCAGGCCAACCCATGGCAGGCCAACCACGAACGCGGGCCTCGGCCCCAGCTCGCCGGATGACCCCAGCGGCCTATCGGCGACGCATGGCGATTATGGCCCAACGCATTAACGACCTCTCCCTAGAGCAGGAGCAGGCCATCGCCGAAATGCAGTGGGTTCAGCAGCAAGCCAATACCCTATCCGCCGGCCCCGCTGCCGCCGCCGCCCACCCGCCCGCCATCAGCTTTGACCAAGCCGTGACCGCCTGGGCCAGCCTAGACGAGGCCGGACGGGTGGTGCTGAGCTACCGCCCGGTGGATCCCCACCCCGCCCAAGCGGCCCATGCCTTGGCCGACCACCTGCGCCATACCTACGGTGCTCCCCAGGGTCGCCGTCGAGCATCCAACCCGTCGTCTCGGCTGTGGCCTACCCTGTGTCGCCTAGGGCGGGGGCTGGCCTCGGCCATCTCCCTCTGGGTCAGCCGCCCTTCCCTAGGCCAGGGCTCCGAACTGGAACCCTATCCAGCACCCTCCGCCTCCGAGGCCATGCTGTGGGCAGGGGCAGGGGTGGCCGGACGATTGGCTATTCAAGGGCTGCTCATGGTGGTGCCTAGCCTGGGGTTGGTGGCGGTGGTGGCCTGTCTCGCCAGTCTTGCCCTGATGCTATACCGTGCCATTCTGCCGTCCTCGCCAGATATCAACCTAATCAGCCGCGTGGGCCTAGCCCTGGGAGGGCTGTTCATTGGTGGCTATCTGCTCTAGGGCAGATTTTCGGAGAACCTCCCCTGCCCAGGTGTTTGCCGCGTCCTGCCCTTACGACAAGTCGCTAGAGATTTCGCTAGAGCGCTTAGAGATTTTAGACCTTAAGGAAACCCCCATGCTGTCCACTCGTCCCCCCCTCGATTCTCCCACGGCACCCTTGCTAAAGCCCCTGATGGCCGGAGGTGCTCTGCTTTTGGCCGTCGTTGTGCTGGGCCAGGGCCAATCCCTCATTCCCAGCCGTTCAGCCTCCACCGCTGCCTCCACTGAAACCTGCGAAGCCATCATTCGCAGCGATGCCCGCCTCAGCCGCGACCAACTGGCCAAACTGCTGACCATCCCAGAGCGCGACACCAAGGAAAACGTGCGCAAGGTCGTGTCTGAGCCCTACTGCCGTTTGGCCCCTATGGAGGTGCGGGCCGGGGTGAAAGCGGAGCGTGAGATCTACCCCCTAGCCTTTGACCCCAACACCCAACTGATCCTCCTCTACGAAGGGGATGAGTATGCCGGGTATCGGTTCAAGGTGAACTAGGGTAACGGCTGAAAAGAGTTTTCCGGTGGTGGGCGGTGCCCATCCTACAGATTCCCAGATTCCCATCCCTCCAGCATGAAACTGCTTCTATTCCTACTCGCCACGGGTGCCTTGGTGTTTTGGATTGGGCTGGCCCCGGCCCAGGCGGAGGACTTTATCCTCAGCTTTGAGCCTCCGGCCTTGCCCGAACCGCCGCCCCCCCCAGAACCAGAACCCGCCCCAGAGACCACCCTCCCCACCGTCGCACCAGAGCATCGCCCCCTACCTATTCCGGCCCATGGCACTCGTCCGCCCATGCGGTTTCATTCCCCCAGCCAACTACCCAGTGGTGTGAACCGACAGGCGGTGTCCGTAGCGCTGGATGAGGGCCATCGTGCCGCCGATGTGTTGCCCCCGGTGCCTCCCCGGCTCACCCCCGATTTAGCGGTGCCCCCAGAGCCGGAGCCCGCCCCGCCGCCCCCAGAAGAAACGACAGTCAACGCCCCTGCGCCCCAAGCCGATGCTGTGGCCCTGAATTTTGAAGGAGATCCTGTAGTCGATGCGGTGGCGACGGTGGCTGAACCTGAACCTGCGCCCCTCGCCCCGGCTCCTCCGGTTCCGGTGTTGTCTACCCTGTTTGAGGGCGGTAGTCAGTCGTTGGTGGCCCGTGCCGTGGGCAGTGCCGAGGGCACCCGCACCGCCAAGGGTGACCTTACCGCCGCCTACTACGGTCACACCGATCCCGGCAACCGAGTCTGGAACTTGGGTACCTTCTCCTACCAGCATGGCGCGGCCTCGGCAGAGGAAGCCGATCGCAAACAGATCAAGCGGCTGCAATCCCAAACAGAGGTGCTAGAACGGCGGGCCTTGGACCGAGGCATGACCCTAACCCTAGAGGAAACCCTGAACAGCATCGACCTGGCCAACCAGTCGCCCTTGGCTTCCATTGGGCGGGTGGGCTACATCGAACGGCTGGCGGAGGTGAAAACCTGGGGTTTGGAGGGCACAGAAGCCATCGTCGTGGCCCGCACCCGGTCGTACATCAACCCCAACACGGGCCGCTGGAATGCCCCCGGATTGGGCAACACCGAAGCCAGCATCACCCGCGACCAACGCCGCCGCATCGATGCCATTGCCCGCGCCTTAGAAGCCTATCGCCAGGAGCATCCTACCCTCAACCTTAGCCCCACTCTGACGACCATTGCCCCCCCCGAAGTGCTAGCCGCCGCCCAACCTCCAGCCCCGCCGCCGGAACCAGAGCCCAAGCCCGATACCGTCCCTGTGCGATTCTCCCTTGACGAGGGACAGCCGTTGAATGCCATGGCCGCTACCCCAACCCCAGTTGCCGCAGCATCCGTTGATGCAAAACCGACTGATCCAACGTCTACTAATTCGGAGTTGACGGCTTCAGAATCGCTTGACGCAGAATCGCCTAATCCAGAGCAACCTGGCACAGAACCGTCTAACACAGAGCCGTCTAGCACAGAGCCGTCTAACACAGAGCCGTCTGGTGCAGAGC
This sequence comes from Nodosilinea sp., assembly GCA_040396995.1. Taxonomy (GTDB): domain Bacteria; phylum Cyanobacteriota; class Cyanobacteriia; order Phormidesmidales; family Phormidesmidaceae; genus Nodosilinea. Next base: position 35,624 of record JBBAWV010000011.1, on the reverse strand, counting down.
CTTCTACCGCAGGGCAATCTGACTCAGAACCATCTAACACAGAAGTTCCTAGCACAGAGCGTTCTGACACAAGGCTGCCTTCAGAACTATCTAGCACAGAGCCGTCTGATGCGGGATCTTCTGACCCAGAACCGTCTGATACCAAATCCGAGCTAGAAAACCCCGATTCTTAACCCCGCAAACGGTAGGGGCGAGGTTTCCTCGCCCGCTAATAATACCGGGGGCAAACGAACCGGATTTAGTATGATGCGAAATTTTCTGACTCAGAGTCATCTGACCCACAAAAACCTGATCCAGAAACCCCAACCCCAGCGGACTCTAGAGAGGATCGGGCTGAACCAGAATCTCCCGCAGCGTTGACCCACTGACACAACGCCGAAAAATGCGGCTGGGCGAGGGGAAGACTCTGCCGCTGAGAGTTTTGGTAAAGTGGTACTGAGTACGATTTATGCCCTTTGCCATGGATGCGCCCGCCCCTTCCCCCCTGCCCATCACTTCCCTGGAGGACGCGCTAGATCGGTGTCAGGCCTTGGGGATGCGGCTTAGCCGTCAGCGGCGCTACATTTTGGAACTCCTTTGGCAGCAGCAGGGGCATCTGTCGGCCCGCGAAATCTACCATCGCCTGAACCAACAGGGGCGAGAGATTGGCCATACCTCGGTCTACCAAAACCTAGATGCCCTCTCGGAACAGGGCATTATTGAATGTGTGGAGCGGGCCGATGGGCGGCTCTATGGCCACAGCAACCGTTCCCATAGCCATGTCAACTGTCTGGATACTGAAGAGATTATTGATGTAAATGTAGTGTTGCCAGCGGAACTAATCCAGCACATTGAGGCCCAAACGGGGGTTTCCATCACCGACTACCGGATTGATTTTTTTGGTACCAAAACCGCGACGGCTAGCTAGGGCACCGCTACACGACCTGCAATCACGGTAGGAAAAATCCATGGAATCCAGCGCGTTAACGACCGTTTTTTTGCCCCTCGCCCTATTCGCGGTCATGCTGGGCATGGGATTAGGGCTGCGGGTTTCAGATTTTAGGCGGGTGGTGGTCTATCCCAAGCCCGTCATTGTTGGATCAGTGGCTCAGTTGGTGATGCTTCCCCTGCTGGGATTTCTCCTGGCCTCGGTGATGCCCCTCCAGCCAGAACTCGCGGTGGGCCTGGTGCTGCTGACAGCCTGCCCAGGGGGGCCAACCTCGAATTTAATCACCTACCTGGCGCGGGGAAATGTGGCCCTTTCCATCTCCCTCACCGCCCTCAGCAGCGTGATCACGGTGTTTACCATTCCCCTGGTGGTGAGATTGGCGATGGGGCGATTTTTAGGATCAACCACCACGCTGCAACTGCCCTTCGTCGCCACCGTCCTCCAAATTGCCGTTATCACCATTATTCCGGTGGGGTTGGGGATGCTGGTCAACCACTATCGCCCCCCCACGGCGGCCCAGATTGAGCGGAGCGTCAAATGGCTATCGCTGTTTTTGCTAGGGGTGATTATTACCGGACTGCTGCTTCAACAACGCGCTAACCTCCTGAATTTCTTCGCCCAGGTGGGGGGCGTCATGCTGTTGCTCAACCTAGGAGCGATGGGGATTGGGTATGGACTGTCCCGGGCGGCTGGTTTGGATGATGCGAGCGGTACGGCTATCACCGTCGAGGTAGGGCTGCAGAATGGAACCCTAGCCATCGCCATTGCCAGTTCGCCCCTGTTTTTGAACCAGCCTAGCATGGCCATCCCCGCCGCCATCTATAGCTTGCTGATGTTTGTCACGGGTCTCGCCTTTGCCACCTGGAAAAGCAAACGCCGCCCGGTCACCGCCGCCCCCATCGCCATCCCCGATGCCGATGCCGTTGGGGAACGCAAAGGGCTGTGAGGTAGGGCGCTGGGTCTTTTCTACGACTCCTTTCTCAAAAGGGCACTGGGGCTCAAAAGGGCATTGGGGCGGTCAAGGTCAGGGCGGTTTGGTGGTGGGGATGAAGGATCGTCAGGGCTTTGGCATGGAGATGGAGCCGCTGAGATGGGAGGTGTGCAGCATCTTGGCTGGGGCCATAGAGGGTATCGCCCAAAATCGGCGCATTCAGCCCCTGGGGATGGGCGGCATGAACCCGCAGTTGGTGGGTGCGTCCGGTATGGGGAATGAACTCAACACGGGTGATGCTCTGATCGTAAGCCAGTACTTCAAAGTAGGTTTGGCTGGGCTTGCCCTGGTGCCAATCCACCCGCTGCCGAGGGGGATACTGGGGGTCGGGGCTAAGGGGGAGGTCAATCCAGCCGCTAGTCTGGGTGAGGCGTCCCTCTAGCAGCGATTCATAGACTTTTTTGACCTGACGCTGGGCAAACTGTTGGCTGAGGTAGCGGTGACTATCAAGGGTGCGGGCCAACACGAGAATTCCAGAGGTGGCCTGATCTAACCGATGTACAGGCCGCACATTCGCCCCATCTGGTAAGACCAGTTGTAAACGAGACCGCACACTATCCTGCCGATCCCCATAGCGACCGGGCACCGACAGCAAACCAGCGGGCTTATCTACCACCACCAGCCAGTCGTCTAGATAAACAATCGGTACATCCCAATTCACAGGGGCCGGAATAGAGGCCGGGACGGATCCAGAAATAGATCTAGCAACAGAACCCGCAGATAGTCCCGCCAGCAGAAACCCCAAAATCGGCTGGCAGCGTTCCTCGCAAGCTCCATAAAAGTGGCCAGATTGCCGATCTCCCAACGGTGGCCCCCACCAAAATTCTGCCAAGGCCAAAGGTTGTAAGCCGTGCTGAGCCGCATAGTGCAAAAGCTTGGGGGCGCAGCAATCCCCCGTGCCTGTGGGGAGACCGCTGGGCTGTTCTAGGGCTTGGATTTGGGCCAGGGTGAGGGAATCCCCGGCAAAGTTGGTGAGCCGATAGACCGCGTGCATATTGGCCTGAAGCTTTTGAGACAAGGCCCGTCGCTGCCGTTTGAGATCTTGTAGTTCAGCATCCGCCGCCTGGATCGTTGCAGTGAGGACGTCCAACGCTACAGCCCGGTTTTGCTTAAAGTCGCGCTTTTCGGCCTTGTCGCCCCGACTGGCTTGCTCCAAATCCGCGAGGGCCGTCGCTAATTCCTCGCCGCTGAGGGTAGCCATGAGGTGCTGCCGTTGCAGTGCCCGATCTTCCCGCCGTTGCCGATGGCGTTGGTTCAACTCCTGGCGCTGCTGGTCAAATTCGGCGACGAGATGGGCATAGGTTTCTCGCTCTGGTAGGGTTTGCAAGGTCTGTAGACGGGTTTTGATGCGGTGCAACTGGTTGAGGGTTTGGGCTTCCTGAAGGGCAACGTGCTCTCGCCCCGGAATCGGCGGCACCCACCCTGGACGCGCCTGCCCCCGCCACAGGCCAGAGAATGCTTTGAGGACGCCCATGTGGCCCTCAAATTGGCCCTCACTTCCAGGCTGGCCCTCACCCCCAGCCCCGCTCCCCGTGGGAGAGGGGGGCCGGAAGGGATCTTCTTCAAAGTCCCTTTCCTTGTGGGAGAGGGATTTAGGGTGAGGGCCACCCCAGGTTTCACCACCAGCTTGTCTCGGAACCCGCACCAACAGCACTCCATACATTTTGCCTTCACCCAGCGCTTGGGGGGCGGTGGCAAGGGCGTCCATCAACCCCTGGGCCACGGCTTTGGCCAGGGTAGTACGGGGCAGATGGTAGTGATATCCCGTACGAGGACAGCGGCCTTCGTAGCGGTAATCCCAGGCATCGGGTTGGGCCGGAACCGCCGCCACAAAGGCCGACAAGGGATACAGACAACCTTCCATAGGAACGTCAAAATGATCGCATCTGTCTTCCATCACAGCAGACAATCCTTTAGAGATGGGCCTTTAGAGATGGGCCTTTAGAGATGGGCCTTTAGAACTGGGTCTGTGGACGCAGAGAGATGGGGCCGAACCACAGCTTTGCCCTAACCTCATCAAACCGTTGCTACCCATAAGACTTATGTGAATCCCGTAGTTTCACCGCTCTCCCCATCAGTAGAATTGCTATCCTGTGTGGTGTGGTTGTCTGATGATCGAGTTTTCCCCTACTTAAGCCGAACTTCACCATGAAATTCACCTACGTTGCCCTCGGTGCATCCCTGCTGGCTAACCTGTGCGTGGCCCCAGCCTTTGCCGCCAATCTCATCAACCCAACTCTGGGCGGCGCGAATGACGTGATTCTCTACGACGCCAACGGCACCAACACCTTCGCCAACCCCAACGCCTCCCTCACCAGCATCCTAGCGGGCAACGCCAGCAGTCCGGGCGGCAACGTAGAACTCTTCGCCAGCAGCGAGCAGCCGGGGAGCAACTTTAACACCCCTACTACCCTCAGCGGCACCCTCAATGGCACGGCGATGACCCTCAGTAGCCTCACCGCTGCCGATTGGGACGTGTTTGGGTTGCAATGGTTTGGACAGTTTTTGACCACGGGCCTCAATGCCCAGGGGCAAGCCGCCCGTGCCAGCCTGGGGGATGCGACCCTCTACAGCCAGTTTGTTCAGGCTGGGGGACGGCAGCTATTCAGTGACCCCAACCTCTCCTATATCAACCAGGATGACACCACGGGAGAAGTGAGCATGGGTCTGGCTGGCCACTTCAATGCCTATAGCCAAGTGGCATCCCGCATTCCCACTCTTTCGCCCCTGCTGCGCCAAGATTTCCAGGCCAGCGAAATTGTCAAAGTTCTTTATGGCGATGCCCCAGCCCAGTACCTCTGGAGCTTCAGCGCCACCCCCTCCGGGCTCACGGAGGTAAGCGATGGCACTTCCCACAACGGCAACTACGAGGTGCGTTTCCAGGGCACGTTGCCGGATCATCCCCCCGCATCGGTGCCCGAACCTGCGACGGTGCTGGGGCTGGTTGTCATGGGTGGTCTGCTGGTGGCCACCAAGGGGAAAGGGGAGCGAGAAATCGGCTAGATTCGGCTAGATAACGGCAGATTGGCTTAGTCGCGGGCGCTGTAGCCTTGGATGGCCTCTGGGCGAAAGCGGCGCAGAATGGGGGTGGCTTGGCGAATCAGTGCCTCGGAACCGCGCACCACCACCAGGAATTTCCCGGCAGACAAACTGTTGCGGTAGGACAGGGCATCGCCGCCACCCACCGCCAAGCCGACCCCACCGCCAATAAAAAACGCCCCCATGGATCCAGACACCGCCCCCAGCAGTCCACCAATCATCTGGTTGCCGAGGCGACCTGTCCAGGTAAAGGTATCGAGTCCGGTGATGATGTTGAACACAAACCCGGCCCCAAAGCCAAAGGGCACCAGCCACAGCATCATCAGCCGAATTTGCTTCCAAGCCTGGTCGGCGGGGTCAATCAGACCATACTCATCGGCGGATTTGAATCCTCGGCCCAGGATGTCCATGCTGTCCTTGGGCACCTTGGCCTCCTCCAGGGCGGCGTAGGCTTCCTCCGCCTTAAGACGGTTTTCGAGTACGGCAACGAGATAGTTCATCGCAACGGTCAACCCAGCGCTAGAGTTCTGTGTTTTACCTTAGAGCATTGGGGGCAACCTAGGGCGTTGATCCGCGCAGGATGGCGGCTCCGTCGGCAAACTCTAGCCCATCCAAAGTAAGACCCGTTTGGGGCAGGGTGACGCTGAGGGTTTGGCTAATTTGGTCGGCACTCATCCCCGTGGCCCGTTCGATGTCGGCCAGGGTGAGGTTAATGCGCCCCACCTGAACTTGGGTGTCATTGCCCAGTACTAGCCGTCCGTTTTCCACCCGAGGGCTGCCCTCAATCCCCACATAGAGGGAATTGCTACCCAATAGGTTGGCCATCCCTAGGGCGCGTTGGGCCTGGGGCGGCAGGCTTTCGGTAGGTAAATTCGCTGGGTTGAGGGTAATGCCACTGCGGACTCGCTGACCTTGGATGGTGGTACTAACGCCCTGGGCTGATTGCAGCACCGATTGCGCTTCGGGCACCTGGGCGAGGCCATCGAGGATGAGTTGGTTGACCTCCGGTTCAGACAGGGTGATGGCGACGCGGTTGTTGCCCTCGTAGCGCACCCCTTCGCCACTGGCCAGCTTTTGGGCAATGACCGTCTCAACGCTGGCATTGGGCCGATTGGTTGCTAAAACCCCAGGAGTTGCCTCTGTGGTCTCAACGGCAGGGGGGGAGGCCGTGGTGGCCTGCATCCAATAGTAGGCGGCTCCGGCTCCGGCTCCCGCCGCCAACCCCACCAAAATAACCGTGCCAACAATTAAAACAGGCTTGACTTTCATAGGTTCCGTGCCGCTTCTACATCCAAGTCAACGCCTATGGTAGCGAATCCATTCTCAACCTGGCCCAGGAGAAGGACAGCCGCCCAACCGCCCCCATTCCTAGCCATCAGATCTCCGGGATTCACCCGCCGCGATATTTGGCCGGATTCGGTGGCAATGGCACAATGGAAGCGCCCCCCGCCAGCGTTGTCTATGTCTAACCTTTGGCCCTACGCCACCCCCGGCATCCCCGATGCCCTGTTTGAGCAGTTGCCCGGTATTCCCCTCAGTAGTCGGGAGGTGCGGCTGTTGCTGCTGGGCTATCTGCGGCTGCGGCCTACGGACGTGCTGTGGGACATTGGCGCAGGCACGGGCACCCTGGCCATTGAAGCGGCGCTCATGTGTCGATCAGGTCAGGTGGTGGCGGTGGAACGGGACGAGGACGTGGCTGACCTAATCCGGCGCAACTGCCAGCGGTTTGAGCTATCCAACGTCACTGTCGTACAGGGCAGCGCCCCGGAGGTCTTGGAAACGCTGTCCCCCGATCCCAACTGCATTTTTGTGGAGGGTGGTCGGTCGCTGAAAACTATTCTGCAAGCTGCCTGGGACTATCTGCCCTCCGGCGGGCGTTTGGTGGTCACCGTGGGCAACCTAGAAGGTCTCTACAGCGTCTCCGAAACCTTTGCCCAACTCCAAGTTCGCAACATTGAAGCCGCCCAACCCGCCGTCAACCGTCTGGAAGTGAAGGGCAACCACCAAGTTTTCACCGCCGTAGACCCCATCTTTATCCTCAGCGGCGAGAAGGTTTAACCCCACTTCCCAACCCCTACCGCCCCGTCACCAACAGCCCCACCCCCACCAGGGCCAATAATGCACCCCCCACCGCTCGTAAACTGATGCGATCTCCCATCGCCGCCGCCAGGGGCAACACAAACAGGGGACTGGTGGCCAGCAGGGCTTGGGCAACCCCCGTGGCGGCAAACTTGAAGGCGGTTTGTTGCAGGTAAATGCCGAGGTAGGTGCCCAAGAATGAGGCCAGACTCAACCAAGCCAGCACGCGGCGGTTGGGAACAATGGCCTGGGGGGAGGGCAGTGGGCCTTGGCTACGCAGAATAATGAATAGAATGACCAGACTTCCCCCCAGCCGCAGCAGCGTACTCCATAGCGGGTCGATGACCGTGTTGGCCAAAGCCGCCCTCGACAGCACCGCCGCCATCGCCGAGGCCAAGGCGGCCAGCACCCCAAACATGGCGTCCTGCCATCGGGGTCTCACCAAGGTGGATCCGGTCGGCACCCGCTCGGAAATGACCCACACCACCCCCAGCACCGTTAGGCCAATGCCCGCCCAGGCTCGCAGGGAAAGAACTTCTCCCAAAAAGCCTAGGGCCAGTAGGGCAGCGAGGGGTGGGGCTAGGGTTTCGAGCAGAAGGGCGCGTCGAGGGCCAAGGCGGTTGATGGAGGTGAAGTAGAGGGTATCGCCGAGGCCAACGCCCAGCCCACCACTGGCCAACAGCAGCCCCCAAGCTCGACCGTCTAGCCCAGTGGGAGCCTGTTGCAGCACCAGGAGCGTGATGAGAACCAGAATCAGGGCAATGATCCCCTTCGCCCAATTCAGGAAGGAGGGCGGCACCTGTTTGCCAATGTGGCCAAACAAGACCGTCGCCGTTGCCCACAGACATGCTGCCGCCAGGGCCGCCAACTCACCGCGCATTAGGTTTCTCCAGCGAAAGGGTTCTCCACCGAATAGAGTCTACCGATTGTCTATCTACCTCAGCATTGTCGCCCCAATCTGGGATTCCGCTGGCGACCCCGATACAATGGGGCTAGATCTCGTCCTTTTCGCCCACCTCCTGACCTCACAATGCCATGGCCCTTGTAAACGCTGACCCCAGCCTGACCCAGCGCTACCCCCTATCCACCTGGAAACGGGCTGAACGCGCCTTTAAGTGTTCGCCCTTTCGCCTAGACCTGCTGATTTCCCTGCGTCGCCAGAGTGTTTCTGTGCGCCAGGTGTGCCATCCCCAGGGCGTTAAAAACGGCTATGCCCGTCGATCCCTGTCGGAACTGCAAGCGGATAACGAACTGATGTGGCTGATTGCTGTGGGACTGCTGCGGCGAGAAGTAGATGGCCAAGGGCTAACCGATAGCTTTCGGCTGACCCCTTTGGGCCACCACCTATGCGACTATCTAGAACAACTCAGTGCCAGCCAACTACGGCCCACCTGGGGCGATCATCTGACTAACGCATGGCACCGCTGGCTGCGGATACCCAGTTGGTGGCAAGGCTAAACTGTGACAAGATTTCCGGCTCCCCTCTCCCCCCTGGGAGCTACCGCTTATACAGAAGTCTCTATCCCGCTTCGTGCCGAGGGTTGATCCCCCCTAACCCCCCTTAGTAAGGGGGAACCGGAGTCAAAGTCCCCCTTGGAAAGGGGGATTTAGGGGGATCTCCCAGACGATGGTTGGGAAAGTCAAGATGGGTATAAACCGTAGCCCCTGGGAGAGAGGGGCAGCAACGTCGCCCTCGTTAGTCTTAAGATCCTGGGAGAAGTGCCATGCGGGCAATTATGGTGGTGGGAACGGCCTCCCACGTCGGCAAGTCGATGATTACAACGGCCATTTGTCGGTTGTTGAGCCGTCAGGGGTGGCGGGTGGCTCCCTTCAAAGGGCAGAATATGGCCTTAAATGCCTACGTGACCACCACCGGGGGCGAGATGGGCTATGCCCAGGCGGTGCAAGCGTGGGCGGCGGGGGTGACCCCCCAGGTGGAAATGAACCCGATTCTACTGAAACCCCAGGGGGATATGACCTCCCAGGTGATTTTCAAGGGCAAGGCCGTGGGCAGCACTACCGCCCAGCGCTACTACGAAGACTTTTTTGATCAGGGTTGGCTGGCAATTCAGGAATCCCTCATTGTTCTTAGCCAAGACTACGATGTTTTGGTATGCGAGGGGGCGGGTAGTCCGGTGGAGGTCAACCTGAAACACCGCGACCTCACCAATATGCGAATTGCCAAACACCTGAATGCCCCCACGGTGTTGGTGGCCGATATTGACCGGGGCGGCGTGTTTGCCCACATCGTTGGCACCCTGGAACTGATGGAACCGGACGAGCGAGCCTTGGTGAAGGGCATTGTAATCAATAAATTCCGGGGGCAGCGGGAGATTCTGGAGCCGGGGCTAGACTGGCTGCAAGAGCGCACGGGGATTCCGGTGCTGGGGGTGGTTCCCTGGCTCGATCAAACCCTGCCCGCCGAAGATTCCCTCAGTCTGCTAGATCGTCTGCCCAACCGTAAGAAGCAAGCGGATCTGACCATCGCCGTGGTGCGCCTGCCCCGCATCGCCAACTTCACCGATTTCGACCCCCTAGAATCGGAACCCTCGGTGCGGGTCACCTACCTCAGCCCCAAGGACGACCTAGGCTATCCCGATGCGGTAATCATCCCCGGCACCAAAACCACCATTGCTGACCTCCTCACCCTCCAGCGCACGGGCATGGCCGACGCCATCCGCGACTATGTGGCGGCGGGGGGCACGGTGATGGGCATCTGCGGCGGATTTCAAATGATGGGGCAGTTCATGGCCGATCCAGAGGGCATCGAAGGCCATGAGGGACGTTTCCCCGCCCTGGATTTAGTGCCCATGCGAACGGTGATTACCCAAGAAAAAATTGCCCGTCAGCGCACGATTACCTCCCGCTTTCCCCAGGATGGCTTGCCCGTCTCCGGCTACGAACTACACCAGGGCCGCACCCAGCTCAGCCTGTCCGAAGCCAAGGAACAAACGGGCTACGAGTTTGAGTTTCTATTTGAAGATCGCAGCCTCGGTGTGGTAGACATCACCCAATCCATCTGGGGCACCTACCTACACGGCATTTTCGACAATGGCCCCTGGCGACGAGCTTGGTTAAATCGTCTCCGCCAGCAGCGCGGTTTAGGATCGCTCCCCACGGGCATCCCCAACTACCGCGAACAGCGCGAGGCCATCCTCAACACCCTAGCCGATGAAATTGGCCAACACCTCGATCTCAGTCCCCTAATCAGTCCCTAGAGGATCAATGCCAACGCCTTTCAGCCCAGGTTAAGATCCTCAGCAGAATCTAGAAATTCCCTTAACCCAGGCAGGGGACAGTCTAGTCTAGAATGCCTGCCATGGACTGGATTACCGCTCGACCCATTGCCCATCGTGGCCTGCACCAAGGCAAAACGGTGCCGGAAAATTCCCTGCTGGCCTTTGAAGCCGCCATTGCCCAGGGATACCCCATTGAGATGGACATCCAACGGTTAGCCGATGGCGAACTGGCGGTATTTCACGACAAAACCCTAGCGCGTCTCACCGGACAACCGGGCACCATCGGCGACCAAACCCTAGCCACCCTAAAGCAGTGCCGTCTCTATGACACCGACCAAACCATACCCTCCCTTGTCGAAGCGTTGAATTGCATTCAGGGGCGGGTGCCAGTACTGATTGAAATTAAAAACGAAGGCCGAGTAGGAGCCCTAGAACAGGCCCTCCTCAACCTCCTCACCACCTACCAGGGGGAATTTGCCGTCCAATCCTTCAACCCCCTCTCCTTGCAGTGGTTTAAGCGGCACGCCCCCCACATCCAACGCGGGCAACTCTCCAGCGCCATAGGCTGGGAACCCGCCCCTCGCCATCTGGCCCTAGCCCACAGTAATTTACTGTTCAACTGGGCCAGCCAACCCCACTTCATCGCCTACGACCTACGATCCTTACCCAAACTCTCGACCACGGTGGCCAAGTGTGCCTTTCACATTCCCCTCATCACCTGGACGGTGCGCAACCCCTCCGACCAAGCCAAAGCCCAACATTGCGCCGACAACTACATTTTTGATGCTTTTTGATGCTTTTGAATGGTCTGGAATGCCTTTAGATATCCTCAGCAGATTACAAACTGGCTCTAATGCCCGGTTCTTGGCTCTCACCCTAAATCCCTCTGCCAATTTGGGAGAGGGACTTTGATCCTTTCCAGCTCACAAATCTTGCCGCTAGTCGCAAAAACCTGGGCAATCCCCCTAAATACCCCTTAAAAAGGGGAACTTTGACTCCAGCCCCCCCTTAAAAAGGGGGGCTAGGGGGATCTTTCTCGAATGCGCTCGACATCTGTACCCTCGGCCCATTCCATTCCCCACTCAGTCAATTGGCTGAATCCAGGGACAAGCGACTGGGGGGCGTGAATCCCCCGAAGATCTGGGTGGGTAGCCTGCTACGCCGATCCAGCGTTGGGTTAGCGGCAAAAGTTCCGTGATTATGCGTAGCAATTTTGCACCTAGGGCTGTGCACATTGAACCTACCAGCCTTGACTCACGCATCGTGACGCGGCTTTGCCAACAACAAAGCCATTGCTAGACCAGGGCGCATCGACTTGCGTTAACTCCCGGTTAACGCCCTATCCCTAACGTCTACCTTCCACGACAGATCAGGCTGGTGATAGTAAGCCATGGCCCACAACGGGTCACGGCCCATCAACGTTAGCCGTTAGGAGTTATTCCGTATGTCGAGTCGTGGTTTAAATTTGTGCACTTTGGCTGGTAATGTGGCTGCCGATCCGGAAATTCGGAATGTTGAGCGAAAAGCCGGGGGCGACGTTCAAGTTGCCAAGGTAACAATTTATGTCGATCGCATTCCCAGTCGCAAGGAAGACGACAGCTTTACGGTCGAGATCAGCATTTGGGAAGGATCTGCCGCTTGGCGCAAGCTGTCCTACATTCGCAAAGGGTCTTTAATTATTGCCAGTGGTGCCATTGATGCCGATCCCTATCTGAGCAAAGCTGATTCCCAGCCACGGGCAGGTTTGAGGTTAAAGGCTACCGATATCTTTTTGGATTCTAACCCTAAAACCCCTGATCCCTCAGCGGATTTGGTGGCTGTAGGTCAGACCTTCTAGGGCTAGATTACAGAGGACTTCCACGGCGCGTGCCGTGGACGAGAGCGACGGGTGCGGCTTGTCCGCACCTTTTTTACATTGTTCTTGTGACATTCGTGTTTTTTGACATCCATGTTTTTCTCACATCTGTTTTAGGTCGATTCGCCAAGGGTATAGATAGGGAAGGATGGATTTTTTGTTGCGGCATTGTAACGCCCTAGGAGATCCTGTGGGGCCGTTTTTTATAATGAAGACATAGCCTACGGCTCCTGGCTCTGGTTCTCTACCGCTGGCCGTTTAACGCTGGTGTTGCTTCAGGTTTATCGCTCCAACGCAGAGCAACGAGGACAGTGGGCTCACAGCAGGAAGCAGAGGAGACTCACCATGTTTAAGCGCATTCTTGTGGCCCTAGATAGTTCGTCCTTGCGACAAACGGTGCTGGATCAGGCTCTAGATTTAGCCCAGGTTGCCGGAGCTAAGCTGCTGCTGCTCCATGTGCTGTCAGCCTACGAAGAAGGGAGCCCCGGCATTCCCATTCGCTCCTACCAAGCCTACTACCCCGTCCTGGATGACGTTGTGTGGAAGGACTACCAAAAACGCTGGGAAACCTTTGAGACCCATCGTCTGGCCATGCTGCAACGGGACTCTGATTTAGCCACAGCGGCGGGGGTAGAGGTGGAATTCTCTCAATCGGCGGGCGATCCGGCCAACACCATCTGCGCTGTCGCCAAGTCCTGGGACGCCGATTTGATTGTGGTGGGGAGCCATGGCCGTAAGGGACTGGGCGAACTGCTCCTGGGTAGCGTTAGCAACCATGTCATGCACCATGCCGCCTGCTCGGTGATGGTCGTCCACGGTGGGCACCCGGTCGAGGCCGATATGCCCCTAGCCACGGCCACTAGCCAAGCTTAATCCTTAACCTCTAACCCATCCCTCCGTAGGGGCGAGAAGACCTTGCCCCTAACGGGGGGATGGGATTGAAGGTGGCATTGGGGCGGTGACCGGGCGGCTGTCTTTGGCAGGCCAAGAATGCAGTACTGTAGAAAACGATGTAGACAACGACCCCAGGGACATTCCCCCAAGCACCCTCAAGGAGAGATTTCCCCATGGCAGACGATACCCAGTACCTCACGCTCACGGCGGACAATTTTGATGCCGAAGTGCTTCAGAGCGATGTTCCGGTTTTGGTAGACTTTTGGGCGGCTTGGTGTGGCCCCTGCCGCATCATGAACCCCATTGTGGAAGAACTGGCAGAATCCTTTTCCGGTCGCGCCAAGGTTGCCAAGCTCAACGTGGACGACGAAGACGCCCTGGCCCTTCAATACAATGTGATGGCCATCCCCACCCTGATTTTCTTCAACAAGGGCGAGCGGGTCGCCACCATTGAAGGGGTTGCCGCCAAGGAAGACCTCGCCGACAAACTGGAAAACCTGATCACCAATGGCGCAATTGCCTAGGGATCGAGTCGCAATCCTAGGGTGGGTAGCGACCATCACCCGGCCTTTTAGACGCTGCCCACCCCACTAATAGGCCCCCGACTAAACGATTAGGTTCTGCTGCCTGCCACCCAGCCCACAACAGCCTACCCCCAATCACCACCCACCCATCACCAGTAACCACCCATCAATAGCCAATAACCAATCACCACCCCCATGTCCCGTTCCGCCGCCCTGCGCTACTACGTCCTCACCCGGCTAATGCTGGCTCCGTTAATGATTTGGACGATTACCACGGTGGTGTTTCTGCTGCTGCGGGCTACCCCTGGCGATCCCGTGGATGCCCTACTGGGGGCACGGGCTCCGGCGGCAGCAAAGGATCAACTGCGGACTCAGTTGGGGCTCGATCAACCTCTGTGGGCACAGTACTTAGACTACCTTGGTCAATTGCTACGGCTCGACCTCGGCACCTCCATCGCGACCCAGGGGCAAACCGTTTGGGCCATCATTCGCGCCCACTTTCCGGCCACGGTGGAACTAGCCCTGTGCGGCATGATTGTCGCCACGGTGGTGGGGGTTTCGGTGGGGGTAATTTCTGCTGCTCGGCCCAACTCGCCCCTAGATGCCGGGGGGCGGCTGTTTGGCATCATCACCTACGCCATTCCGATGTACTGGTTTGGCATGATTTTACAGCTCATCTTTGCGGTGCAGTTGCGCTGGTTCCCCATCGGCACTCGCTATCCCCTCCAGGCCACCCCACCCCCTGGCCCCACCGGGCTTTATCTGCTAGACAGCCTGCTAACCCTAGACCTGGGAGCCTTCGGCACTACCCTATACTACCTGGCCCTGCCCAGCCTCACCCTAGGTATCCTCATCAGCGGCGTGTTCGAGCGCATGGTGCGGGTTAACCTCAAACAAACCCTCACCGCCGACTATGTGGAAGCAGCCCGTGCTAGGGGCATCCCAGAGCAGCGCATCGTCCTCGTCCACGCCCTCAAAAACGCCCTCATTCCGGTGATCACTATCCTAGGGCTGACCTTTGCCTCCATGCTGGGTGGGGCCGTCCTTACGGAGGTGACGTTCTCCTGGCCCGGTCTAGCCAACCGTCTCTATGAAGCCATCTCCCAGCGAGATTATCCCGTAGTGCAGGGACTGATGGTCTTCTTCGGCATGATTGTGGCCGTTATTAGCATCGCCATCGATATCCTCAACGCCTACATCGACCCCCGCATTCGCTACTAGCGGCGGTCTTAGGCAATAAATACAATCATGCCCCGTAGGGACAGAAGACATAGACTCTATGCATGGCGCACCTCAGGTTAGCTAGGGCCAGATCGCCCTCCCCAACCCGATCCGATGCTCCGTTACGTCAGCCCTTGGAGCGCTTGCGTAGCGGAGCATCTTGTTTTCTGGATAAAACGACCCACCTGGGTAACCTGATCTCAGCATCAAGCACGGTGGAGTTTTGTAAGCCGATATCACGTTTGACCAATGAGCCTTGGAATTTTAGGCAGCTAACTCTTACGTACCCTGCTCCCATCGTGCGGTCGATTAAGCGGACTTGATACGACAGGGAACAATCCTGTCTCAGCGGTTCGCCCGATGGGAGGTGATCTAATCACCCTGCGGGGACTTGCTTCCATTGAGCCCGCCCCACTGACTGAGGGGCCCGATTAAAGGCCGCTGCTAAAGGCTTCGATGAGCTTGTCTAGGTGATTGTTAATGAGCAAAGCTCCCTCGGCGGGAAAAGTGGCGGATACTTCTTGTTGCAGTGCCCGATAGGCGTCAATGGCGGAGTTTTCCTTGTGGAGGGCGCGGGTGATGTTCTGCATCCACAGCACATACTCTTCCATGAACCCCAGGGAGTCGTCGAGGAGGATGGCTTGGGCGACGCACTGAAGGGTGTAAAGCATGTCGCGTTGGCACTTTGACCCATGCTCGGTGATTACTTTCCGGTGGGAGGTTTGCATGAGGCGGCGCAGGCTATTCAGCACCAGGGTTTCGCTTTTCTCCTTGAGCACGGCGTAGGTGGTGAACCGAGTTTCGTAGGAGGCGACAAACTGGGCTAGGGGGCGTAGCTCGATATCACTCAGGTAGCGGCCATCAGACGCTTGAATGGATTCAATGAGAACTTTGTTCATGGCAGTTGAAACGGATGAAAAGACAGGGAACCCATTGGTGGTCGTTGGAAAACCCCTTTTCAGGATGGGGGGCGCTTGAAACATGCGCTAAAAAGCGATGTCTCAACCACAGCAAACTACTCTTTAATAACCTGCCTGAAATTTTCGCCCGTGGTAACCGTACATCTACCCTTTGGGGGATGCGTTGCATTACGGATGGCAATGGTAAGGATTAATCAAGTCCTAGTTCCCGTTTGAGCAGGTTGATGGATTTCTCGCCAATGTAGTTGTCGCAAACGACGAGGCGCGGGGGACGAATCAGGTCTTCACGGGCGGCGGCGATGGTGTTCTTCACCGTGGGTAGGCTGGCTTCGTCAAACACCACGATGGTTTGGGCACTGCGCACTACGGCATCGAGCTTGTAGTGGTCTTCGGTCTGGGCGGTCATCACCAGGATATTGTCGCCACGCAGGCTGTAGCTAATGACTTCGGCGGCGCGTAGAATGCCCGTACTGAGGCTCACCATGCCGAGGCAGGTGCCCTGGGGCAAATCCTTCAGCAGGCTCAGTTCTTTTTTATAGTCGTAAATATCCACGGCGATGACACGCACGGACTTGGGAGCTGCAATGGCTTCGGCTTCGTTGATGAAGTAGCGGCTGGTGACCACCGTGCCCGACCGGGCCTGGGCCAATACCTCCTCCAGTTCCTCTAGGGGCACCAGTTGTAGGGGAATTTTGAGGGCGGCTTCTAGCTCTCGGGCAATCAGTTGGCCTGCGCCAATGTCTTGGTGGGGCACCGTAACGAGGACCCGCGCACTGCATCGCAGCCGCCAGTCAATCTCGGCCAAAAACAATTCCCGTGCCTGGTTGAGGGAACAGCCCTGGCGCAACAGTTCATCCAACCCCGATTCCACCACGTTCCGGGCCTGGGGAAACTCATCCCACAGGGCCGACTGGGGCCGCGCACTTTCCCCCACGCCTTGATCCCGCACGTAAATCCCTGACCCCGGCATGGCCTCCACAACACCAGCATCCTCAAGCTGGCGGTAGACCTTGCTAATGGTGTTGCGGTGTAGCCCCGTGTGCATCGCCAGTTGGCGGGTGCTGGGCAGGCGATATCCCGGCGGATATTGACGGGAGGCGATGGCAAACCAAATTTGGTCGTAGAGTTGGGTTGAAGCGGGAATGTCGCTATCGGGCTGAATATGGAACTGCACCACCGCATTTACCTCCCTTGAATTGCCGCCGTGTGATGAACCGAGTGAGGGCTGATATCTAGATGATCCATCGGCGGTACTGCTAATTTAGGACGAAAATTCTGAAACTCAACGATTTCTCTACAATGCGAAGGGACAACGCAATAATTTTTGACATTCGCCCCATCTCCAGCGGTAAGGTAGGGATTGTTCCTCACCCCCATCCGCCATGTCTTCCCTTGTGCGTAGCGCGACGGTTTCTATTAACAGCGGTAATGTACAAATTCCGGCCTATTTAGCTGAGCCCTCCCGCGAGGGGCTGTTTGGCGGCATCGTGGTCATCCAAGAGGTGTTTGGGGTCAACAGCCACATCCGCGAAGTGACGGAACGCCTCGCTGCCGCAGGTTACGTGGCCATTGCGCCCCACATCTACCATCGCCAAGCCCCCAATTTTGAGGTGGGCTACACCGAAGAAGCCCTGGAACTGGGCCGCAAGTACAAAATGGGCACCCGTTCTGAGGAATTACTTCGCGATGTGCAGGGGGCGATTGATGCCCTGCTGCTGAGGGAAAATGTGCGCCCCGTGGGGGTGGGCTGCATGGGGTTTTGCTTTGGGGGCCATGTGGCCTATCTCGCCGCCACGCTGTCCCAGGTGCGGGCAACGGCCTCCTTCTATGGAGCCGGAATTGTGAACAGCACACCGGGCGGCGGTGCCCCCACCCTCAGCCACACCCCTGAGATTAGCGGCACCGTCTATGGCTTCTTTGGCGAAAAAGATCCGCTGATTCCCCTGGAGGAGGTGGATCAGATCGAAGCGACCCTAGCATCCCACCAGGTACCCCACAAAATTTTCCGCTACCCAGAGGCCGAGCATGGCTTTTTCTGCGACCAGCGCTACAGCTACAACGCTGCCGCCGCCCAAGACGCCTGGGAACAGGTGATGGAACTGTTTAAGACCACACTGGGGGGTTAGGGAATCTGGGAAGCAGCTTGGGTGGAGACCACCTGTACCGTGATGTAGCCCTGGGCCAGTTGGATCTGGAGCGATTGACCGGGGTAGAGGGTATCGGCCTGGGTGACCAATTGTCCGGCATCGTCCTTGACTAGGGCATAGCCCCGGCGCACTACGGTATCGGGGTCAAGGGTCATCAGGTGGGCGCGGAGGGCTTGGCAGCGTTCCGTGGCGCGACGCAATTCTACCTGCACCCCTTGGCTGAGGCGGCGTTTGAGTTGCTTTAGCCGTTCCTGCTGTTGCTCTAGCCGTTGATCGAGGCGGAGGCGTTGGAGGCGTTGGCCCAGGGTATCGAGGTCGGCCTGGGCGATGGTGAGAGCTTCTAGGACGAGATGCTGCACCTGATTGACCCGCTGGCGGTGGGTAGCCTCTAGATCGGCCAAGGCGGGTACAGCGGCGAGGGCGGCGGCAGTGGGGGTGTGGGCACACAAATCGGCGGCGAGATCGGCCAGGGATTCATCCCGCTGGTGGCCAATGCCAGTGACCACCGGGATAGGGCAATCGGCCACCGCCCGCACCACCCGTTCATCGTCGAAGCAGTCTAGATCTTCGCTGGCCCCGCCGCCCCTAGCTAAAATCACCACCTCCGCCCGCCCATCCTGCGCCACCCGCTCCAGGGCCGCCACAATGGAATCGGGGGCACTGTCTCCCTGCACCACGGCGGGGGAAAAGAGGACGTTCAGCCCTGGGTGGTGGTGGGTCAGGGATCGCTGAATATCGCCCCAAGCGGCGGCCTGGGGCGACGACACCACGGCAATGGTCTGGGGCAGGGCGGGCAGGGGCCGCTTGTACTGCGAGTCAAACAAGCCCTCGGCCTCAAGGCGTTGCTTGAGTTGGCGCAGGCGCAATGCCTTGAGGCCATCCCCGGTGGGCAACACTTGCCAGACGGTAATTTGGTAGCTGCTGCGCTGGGGATATACCTTCACCGTGCCCAGTACCGTCACCTGTTCCCCTACCTTGGGCAGGGCGCTCATTTTGGCAAACTGGCTGCGCCAAGCCACACAGCTAATGGTGGCCTTGCCGTCCAAATCTGTCAGGTTAAAAAATAGCCCCTTACTGTGGTTGTTGGCGCTGGATACCTCCCCGACCACCCACACCTGACGCAGGTGGCTATCCTCCTCTAGCAGGGCTTTGATGTAGTCCACCAATCCGCCCACGCTAAGGGGGGCCGGGGTTTGGGTGAGGGAGGGCGAAACGGAAGTCATGGGTGATAGGCAGCCATGTTCAACAAAACTGAGGCGGTGGATGGGGTTACCCTACTAGGGAGGGTAGCCCAGCCAGAGGAGAGACGCTGGTTCCCCTAAAAGACTATAACCCCGGTCAGCGAACGCCCTACACGACCTATGGGCTGATCGTGCTGAATCTGTCGATTTTCCTCTACGAAATCAGCCTGTCCCCCGCCGATCTCAGTGCCTTTTTTCAAACCTGGGCGGTTATCCCCCAAGCGCTTTCCGCCATCGTTACCACGGGCCTATCGGTGCCCAACGCCGCCGAATGGATGACACTAATCACCAGCTAGTTTCTCCATGGGGGGCTGCTGCACCTACCGCTCAAAATTCCCGCCATTGTTTACCTGGGCCTCTGGTTTCTGCAACAGGCCGTCTATGGCTTCGTTAGCCTAGAAACCCCCACCATGATCGGCATGGAAGGGGGTGGCATTGCCTACTGGGCACACGCGGGTGGATTTGCCATTGGGGCTGGGCTGGGGCCACTCTTTGGTCTGTTTAGCCAACCCGATACCCCCACGGCGCTGTTGCCCCACCAAGACGGCTGAACCCAAAGGGCGCTTGCGGATTTGGGCTCAGACCGTTTGGCGGGTTGGGGGGGCTACTTCTGGCAGTCCCGGTTTTCGATGGCTCCATCGGGCATGGTGGTGTTGCAGAATAGCACCATGCTGCGGTTGACGCCGCGCAGGTTAGCCCCGGTCAGGTTGGCGTTTTGCATGTTGGCGGATCCTAGGGTCACGCTCAGCATTATCGCATTGGAGAGGTTGGCCCCAGAGAGGTCGGCATCTTCGAGGTTGGCCTGGGTCATTTCGGCTCCAGACAGATCGGCCCCAGCTAGGGTGGTGCGCAGGAGATTGGCCCCGTTCAGGTGGGCGTTGGCCAGGTTAGCCCCAGTCAGGTTGGCGGATTCTAGGTCGCTCAGCATTAGGTTGGCCTCGTGCAGGTCGGCCTCAACCAGGTTGGCCTTGACCAATACGGCAATTTTCAGATTGGCGTTGGCCAAGTTGGCCCCGTGCAGGTCAGCTTCGTTCAAGATACAGACGGGACATTCGTTGGTTTCCAGCAGTTTTTGAACATCCTCTGGGATGGCGGCGGCGGCGGGGCTGGCCCCCATCCACCACAGCATGGCAACCAATCCAAGGATGGCAAAGAGACGTTTCATAGCCGTTATCAGGGTTCTAGGGTCATGGCTATTGTCCCACCCAACGACCAGCCTGGGACGCCTGGGTTTTGCCCCTGGGTGTGGTTGGGGAGGCCAGCCTAGCCCCATTGGCCCTGGGGCCAGAATTGTTCGGCCCCAGGGTTAGGACGACAGGGGGGCCAGTAGGGCAACACCCCTCGCTGGAGGCTATCGCTGGGAGGGAGGGGCAAATCCTGGGCAATGCAGAGGGTTGAGAGGGTTTGGAAAAACCGCGACCCGTGGCCGACGCCCTGGGTGACGGCATGGGCTAGTTCGTGCACCACGAGATGGGGCCAGTCGGCGGGGAGGATGCGGCTGGGATCGACAATTAGGGTAATGGGACTGGTTTGTAGATTACAAAACCCATCCACGCCAACCTTGAGGGCGATGGGGGCCGCGACAATCTGTACCCTAGGGCGTTCCTCCGGGCGCAACCCCAGCAGCAAGGTATCTAGCATCTGGTGTAGCCGTTGATTAAGCTGGTGAATCGATGTGCCAATGGCCATGAGGGTTGCCAGGTGTTGATCTTCAGCATTGATGAGGGCAATCCAGTCGGCCTGGATTGCCCGTTGGCGCACCCAGCGCAGATAGTCATTCGCCCGTACCACCGGATCAACATCGGGTTCAGGATCACTCAGCCACGGGTGCGCGGCCTCCGACGCATCAATCATGGCAACGGCACGATATAAGCGGATGATAAACGATGATTAAACCTGTCGCTCAAACACCTTGGGGGCATAGGCACTGCATCCATCGCAAGGCCCCATGGGGTTGATGGCGCAACGCAGATAGGGCGAACGAGCATTGAGATCGCAGGTAATATCGCCAATCATGTAGCCCATGCCGTCCACATAGTGCAGGTCACTATCCCCCTCTAGCAGACGGGTGAGGCTGTTGCGGGATGGCCCCTGGCTGACGGGGGTGCAATCCTTCTCGGCCCGATCTTCGCGAATGCTGAGATAGGCGGAGATGCAGGCAGGCGCAAGACCGACAACAAAAATGAGGACGATAATCAGCATAGATAGGGGCAAACAGATTGGCAAAATTATCCTACCCTGCCCCGCAGGCCTCCTCGTCTTTCTCCCAGGAGATTGGTACGTTGCGTTGCGTTCCTTAGTGTTTTGTAATGTGAAGTAATTTCTAAGCAGCGATCCATTTGTATAGGTGAAAGAGTGTCTATGGTTAGGCCGGTAGAAGTCATTCGCAGGGAAATTGAGAGTCTCACGGAGGCGACGGTGACCCTGGCGGCGGAGTTTCGCCGTTTATACTCCGGCTACCTAAACAGCCTAGGGGTGGCGGTGCAGCGGCAGGCGGTGATGGCGACTTACCACCTCTGTACCCAGGTGTATCCCGAAGGCTTTTTAGCTCTTTCTGTGTCTCAGCGGGAGAAACTTCAGCGGGATGTCCGCCAACTAGGACGGTCGGCCCAAACCCAGTTGGGACAGCTTCTAGAGTCTGCCCCGAACGCCACCGCCCCTGTCGATCCCCGCGCACTGTCGCAGCTTTCCAATTTGCCCGGTGACCCAGATTTGGCCCTGCGGTTTCTGCCAGGAGAGGTGGCGAAGGCCATCGATAATTTCGGCCCCGATCATCCGGCCCCCGACCATCCCGATCCCGGTAATTCTGACTCCGGTAATCCCGATCTCGATCATCCTGATTCCGACCATCCCGACCCTGAGCAGAGTCGCCCTAGCGATGATGACGCAGAAGCCAACAGCCAGGAAGATACAGACCAGGACCAAGCAGATTCAGATGCAGAGGATTCCGACGAAGAAGACGCTGAGGAGATGCCGCTACCGTCGCTGTTGAAGTCGATGGTGATGGCGGCCTTGGCCGAGGAAATGGGTGAAACCTTCGGGGCTCCGCTGTTTACAGGGGACGACATGACGCCGACTCGCCTAGCCAAACAGCATATTTTCCTGGAACAGCAAATTCGCGATATTCTCCAACACCTCTCTAAACAGGTGAACCAACGGCTTCAGGAAGCCCAGGTGATCCCCAACCTGCCGGAGGCGGTTTTGGATGCGGCCTCGGAAACCGAGATGGGGCCAATGCGGGGGCGCGCCGTGCCCAATGTGCTGAGTGTGCTGGTGGCCATGGCGGGCAATATGGACGATCCGCTCGATGAGGACGCCTCAGATCGGGATCGTTTAGAGGATGAGAACGACAGCGAGGATGAGGATGAGGACGACCCTAGGGAAGGCCTGATGACCCACCTAGCCGCCGTTAACCTGCGCCTAGCCGATGTGGAATTTGGTGATGTGCAAGCCTCCATGGGGCGAAGCAAACTGCGCACCGCCCTGGGACACCTCCGCAAGGTGGGCAAGCAATATCAAAAAGTGCTACGCGAAATGTCCATTGCCGAGGCTGAGCAGGCTTGGCGCACCGTCTGGTATGACGAATCTTAACCCCGGTCGATCAGGGTTACTTTCGATAGACTAGAAAAGATATTGCGATACACCGTTTAAGGAAGCAAGACATCATGGGCTTATTTGATCGGGTTAGCCGAGTGGTTCGATCTAACCTCAATGCCGCCGTGAGTGCAGCGGAGGATCCTGAGAAAATCCTCGATCAGGCCATTGTGGACATGCAAGAAGATCTCGTGCAAATGAAGCAGGCCGTGGCCACCGCCATTGCCAGCCAAAAGCGCGTGGAGCAGCAGTACACCAAGGCCAACAACGAGGCAAACACCTGGCAAAAGCGGGCTCAACTGGCTCTGCAAAAGGGCGATGAAGAACTGGCCCGCCAAGCCTTGCTCCGCAAAAAGACCCAGGCGGAAACGGCCCTCGCCCTCAAGACTCAACTCGATAGCCAAAGCGCCACGGTGGATCAACTCAAGCGCAACCTGATTGGCCTAGAAAGCAAGTTGGCAGAGGCCAAGACCAAGAAGGACATGCTGAAGGCCCGCGCCAGTGCCGCCAAGGCCACTGAGCAACTGCAAAGCACCACCAGCAGCCTCAATACCGGCAGCGCCATGGCCGCCTTCGAGCGTATGGAGGAAAAGGTGCTGCAAATGGAAGCGAAATCCCAAGCCGTGGCGGAACTCGCCGGGGCTGATCTAGAGAGCCAGTTTATGTCCCTCGAAGCCGGGGGCGACGTGGATCTAGAACTCGCGGCGATGAAATTACAACTGTCTGGGGGCACTGTTGACCAAAGCCAACTACCCGCTGGCGACACCACCGCTACTCCCCAGAATGCCGTAGTAGATGCCGAACTAGAGGAACTCCGCGCCCAGATCGACAACATCTAATCCTCTCTGCCTCACCACTCCGTCCCCCCGGCCAAGCTACTACGTACACAGATTTTGCCGCTAGTTGCAAAATCCTGGGCGATCCCCCTAAATCCCCCTTAAAAAGGGGGATTTTGACTCCTGTTCCCCCCTCTTTTCAAGGGGGCAGGGGGGATTTCTCTAGCGCATGGTCTAGAGCTAGGTCTTGTATGTGATTAGTAGCCCTTGCCAAGGGGCTAATCTGTAGGGGCAAGGTTGCCTTGCCCTGTTCTACCTATGCCCGCGCCATTCGGCTGATGGGCCTCCGATATCAGCGGGCGAGGAGACCTCGCCCCTACGGTTGGCTGGATTGGGCACCGGGTTTTTGAAGACGGATGGGGTCTAGACATTCCTAGGCTTTATCGGGAACGTCATCGGCGTTGGCGGTACGGTCGCGGCCATGGGATTTGGCCCAATACAGGGCTTGATCGGCCCGATCTAGCAGTTGTTGTGGATCTTCGCCATGGCGGGGAAAACAGGCAATACCCAGGGAAGCGGTGAGGGGTTCGATGGGTTGGTCGTCGTGGGTGAGGGTGAGGTATTTGACCGCCCGCCGAACTTTCTCGGCCCGCGCCATCGCCACGTCTAGGGGGGTGTCGAACATCACCATACAAAACTCTTCGCCCCCATAGCGACACACAATGTCCTGGGAGCGAACATGGCCCCTCAGCAAAATACTCAGATCCTTGAGCACCTGATCGCCCACGAGATGGCCAAAGGTATCGTTAATCGCTTTGAAGTGATCGATATCAAGCAAAATCAGACTGACCAACTGTTGGCGGTTGTTAACTTGGCATAGATTTTGCAACACCGCTTCCATCGGGCGGCGGTTCAGCAGTCCGGTGAGGGGATCGTGGGTAGCCTGGGTTTGTAAGTCCTCCAGCACCAATAGGCGCTGCATGACGTAGAGAATATGTTCCGATAGCTTTTGGATCAGCGTGGCTTGAATCGGGCTTGGCCCCCTCTCCATTTGGGTAACCTGGAGCAGACAGGTGGACTGGTTAGAATGCCCCAAGATGGTGCAGGTCATGTTGAGGTGGGTGGACGGGGTATCCAGGTCATCGTTGGGGCTGAGGTGGCACCGGGCACAGAGCCCCAACCGAGGAGAAGGGGTCGGATGCAGGACCAGCGGGCACTGCTGAAGGAGCGCCTTGATGTGGGGATCTTGCCCCCAGTGGGCCAGCACCTTAGCCTGGGATGGTGGACCGGAAATGAGCACTAGTTGCCCCGCTTGGTACGGGAAAAAAGGCGGTAGGTAATCCCCTAGCAGTTGGCCGAGTTGTTCGTAGGAGAGGCAAGCCTGAAGTTGGGCTACCAGCGCCACTAGGCTCGGCAATCGGGGGGTAAAACGGCTTTCGTCCACTGGACGGGGCGGATTAATAGACACCACACGGGACAAAAAATCTTGGCTGGGCTGTTCGGGAGAGACTGGCTTGTCTGGAACCTCGATCTGGGAGGGCAAGGGGGGCGGCACCAGGGCAGCGGGCAGTGGCGCAGTCCGCAGGCACAGCATCAACTGCTGACTGAGATAAGCCAGCGTTTTGACCTGCGAGACCGCCAGAGACTCCGCCACCATGCCCGGAACATACAGAGTGAAGTAGGCGGAGGTGTTGGGGGGATGAATTCGGCCCACCAGTGCTGCCTGGGAACTAACTGTTTTGGCACCGTCGTCCTGGAGGTCAGTGTGGTGGGCGATCTGGGAGTCAGTCTGGAAGTCGGTCTGGGGGGCAGTCGGGGAGGCGGCCTGGGAACTGGGGGCGCTACCGAGGGGATGGTCTCGGTAGATGGTGCCTAGGGAGAGCGCGGCGGTAATGGGAGCCAGGGCAGGCAGGGGTTGTTCCAACATTTGACGCAGCACCACCTGGGTCATGGGGCCATAACTCAGGGCTCCAGTGCTGTAGGGCCGGGATCCCACCTGCACCGTGAGCGCCACCTGCGGCACCTCCAGGGTAAGTGCCGTCAGCTTTAGGAAGTTGCGCAGCGCTGGGTAAGCATCCCCAAGGGCAGCAGGATGAGATTTAGTCATAACAGGGGAAGCGTCGGCAAGGGGCAAGGGGCAAGGGACGAACACAGCCATGTGGTCATGCTAGACCAAGAAAACACACACCTGGCAACGACATGCCTTGATTGTTTCCAGCCTAGAACGATTGTTTCCAGCCTAGAACCGTTCTGCCCCCAGTGGGTCAACCTGAGCTGAATAACCTTTGCTATATGATGGCTAGGGACACCCCTCTTCACCCCCGTTACGGTACTGCTGTGGATTTCACTTTGCCCCTGTCCCAACGTATGCAGCCCCTCCAAACCAATGTGTTTGCCGATATGGATCAGGCCAAGGCCAAGGCAAGGGCGGCGGGGCAAACCATCATCGACCTATCTCTAGGTTCCTCAGACCTGCCCGTAGCTCCCCATATTACCCAGGCCATCGGTGAGGCGCTGGGCGACACCAGCACCCACGGCTACTGCCTTTTCTCTGGCACCCAAGCCTTTCGGGAAGCCGCCGCCCAGTGGTATACCGCCAAATTTGGGGTACCCGTCGATCCCGAAACCGAGGTGCTGCTGCTGATTGGATCCCAGGAAGGCACCGCCCACCTGCCCCTAGCCATCCTCAACCCTGGGGACTATGCCCTACTAATGGATCCGGGCTATCCCTCCCATGCCGGAGGCGTCTACCTCGCCAATGGCCACATCCACCCCATGCCCCTGCGAGAAGAAAACCAGTTCTTGCCTCGCTTTGAGGATATCCCCCCGGAAATCCTCGCTCAATCTCGGCTGATGGTACTCAGCTATCCCCACAACCCCACCGCCGCCACCGCCGATGTAGACTTTTGGCAGCGGGCCGTCGCCTTTTGCCAGCAGCACAACATCGTCCTTGCCCACGATTTTCCCTACGCCGACCTCACCTTCACGGGCAAGCCAGCGGTCTCCGTCCTCCAGGCCGACCGAGACAAAACTGTCTCCATCGAATTTTTCTCCATGTCCAAGTCCTACGGCATGGGCGGCTTTCGGCTAGGCTACGCCATCGGCAACGCCCAGTTAATCCAAGCCCTCCGGCAAATCAAAGCCAACGTAGACTTTAACCAATACCCCGGCATCCAACGGGGGGCCATCGCCGCCCTTTCCGGCCCCCAAGACACCGTGCAACACATGATCGATACCTTCCGCCAGCGTCGAGATGCCGCCATCGCCGCCCTACACCGCCACGGCTGGGAGGTTCCCGCCCCAGAGGCCACCATGTACCTATGGCTAAAGCTGCCCCAACCCTGGGCCGACCGATCCATCGACTTTTGCATCAAGCTAGTAGAGGCAACGGGCGTGGCCCTAGCCCCCGGCGTCGGTTTTGGCCAAGCCGGAGGAGGCTATGTGCGGCTCGCCCTAGTGCATCCCCCCGACGTATTAACCGAAGCCATCGACCGCATGGTGAGCTTGATTTAGTATCAGTAGATCGCAAAGCCCCCCGCAGCCCACCCTGGCGGGAAGCAAGCTACACCCCCAGCCTCTCCCCGGAGGAGAGGGGAGTTGGAAATTGTCTTCAAAGTCCCTCTCCTCCGGGGAGAGGGATTTAGGGTGAGGGCTGGATCGTGGCAAAAGAGCGCGTTTATCTACGGATAGCTGTTAACGGCACAGGTCAGCAGCGGCAGATAACCTTACAACGAAGCCCGAGTTTTCCAGGTTGTCCGGCGCACGTAAGGGGTAGCTGATGATCGCCTCTCATCCCTTCACAATAATCCCCGATAACGAATAAAAAGCAAAACCACTGCCCACGATCCCAAGGCAACTTTGATCGCCACCAAAATATTCAAAATGGGCACAATGCCGCCGCTGATCAGTTCTCCCATTTCTCCGTGCGGTAGTTCTACCCCGGCTAGTGTCATCATCGACAGCAGCACGAAGACCAACACCGAAATCTTCTCCCAAATGGCCGTGTGCCAGCGTTGATAGATTGACTGCATCCACTCTGGCGAAGAGGTCATGGCAATCAGCCCGATCGCTGTTCCCCCTGCCACCCCTGCGGCAAAACCACCACCGGGACTAAGATGTCCCCGAATGGCCAATTCAATCCCCACCAATGCTGAAATTGTCGCCCCTAACCGCGCCAATAGGACGGAGGATTGATCGGGAAATTGATACACATGACTTAGAGGATGCTCATTCGCCAACAAGAAATTACATCCCATGATGGCGATTGTGAATACAATCACCTCAAAAGTCGTATCGTATAGTCGATTGCGAAGAATAATCCCTGACACCACATTGGGCACGCCGCTATCTTGAGCCACGGCATCTACAATCGAGAATGGTAGTGTGGGCGAAGGATTCGATAAAAAGATCATTTTGAGATAGAAGGCAATCCCTGCAATCACATAAATCCACTTCATAAATTCACCTCTCCAACCGCCGACGGATCAATGTAGCTTAACTGAGTAATGGGGGCCAGAATCTCATTGCTCATAATGTCGTAGAGGCGGCGTAGACGGGTGGTGGTGCGATAGGGCGGCTCATCGGAAAATGAAGATTTTGGGGCGATTGCCCCCTCCATCTTAGCTGCTATTTCCCTTTCGCAGGTGGCATGTACTTCTTTTTCCATCAATGCTCGATACAGGTCTTCTCGATCATAATAGAGCACCAATTCAACCCGCAGGTGATACTCGCTAAAAACCTTGTTCAGGTTATTCACTAATTGCTGTAGTGGTGTGGAATCTGGAGCAGCGAGATCCTGAGTGTCACTATCATCCTTAAGCACTCCCAACCGAAAAACCAAGGATGATCGCACCGCCACAGCATAGAGTGTAATCGCCAAAAGTGTTCCTACCAGTGCTTCGGTCAGCGCCACATCCGGCGCACCAAGGACGGTGTAGACCAGGGCCGCGATCGCCCCCAAAACCCCCCGAATCACCAGGGCATGGTAGGGATTGACCTGAAAGACCAGCATTGCTGCCGCTAGCGGCAGCAGCGCCGTAATCATGTAGACGTAGCTATCCATTGGGCGAACTCCGGGTGATCACATTGCTACTAGAGCAATAGGCCAGCACATAGCCCAGCATCGTGTTCCACAGCATGAGGGAAAGAATGGCCAACAGCAATAACGGCCATTCTCTGGGACGCTGCAAGAGCAAGCCAAAGATAATCGCCATGGAACCCAGGGTATCTGACACTGATAGGTTATGCAGTTTGAACAGCACTGAACGCTTGCTCAGCAAAAAAGAAGTTCCCCAAAACCAAAACACTAAACCTACGCCAATACAGCCATAGCTAAACCACTCCATCATGCATCCCCCAACCGTTTTAGGATGTGTGCCAGCAGCATAAATCCGGCATTACCTACGCTTAAAATAATTACGCCGACCACCCCAATCATCCCATCATCGCGCAATACCGAAACCAGTAAAACCATCACCGCAGCCTTAGAAGACACGCTAGATAGCGACAGCATTGTCTGCCAGATATCTTCGTCTCGCCACGCCTCATAGAGGGGAATCAGTAAGGCTAAAATCATGGCGATCAATGCCAGGTTCAGAATACTCATGAATGCTGCTTCCGTTTAACATGATGAACTTTGTACCAACCATCTTCGTGATATTTCAAAACGGTTGTTTTGGGCGTAAAGGTAATCAGAAAAATGTCTAAAAAGATCAGTCCTGGAGAACGACGACCCCTCACCGGTTCCATCACAATTTCTTCTTCAGTGTGCGGTTGTAGGATCATTTGAAATGCTTCTTTATAGGCTTGGGGAATCGCCACAATGATTTTTCCCAGCGCCCAGAATAGTTCTTTTAAGCGGGTGTGGGAGGTGTACGTGCGGGGCAATAGCAGGGCAATGCTAATGCCAATGAGGATATTTGCCACACTGAAATTGGCTGTAAGCAAAAACCAAATCACCAATCGCAAGATGATGTCGCCCATTATGCTAAGGCCATCCAAAACACCAGAATTAAACTTAAACCCATGAACCCGATCAGATGATCAAATTGCTCCAACATGCGAGGCAGTTTGATGACAAGGTGACGAAAAACCACCCAATAGGCCACCCAGCCCAGCCCAATAGTAGCCAAGGGTTTAATGATATTGCCCCAGCTATAGGCATCGTAGTAGACTACATTGGCGACAAACAACCCTCCCACTAACAGCAGCATCGCCACCCAAAAACCGGGCTGAAGCACTGGGCGAGGCTCGGTTGGCTGCAACTGATGGGGCAGAAAAATGAACTTCGCAAAGGAAATTGCCGTTCCCAATGCGGCAATGTTCATGCCAATCACCTGCCAGGGCAGTAGGTTTTTCATGGTCAACACCTTTGCCCCAAATCCCGACAGGAGGGGAAACCCCGAAATCGAAAAACTGGCGATCGCTAGGGCAATCCAAATTGGTGTGGACAACGGTAGCTGTTGTAGTTCCTTCAGATTGCGACTGGGCAAGGTGCCCACAATCAAAAACAGCGACGATTTCACGAGGCCATGGGTCAGGGCATAAAAGCCACCCACCTCCGGCGCAGCCAAAATAAATCCCAACTGCGAAACCGTATGAAACGCCAACATCCGCTTTGCATCTTTTTCAAACACGGCATAGCCTACCCCCAACATCGCTGTCCCCACGCCAAACATCCGCACTATGGGGTCAATTTCTTCTAGCAGCAGGGCGCAGCGCACCATCGGCAGCACCCCAGCCTTGACCACAATCCCCGACATCAGGGCCGATACGGGCGAATCGGACTCGGAGTGGGTGAGGGGAAGCCATAGCCCCGCTACAAAAATGCCGGCCTTGACTAACAACCCCAAAAAGATCAGGGCTATCGCCTCGGTGGGTGCCCCCCGCAACCCAGCATAATCAAAAGAATGATGGCTTTGATACACCAACACCGCACCCACGAGATAAAACAGCATCGCTACATTGCTGACAAACAGATAGCGCAACCCTACCCAAATGGAGCGATTGGTCCGGGGATACGCAATCAACAAAAAGGCGGCAATGCTGATCACCTCTAATGCCACATACAAACTGACAAAATCAGAGCAGACAAAGGCCGAATTCACGCTGCCATGCAAAATCAGGGTCTGGGCGTAAAAAAATGGCGTTTTAGGGCTGCTCCAACAATAAAAAATTACGGCGGCTGTGACCAGACCATTGGTGAGAATAAAAAAACCCGCCAGTGGATCGAGGATTAAACTTACCCCAAAGTGATCGAGTAGTCGCAGTGTCAGAGGGGCAGGGGCGAGGAACAATTGCGCGGCATAGGCCACAGATACTAAAGCACCCACCAGCGCCAATGGGCGATCCAGTCGGGGCAGTAAATAAATCAGAAATCCCACCAAAAACGGCAGGGCAATCCAGATCAGCGTTAGTGTGGTTTGACCGATCATGGTGTATTACTCTTTTCAATTTCGTTGGTTTCCAGGGTAGGATTATCCCTTGCTAGTTTCATCACTCCTACTAGCATCAAAGCTTGGATTGAAAGCCCAATGACGATCGCCGTTAAAATGACAGCCTGGGGTACCGGATCGGCATAGGCAACGGGACGATCATTCATAATCGGCGAAAACAGACCATTTCTCGCAGCTACGACAACGTAATAGCCAATCACCCCCGTACTCATAACATCCATCGAGATGATTTTCATCACCAAATTTTTCTTCAGGATAATGCCGAAAAATCCCAGCAATATCGTGGCAAGGACAAAGGCTTCTAACACAGCGATGATCCCTCACGGTTGAACGCAGGTTTAGAACTGGACACTGACACAGTGGGAACACATTGCACACTGCCATGACAGTCATTCTAGCCGCAGGCAGGAGTCCCGCGTACTTTAGAGGATTAAAATGATTAAGTTGTCGTTATCTTTTTACTTTACGTCAATCCGGATCGCTCTGCTTGTGGGTTAGCTGCAAAGAGCGCCTGTTCTCCATAGAAATCTCTCTAATGATTCCATCAATTTCGTCCATGAAACTCGATCATGGTTCAGCTTTGGCGGTTGGGAGTTGCCCAAATGAGGTGGCTCAGTGTGTTGGATGGGGCGATTTTCTGCGAGACGGCAAAGCTGAACGCATTCCCCTGATCAACACCGATGCACGTGGGCGATCTCCTCTCGCTATGGGCGACGACAGTTGGCTAACTATGTATTATTAAGCGTCAGATGCGATAGATAACCACCGTGACGCCAGGTATGATCTCTCCGATCCACGGGATAACTCTAAGACTTTAAGGAATTCATCATCCTTATCGTTGTTATCAGGCTTGACCTCAGGACTCGTGAGAAACGTAAACCAGTCTGACCAATGTCTGCGAAATTGGTTGCTCAAGGCTTGGGAATCCCGATCCCAATGCCCCTGTTGGGGATGCTCTAGCACGTAAGCTAACTCCGCTTCAAGGATGGGCCTGAGGGCTTGGAGTTCAGCCAAACTGATGATCTGCCCCTGATGATAGTCCCGGTGGGCTTGGCGAACCGTATGGATAATAGGGAAGATCCGGTGGGCAAACTCCCGATTTTCCGGGAACTGAGAGGGGGTTAATCCCTTGAGTTCCCGCTCTAGATGCGACCAACACGTCTGCTTGGCATCCGCCGATTGTGGCCCATAGGCCGACCAGCAGTCGCTGCTGAGGATGCCCGTGAAGTCCTTACCCAAGAGCGTTTTGACCTCGGCTGAACTGCGGGTGGGGGCAAAGAACAGGACGCAGCGCTCGGGGGCGGTGGCGATCCAAATCCAATGATTCACCCCGTTGACGCGATAACTGGTCTCATCGACCTCACCACCGCAGACCGGGCAGCGCTGCACGTCGAGCAACACGGGGTGATCAATCCAGCCAAAGCCGTTGCGCGTCGTGCCGGGGTGGTTGTATTTGGGGCCTCGTTTTCGCTGCGGCTTTTGTTTATCCCGGTTCGGTTTCTTCGGACCATCCGAAGATGGCGGCTGTGAGCTCGTTTCACTGGTGCGCTCGCTCAGCTTCCTCAGTTTCTCATTGAGGCTCTCGAACTGTTCTTCCAGCTCCTTAACCCGCTGCTTCAGTTGCTCGGTCTCAGCACGTTGTTCACAGTAACGCTCGTACCAAGTACCTCGCCCCTTGCGCTTCAGGGTCGATCTCCGGCAGGTTGGGCTCTGGACGTGGCTGTACCTTCATGCCCCTTATGCTACAAACTTTTGCCCCATTCGCAATAGACCAGCTTTGTTGCGGTGACTAATTACCATTAGTTTTCCAGAAATAATGAAAGAGTAGCGTCAAGAGAAGCATTAACTAAATCATTTTTGGTGGGCATGATCCACACAGCACATTAGTAGACCCCCATGGGAAGAATGGTTGGCACTGCCCACCCTACGGACTGCGCCGAGCCTGATCTGTCCGTGACAGAGTCTTGTGAGACCCGATCGCACATTTGGCAGTCAGCCGAGGCGATCGCCCTGCGATATTGGGGTGCGGGGCGATCGCCAGAAGGTTGCATCGCTAGCAGACAGTACCGTGGTTTTGTTGCGCCTGTGGCACAGCTAACCCCAGAAAATCTCGGTCAATCCCAAGGGCGATTGTCTATGACCTGATGGCACCGTCCAGATTGGCACCGTCCAGATTGGCACCGTCCAGATTGGCTCCGCTCAGGTTGGCACCGCGCAGGTCGGCACCGCGCAGGTTGGCACCGCGCAGGCGGGCACTGCGCAGGTTGGCACCGCTCAGGTCGGCACCGCGCAGGTTGGCACCGCTCAGGTCGGCACTGCGCAGGTCGGCACCGCGCAGGTTGGCATCGCTTAGGTAGGCACCCATTAGGTAAGCATAGCCCAGGTTGGCACCGCTCAGGTTGGCACCGCTCAGGTTGGCACTGAGCAGTCTGGAATAGTGCAGGTTGGCATTGCTCAGGATGGCACCCTCCAGGTTGGCAGCGCTCAGGTTGGCAGCGCTCAGGTTGGCAGCGCTCAGGTTGGCACCGCTCAGGTTGGCACTGATCAGGTCGGCACCGTTCAGGTCGACGCCGCTTAGGTTGGCACTGCTCAGGTTGGCACTGCTCAGGCTTACAGCACGTTTCAGGTAGGCACCGCTCAGGTTGGCACTGATCAGGTTGGCATCGCTCAGGTAGGCACCGTTCAGGTTGGCACCGCTCAGGTCGGCACCGCTCAGGTTGACACCGCTCAGGTCGGCACCGCTTAGGTCGGCATTGCTCAGATCTATTTCTATGTCAGGGTCTTCGCCTTCTCGCCATGCATTCCAATCGGAACTATCGTCCTTGAGTCGATAAACCAGCATTTCATCAGCCATGATGTCTATTCTCCAAAGAGTGGTCTAGGTGTTGAATTTTAGTGGAAAGGTACTGCGCCGAGCCTGATCTGTCGGTGACAGAGGCTTGTGAGACCCGATCGCACGTTTACCAGTCAGCCGAGGCGATCGCCCTGCGATATTGGGGTGCGGGGCGATCGCCAGAAGGCAGCATCGCTAGCAGGCAGTACTGTGGTTTTGTTACGCCTGTGGCACAGCTAACCCCAGAAAATCTCGGTCAATCCCAAGGGCGACTGTCTATGGCATGATGGCACCGTCCAGCTTGGCACCGTCCAGCTTGGCACCGTCCAAGTCAGCCTCAAACAGGTCGGCATCGCTTAAATTGGCACCGCTTAGGTTGGCATCACTTAGGATGGCACCTCTC
The DNA here is from genome assembly GCA_040396995.1 of Nodosilinea sp. GTDB lineage: Bacteria > Cyanobacteriota > Cyanobacteriia > Phormidesmidales > Phormidesmidaceae > Nodosilinea. The sequence continues at coordinate 1,486 of JBBAWV010000011.1, read as the reverse complement.
AGGTTGGCCTCGCTCAGGTCGGCCTCGCTCAGGTTGGCTTCGCACAGGATGGCACTGCTCAGGCTGGCACCGCTCAGGCTGGCCTTATACAGGTTGACACCGTTCAGGTGGGTACGGCTCAGGTTGGCACCGCTCAGGTTGGCGCTGCGCAGGTAGTAGACATCGACCAGGATGGTACGGCTCAGGTTGGCACTGCTCAGGTTGGCACCGCTCAGGTCGGCTGCGCTCAGGTCGGCGTTGTACAGGTCGGCACCGCTCAGGTTGGCACCGCTCAGGTTGGCATTGCTCAGGACGACATCGCTCAGGTTGGCACCGTCCAGGTCGGCACCGCTCAGGTTGGTATTGCTCAGGTCGGCTTTGTACAGTTTGGCACCGCTCAGGATGGCACCGCTCAGGTCGAAACCGCTCAGGTCGAAACCGACCAGGTCGGCACCGCGCAAATCTATTTCGTCAGGGCTTGTTTTTTTTCGCCATGTATTCCAACGGAGAGCACCGAACCTGAGTTGGAAAACCAGGTTTTGATTAGCCATGATATCTATGCTCCAAAGAGTGGTTTAGTGATTAAAACTTTGAGTGGGAAAGGGACTGCGCCAAGCCTGATCTGTCCATGACAGAGTTGCGTGAGACCCGATCGCACGTTTGGCAGACGGCTGAGGCGATCGCCCTGCGATATTGGGGTGCGGGGCGATCGCCAGAAGGCCGCATCGCTAGCAGACAGTACCGTGGTTTTGTTGCGCCTGTGGCACAGCTAACCCCAGAAAATCTCGGTCAATCTGGCATCGCTCAGGTCGACACCGTTCAGGTCGACACCGCTCAAGTTAGCACCCCTCAGGTCGGTACTGCTCAGGTTGGCACCGCTCAGGTTGGCACCGCTCAGGTCGGCACCGACCAGGTAGGCACAGCGCAGGTTGGCACCGCTCAGGTTGGCACCGCTCAGGTTGGGTGGGAGCAGGTTGGTACCGCTTAGATCAGGACAGCCCAGGTCGGCACCGTTCAGGTGGACACGGCTCAGGTCGGCACCGCTCAGATTGGCACTGCTTAGGTTGGCACCGAACAGGTCGGCACCGTTCAGGTTGGCACCGTTTAGGTTGGCACCGCTTAGATCGGTACAGCCCAGGTCGGCACGGCTCAGGTTGGCACCGCTCAGGTCGGCACTGCTCAGGTTGGCACTGCTCAGGTTGGCATGGCTCAGATCGGCACTGCTCAGGTTGACACGGCGCAGGTTAGCGCTATACAGGTTAGCCTCATACAGGCGGGCACCGCTCAGATCCATTTCTTGGTCAGGGTTTTCAAATTTTCGCCATTCGTTCCACTCGCGAGCACCGGTCTTGAGTCGGTAAACCAGCAATACATCAGCCATGATATCTATTCTCCAAAGAGTGATTTAGTGATTAAAACTTTTATTGGAAAGGGGACTGCGCCGAGCCTGATCTGTCCGTGACAGAGTTGCGTGAGATCCGATCGCACGTTTGGCAGTCAGCCGAGG
>JBBAWV010000010.1:27694-56299 GCA_040396995.1 Nodosilinea sp. | reverse complement strand
GTTGTTGTGGGTTGGTTATTGAAGGTTGGGCATAAAGGGTTGACTATTGGGGACTCGGTGGTGGTGTACCGTCGTACGTCCGACTATGGCCGGGACTAGGTTTTGGAGCGGTCTAGAAGGGCCAACCAAAGTTTGCGGGAACCGTCGGGGTTGCTGTAGAACAACAAGTCAATCAGCAACTTGAGGGCGAGGGGGTTGAGGTCATCCGGGGTTGAGGTTTGGTCGGCTTCCATGCGCTCTTGGTAGGCGTTGACAAAGGCATCGAGGTAATTGCCCAACATGGCGGTGCGATGGGGGGGGCGACCTTGGTCGAGGGCGGCTTCCAGGTGGGCGACGGCTTGGCGGATGGTGGTTTGGTGATCGAGCGCGAGGTGGGTGATGACCAAGACTAGGGCACGGGCTTCGTCAATATCGAGTTTTTTGCGACCTTGCCCCTTGCGGAGGGGGCTGGCTTGCCGTAGCCGCCAAAGGTTGACGCGATCACTCAACAAATCCGATAGGCCCAGGTGGGTTGCCGCTGATAGCATCGCTTCAGACCCCAGCCCAGTGAGGGATTCTAGGGCCAGCAGCACCAGATCAAGCTGAGCTTTGATGCTCTGCAACTGCTGGGGTGTGGGCGTTCCCGTCAACGGTTGCCCCAGATTTTGCCCTAGGGGTTGCCCTGAATGGGGGCCGACATTTGACCCCGGCTGAGACGATAACTCCACCGTTTCCCTTCCCCTCTACCCTAAGAGATTGGGCCAATTGTGGCATGGGGGTTGCCATTATTGAAACCATCAAGTACTGTGGCCAATCACGCCAAAGCAGCCCTAAACCTTTACTATCGGGGCTTTTGGCGAATCTGGCCCAAACTGTGCTGTAGTGCGTTCGATCTAGTTTAATGGTTATAAGCACTCCAAAGGGTTCCAATAAAACCTACTTGGGCTTAAGTGACACCAATTTTTTGAGCTATGGCCAGAGCAAAAAATGGAGCGGTATCCCTCTATGTCTGTCACGGGCGGTTGTATTTTCGGTGGACTGAAGAGAAGAAGCGGCGGCAAGCCCCCACGGGCCTGAGGGACAATGCCACCAATCGGACGGTGGCCGCTCGCATTGCCCAACGGATGACCGATGATTTGCGGCTGGGGATTTTTGACCACACCCTAGAGCGCTACGCCGTGCCCAAACGGCAAAGCAGCGGGCCAAGTTTGGGCGAACTTTGGCGGGGGTATTTTGAGGTGAAGAAGAAGCGCTTGGCCCCCAGCACCCAGCGTTTTTATGGGGTGCTCGATGGCCACGTTCAGGCATTGCCCAGCCACCGCCTAGAAGATGCTGGGGAGGTGTTCCGGTTCATTATCGAGCGGCACCCTGAGCACATCGCCTACCGCCTCACCACTCTGCTAAGCGCGGCCTGTGAGTGGGGACTGAAGACGGGCCAAATCCGGGTGAACCCCTGGGAGCATCTGAGGGCACCCCAGCCCGATTCAGAACCCGACCCCCACCCCTTCACCCTAGAAGAGCGGGATCGGATTTTGGCGGCGCTGGAAGGTCATCACTATCGGGCCTTCGTTGAGTTTCTGTTTCGGACGGGGTGCCGGATTGGAGAGGCGGCGGCGCTTCAGTGGGGCAACGTCAAAGGGGATGAGGTGATGTTTCTGGCCACCATTTCCCGCGCCCAAAGGGGGCGGTATCGTCGCCAGCATCTCAAGAGCCAGAAACGGCGGCGGGTGCCCTTGGATGCCAAAACCAAGGCGCTGCTAGATGGGCTACGGCCTGAGGCGACGGCGGGGGATGCCCTGGTGTTCAGCAACCCAAAGGGGCTTCCGGTTAACGGCGATCACCTAAACCGGAACCCGTGGCGTCCCCTGCTGGCCAAGCTGAGCCTTGAGGATCGCAGCCTCTACCAAACTCGCAGCACGTTTATCACGGCAGCTCTACGGCGGGGCATGGCTGTGCAGGATGTAGCGGCCTTGGTGGGTAACTCCCCTGGGATGATTTTTCGCCACTATGCGGGGGTAGCCCAAGATTTGCGGCTGCCAGAGATGTGATGGGCCTCTATACCTCTACCGCTGCCCTTAGTTCCTGATCGGTAAGTCCTAGATAAAGGGTGGTCAAGGGTAAATCACATTGGAAACGCTGGGCAATCCCCCAAGAAGTTCCGCCATTTCCCCAGGGGGACAGCTCACCAATGATTTGTTTTTCTAGCCTGCCTAGGCCAGATTTCGCAGGGATGTAACAATAGCTTTTCTCCATGCTCAAGCTGGCGGCAATATGGACAGGATGGTACCGATTCCGCAATCTAACAGCGATATTTTGGGCTTTGCCAACATAGAACCATGCCCTTGGTTCAGGGAGGTAGATGCCGTAGATCCCTGAACATTCTGGGATAGCGTCTAGGTTGAAGGGTAGCCAATCATGCTGATTTCCCATAGCTAGTCAAACTCCTATTCAACATACCGGGCCGTCATGGATGGGGAGCTATGCCCTAGCAGCCGGGAAATTTTGGCCAGACTATAGCCTTGCCTGTGGAGGTTCGTGGCGAAGCTCCGCCTAAAGCTGTGGGTGCTCACCCCATCCAGCCCTACCACTGTGCAGGCTTCACGCAACACCCGATCCGCCGCCTGCCTGCTGATGTGCCCGCCGTGGCCATTGTGATGGGCTGGAAATAGGTAGCCAGCCTGAGGGGTATCGTAGGCGGCTAGGAAGGGCCTGAGGGCATCAACGATCATCGCCGTCCTGGGTTTGCGGCTTTTGGTATTCTCGCGCCGGAAGCTGATCCGGTCGGTGCCCACATCCACCATAGACAGGCTCAACACCTCGGAAATCCTAGAGCCAGTGAAATAGGCTACGGCAAAAACCGCCTGCCACTTTCCCGACGGGAGCACATTGAAGAGTTGGGCCAGGTCTTCCTCAGTTAGGTGACGAGCTTGGCCGCTCCGATTCTGTTTTCTATCGGGGGGCAATTCGACCCCACTCAAAACGAAAAAATCTGACGTAAACATAATGCTTTTTTGACCCTTCTGTCTATTTTACTAAAACAGCAAGTAACGCCCCAAAGTCTTGATAATTCGACCCTCAATTTTTATGACCAGGCGGCGGTTATCAAGGTCATGACCAGGCCAAACCCCTAGTTTTGCTAGAAATGCGATGCCATAACGCTTTGAGGAATAATGCACAAAAAACCTTACTATTTTTGACCATGGTTAACCGGGGTGTGCATTACACCTGGTTAATTCTGACAACCAAAATGTAAGTTACAATCGACAAAATACCCCACCCATGGAGGTGGTCATGGCTATTCAAGTTAAAGGGCGTGATTTGGTTCAAATCACCTGCTACCTGCCCACCAAAGTTTACGAGCGCCTGATCGACTGGAAGCAATCAGTAGGGGGCGTCAAGTCCGAATCTGAAGCCGTGCTTCGGTGTCCTCGCAGCGTCTTGTTCCCTGGGGAGTTTGATGAAGCGGCCATAGATGCCACCCAGTCCAAGCTGCATCAGCTTGAGGCCATGCTGGCAGAGGTGAAGCTGGCCCAAGCCGCTGCCCCACCCCCACCGCCTACCCGTGTGCGGTGGCTCTCGACCCGTGAAGCCTTCGATACCTTGGCCGATGCAGACGTTTCCTATGAGCGCTTCCGTCGCCTCACCCCTGACCAGCTCCTAAGCCGCTTCAACTTGGCCAGCGATCTCACCCGGCGAATCCCTGGTTCAAATACGTCACGATGGTTGCACGTAACCGACTAACGTACACGCACGTTGTAAGTAACGTACAGCCAAGACACTTTTCCACTCCCCTACCCTTGCCTAGCAGGGCTTCAAGGGGGATAGGCTCTACCCCCAGGGGTGCGCCATGGTTGGGGGTTTGCACCTGGGATGAGCCGGGTTTATCCGGGGTGAATTGGGACGGGATAGGGGGCTGATTGGTTGCGTGGGGAGGCAACTACTCAACGACGGCGGCGGCTGAATGACTGATTGTGTCGTTGGGGCTGGGCTGGGTTTTGGCCAAAAATGGGCAACTGGCACAAGGGGGATAGCCCGCCGTTGTTGAAAAGTTAGTCCAGCGGTAGGGGGTAACTGGCACATTGGGCAAGGTGCTGGCCTTGGATAGGATTTCCCGCAGGCGACGGGGGGATAGGTCGAACTGAGTGACCAGGTCTGGGATGCTGGCCCCGGATTGGTGGGCGGCGATGATCTGCTGATTGCGCTGACGGATGCGATGGGCATAGCCCATAGGGATGAGGATACGGGAGTCTCTGTAGCGCTGGCTTAGGGCTTGGGCGGGGCCATGGCCGATGGCTTGGGCGATGGGGTGGTCTGGGGTGATGACCTCAGGCACCCATAGGTAATGGCCTCGGAAGGCGGCGATCAGGGCTTGGGTTGCATCTGGCCCAATCAGTTCTGTGAGTTCGCGGGTGAAGCTGCCCTTCAGGTTTTGCGCCATGCTGACACTGCCAATGCTGCCCTTTCCACCGTGCCAAGGCCGCTAGGGCTTGGGCAGTAGGCAGGACTGCCACCGCCTAAACCCAGACGATGCCGTTGGGGTGGGGGCTGGGGAGAGGCCACAGGGTGAAGATGCTGTCATAGACCTGCCTACCCCGCTGGGGTTTGCCATCGGGGCCAAGGTAGGCGATGCGTCCTACCAGGCGTTGCTCACTGAGGTAGAAGGGCTGGGGGATGGCCTCTAGAAGGGTGGGCTTGTGGAAGGTGTCGCAGGGGGCCAGAAAGACCAGCCGCCCACGGGGCTGTAGCAGCTCGAAGCTGTGGTTGATGAACTCTACGATGCGGGTGAAGGGTGGGTTGCCGATGACCAGATCCACGGTGCCCGGTTCTCCCCAGGTGAGGTAGTCGGCTTGGTGCCAGTGACAATGGGGGGCGCGTTGACGGCCTTGCTCAAGGCGGTGGGGTTTAAGTTCTACGGCGTGGCTACCCTCAGGCAGGAAGCGGGCGATCTGCCCTGTCCCAGCCCCGGCCTCTACGATGGTGTGGTCGATGGGGCGGGCGTGGTCGGTTAGGTTAACGTGGCTGGCCAGCACTTTGGCGACGGCGGCGGGGGTTTGCCAATCGTCGTTTGTCCAGCCCGGTTCTAGGGCGGGTTCGATCAGGCTTAGTTGGTGCATGGGTATAGGATGGAAGGGTTTACAAGGTAGGTAGCCATGACCAGCACCCCAGAGAGAGAACCCACCCTACAGGACTTGGCCGATAAGATTGATGCCCTCACCCAGGGGCTTGAGCAAAGCCGTCAGGAGGTCAGGGCTGAGGTTGAGCGCTGGGATGAGCGGTTCTTTCAGTTCACCCGTGAGAACCTGGTGACGGCGCGGACGATCATCATTACGGCGGGTACGGTTATCATCCTGTCGCCGGTGCTGCAAGCGTTTGCCCCGGCGATTGAGGCGGTGGTGACTCGGTTGGTGGGTGGGGATGGCCCCTAGGGTTCGGTGGTGATGGATTTGAGGTGCTGGCCTTGGGCTTTGCGCTCGCGGATGAGGCGGGATTGGCCACAGATGTGAAGGCGACCTGTTTTAGGGCTGACGGGATACCAGCTCTCGGTTTTGACGCTGTGCTTCCAGCGGATTGGGGCGGCGCAGAATTTGCAGCGGGGCATGGGGCTAACCTCCGAGTAGATTCTTGATGGCGGTTTTGGTGAGCAGGTGGATATCGGCATCTTTGCAAGGCCGACCCATCACCACCGCCCTAACTTTGTCTGCGACCCCACGGGCTTGATCGGGGGTGATTTGGGGATACCCTAGGGCGGCGGCTTTAGAGGCGGCTTGCTGGCGGTCGTAGGCGGTGCTGATGAGACATTCAACGATGGCCAGCCGTGCCTCAAAGGGGAGTTTGGTGAAGGCGCTATTCATGCTCATGGGTGGATCTCCTAGGGGCAGGGGATATCAATGATGGACGGGCCACCTTGGCGGTAGGGCTTAAGGGGGCGGCTGGGGGTGCTGGCTTGGGCCTTGCGGATTTTGGCGACGGCCTGGGATGCACTGAGGGTTTGCCCTTTGGCGGCGGCGCTGGCTTGGAGCTGCTGGGCAAGTTCGGCGACGGCGGCGGGTTCGGAGAAGCTGACTTGGCCTGCCAGTAGGGTGAAGGTTTCGGCGGGTAGCTGGATGCGGAAAATTCCAGCGGCCTCGGTGTTGATGGTGTCTACCAGGGCTTGCAGCTCATCCAGGCGGGTGATGAGGTGGGCGATTTTTTGCGGGGTGGTCATGGGGTGAGCCTCGTTTAAAGCGGGTTTAAGGGTGGTTTACGAAGACTGTCTGAGGGATTGAAGGCGGGTTCTCTCGTCTGGGGGGAGTGCTGCCCAGACGCGGGCCTTGTCGGTGGGGGAGAGATCGGTAAGCAATTCCAGATCGGCGGCGCTGGTGACTTCACTGAGCAGCAGCACGGTGGTGGCCACATCTTCAGGGGAGAGTTCTGCCAAGGGCAAAGAGGCAAAACTTTTTTCAACGCAGTGATTTTTCAAATCTGGGGTGGTGGGGTGGGATTTAGGATTTTCGTCGCTCAAAAGGCTTACCTGGTGGGCATCCTGGCTTACCACCCCAGATTCAAAACTGGGGTGGGATTGGGGTGGACTGGGGTGGGATTTTTCGGAGTCCCCACCCCAATCCCACCCCTCTACCACCCCAGTTTCAGAACTGGGGTGGGGTTCTGAATCGCTTGCTACGCCTGGGTTTTGGGCTTCGGAATTGGCAGATTCCACCCCACCACCGCAAAAATCAGAAAATTGTTCTGCGTGGGGGAGAAATGCGAGACCAACTAGCCAAGGTATCTTCTTTCGTTTGTCCTCCCTGTACTTACGAACTACCTTCACTTTTGGGAACAGGGCTGTAAATCGTTCGGTGATCTGGTTTTGGCCTTTGACTAGGGTGTCTCCCTTGGCAGAAGTAAAGTTGCTCCATTCGCGGCTTCTCTCCTGACCTGTGAGTTTGTCGGAATCGATAGTGAGCGCTCCCTGTTCGATGTACCAGGCTTCTAGTTTTTCCCAGACCTCTGAGGCTTTGACCTCCCCATCTGGGTCATAGCCCAAGCCCGTATCAGAACAGAACTGGAAGAGGTGGCAGTTAGACCGCTGCACTTCTTCAAGGGTGTCTTGGGTCGCGCTGTAGTCGATCCCCTCGGTGGCTAAGGATTGGAGGGCGGTTAGGACTCGGTTGAGCAGGGCAGGGACAACGGTTTGTTGCAGCCAGTCTTGGTCATAGCGGAACCGTGGATCGGCTTTGAGTTCGCCCTTGGCTGGGTTGGGATTTTGGGAGAAGGTTTTGCCCAGCTTGATGATGGCCACCCGGCTAAGGATGGCTTCGCTAGAGGCCGTTAGGTTTGGGGTGCCGTTGATGTTGAACAGCAGGATGCAGGTGGGGGTGATGTCGAACTCTTCTTTCCCCTTGCGTTCGATGGAGAGAGTAGAGTCTCCGCTGATGAGCTGCTTTAGAACTTCGATCCGGTCGATGCTGAGCAGGTCGGAGTTTTCGGAAGCCCAGTTAACCCGGCTGTGTTGCAGCTTGGCCAAGGGGAACTTTCTGCCCCGGTCGTAAATGGCGAAGTCTCCCAGGCCCGCTGATGTCATGCCCTTATCGGCAAACAACCACCGCACAGCTTCCCGCAGGGTATCTTTGCCGTTGCTGCCACTGCCCCACAGAAAGAGACCCTTCACCGCCCGCCCGCGTCTGGCCCGGATAGCTGGGAGGTCTAGGGCGGCGGCGATGGTGCGAAGAAAGATTTCCCGCTCCCCTGGGGTGAGCACATCCAGCAGGCGATCACAGTAGGTTGGGTCTGCGGTGGGGTTGTAGGGATAGACGGGCTGGTAGGTGAAGTAGTGCTGATCGTGGGGTTCTAGGTGCCAGGTGGGTACCCGTCCTTTCCAGTCGAGCACCAAAACCCCGTTGGTTAGGTTCAGCATTCCGGGTGGGTTCACCCGGCGCTCATCAATGGCGGTTTTGCCCTTCACCCACTCCAAGGCTTCTTTGGCGTGGCTGGCCTTGGCATGGTGGTACCCTTTGCGCCCGTTTTTCCGGGTGGCATAGGTGTCTAGAAATTCCGAGATGCGGCGGATTTCGGCAGAGTCTTTTAGCTCTCGATAGTAGTTGTTGTCCCACTGGTGCAAAACGCCATCTACACAGATGTAGCGCCCGTTGGCATAGAGCCGATCAAACACAATTTGGGTGTACTGCTTTTCTGGGGGTAGCCACGGCTCGGTACCATCCACCAATGCCCTAACCTGTTGCTCCCAGGTGGTGTCTGGCTCTTTCCCATCTTGGCGCTGGGCTTCAATGATGGCCTCTTTTTTGGCCGCCCAATCATCAATGCCTTTGCCTTCCGCAGGCTTCCATCTGGCCACCTTGGGCACCGCCCCCAGCCCATGAAGCACCTGGCAAGTTTCATCCAGGCCACGCTCTACCCGTTCCCGTGTGCGGGGGTTGCTGTCTTGGTCGAAGGCTAGGACGATGACCCGCCCATCTTGGGCAAAGGGCAGCAAATCGGGAATGAGTTCAGCCCGCTTGATGGGTTTGCCGTAGGGATCTTTGGCCCCGGTGTCTACCTTGCGGATGGCCATGTGGAACCCAACCACAGCCACCGCCGCAAGGCCCGCCGTGAGCAGACAGCCCGCTTTCTTGGCCCCCTCGGTGATGACGATGGGCACCTTTGGGTTGCTCAGCACATTGGGCCAGTAGTCTGGGTCTGGGGTGGCCAGAAATAGCGCCCTGGCTGGCTGGCCCGCTGGCGATTCATACTTGATGACGCGCCCTGGCTTCTCTGGGTTGGGGCGGGGGGCATCGGGCTTAAACTGGCCCCACTCCATGCGCTCCCAGTTGTTGAGAGGGTCTAGGCCACTGACCCACCATCCGCCGCCTTCAATGTGGTCTTTGCCGTCTAGAATGTGCTGAACTTCTCCGGTGGCAAACTGCTGGCCCCATGCACCGCACTGTTCTAGTTTCTGGCCTAGTACCGCCTCTAGGGCATACTCCCCAGAAAGGTACTGAACGTTGTGCTCGATGATCTCATTTGAAACGCAGGATCGCCGCCATTCAGCAATGTATCGTTTGCCTAAAAACTCAATGTTGGTAGGCGCTGACGTGGGTTTTGTGCTACCATTTAGATGGTTATTCGTCATAACTCAGTTACCTCTTTGAATGAATAATCTTCGATGTTTGAAAATCCTCTGGGCATAGGGTGATTTTCAGCCTCATTTGGAGGGCTGCAAGGGGTTGCAGCCCTTCTTCATTTTTGAGGCAGACAATACTTCCTAGGCCGATGCTTTTTCCTCCCAGGCATCGGGCAAGGGGCGCACCTCTGGCAATGATGGCGGCGCTTGCCAAGTGGAAAGCGTGACCCGATATTCTTCTGCATTAACCGAGATTTCGGGAATCTTGAGATCGACCCAGGGCACGGCTACCAGGTTGGCCCCGGCGCGGGGGTGTAGCTTGGTGGCCCCGGCCTTCACCAGGTCGATGGTGGCCGCATCAAACCGCTGTTGGGCCTGTAGCAGGTTCTCCATGGCCAGCACCCACTGACGGGCTTCTTTCTCCAGAGCCACAAACTTGGGGTCTAGGGTTTTACGCAGTGCGGCAATTTCGGCATCCAGGGCGGCGATTTTGTCCCGTAGGGCAGGGATAAAACTCTTGGTGGTTTCCAGTGCCCCCCGATGGTTCATGGTGGCCAGCTCGTGCTGCTTAACGGCCTGCTGGTATTCGGCAAGGGTGTCGAACTGGTGGCCTTGGGGGGCTGGCCCTGGGGGCGCGGCCTCTAGGCGCTTTTCGTCTGCCTTAAGCTCTGCGAGCTGATCCATTAGGCGGTCGCGATCTTCGAGAAGAGACATAGGTTTGAGTTGGGGTAGTGGGACAAAAAACGACACAGTGTCGTTTTTGGCGGCGGCGGTTTTGCCCAACGGTTGGACAAAAAACAGATGAGCCTTAGCTGGCCCTTTGGCGGGGTGGGGAATAGCGGTCTAGGGATTGCAAGTAGTCTGCACAAAATCGTTCGTGAGCGGCAGGGTCGTGGCGAGTGGCCACCCAATTCAGCATCACTTCACGACGCCACATCAGCCGCCCGGTTGGGCCTGGTGAAAGCTTGGTGTAGTGAATCCCCTCGACAAGGCTTTTTGCCTTGAGCTGCATCAACCCGGAGCGGGTTAGGCTCAGCAAATTGGCCATCGCTTCGGTGGTTAAAAACTCTCGGTCGTGGTCGCTGATCTTCGCCATTTTGGAAGTTCTCCGTAGCGCTGAAAGTCAATCTAAACACAAGATCCCCCCTGCATAGGAGCCTGCAACATTGCACATGAGCCACCCCAAAAACGGGCAAACGTTTAAGTGGCCTTTAAACCCGCTTTAAACCCCCGATAAGGGTTTTCGAGGAAATGCGGGGCTGCAAAACCATCAGAAACGGTAATGGTTAGCCGCTCTGAAGTATTAAAAACACTGATAGAAGCCTGTTACATTCCGACAAGTTAGCCCCTAGCGGCATGATGCCAAGGCGCTAAAAAACTCACACGAAAATGTTCAAGTTCTGAACAGTTGAATTTGTCAACTGTGTTTTGGCTTAAGACTCTTTGGTGTCTGCTGTGGCTGGCAGATCACCCCTATCTTTGGCATCGCGGATCGCAAGCTCAAGAGCAATGGCCGCAACGGTCGCCACTGCCTGATCTCTCATCTTTGCCCATCTCTCCAGGTCGGCGTAGACCGTCTCCGGGAGGGTTACGTTAACTCGTTTTGCCACGGTCGTCATGGTGATAACCCCTCAATACTACTCCATCGACACGTTCAAGCGTCATCTCTGAGGCTTGACGCTTTAAGCATACTCCATTGACGCTCAAAAGTGTTATAAGAGTGTCAGGAGAGGAACGCCATAGGCACACTGTCAGAACAGGCGTTCTAGACCCTGCCCAGTTTTTCCAACGTTTACAACCCGTTTAGACCTATGCAAAACCTGTCTTTATCGGCGTACTGCAAACGCCACAACCTACCCAAGTCCACCGTTTACAAGGCACTCAAGGCCGAGGGCTTTGACACCAGCAGCGGCCTAAGCCCTGAGGCTGTGGCCTTTGCCGATTCGTATTTCCTGGACAGCCCCACCCCCACCCCGGTGGCCACCGCTCTACCCACCATTGCCACTGGCAACCACCGGGGCCAGCTTGCCCTGCCCCAGCAGCCCAGCACCCTAGACCTGGGAGTTTACCGAGGGGAGCACGCGCCCCTAACCACCTTCGAGCCGCAGGACATCGAGCGCTTTTTGAATAGCTGCGATGGTTTCTTGGAAGCCGTAGAGGCGGACTTTTACCACCAACAGGCCGTCACCCAGCGGAAAGAACAGGCCGCTGCCATGGTGAGGGCCAAGGTAGAGCAGGTGAAGCAAGCCCAGCTCGTCTACCAACTGCGGTCAGAATCCTTGGCCCTGCACAACCGCGCCCTAGATGCCGAACTGCAACAGGGCATGACCGCCCTGGGAAAGCCCCAAAGCCCCACCGACCAAGCGGCCTAGTGCTGATCGCCCTGCTGACCTTGACCGTAATTTTGTTGTTTTGAGGATTTGACCCCATGTACCTCGATATCGAAACGAAACTGGAAGCCCTGATCGATGTTGCCGCCGACCTTGAAAAATGCCTGGAAACCGTTAGGGCTTTACTGCCACTGGTGGCCACTTCCGACACAGCCCAGACCTTAAGGGACGGGACCCTAGCCATTGACAACGCCCTAAAGCAGGTTCAGGAAACCATCGACAACAGCGAAGTGATTGCAGAGGAAGTGATTGAGGGCCAAGAGGATGAAGCGCCTTAGCCGCCTCGCAGACGCCCGATTCTGGGCCAGCATGGGCCTCACCTTGGGCCTCATCAACGTGGGTGCCCACTGGGGGCTAATGGTGAACCGGATGCCGTGGGCCACCGACACCGACTACCAGCGCTTTGTGGGCATCGTCTCCGGTGACGTGCTGCCCTGGGTGATCGCCTTTGTCTTGGTGGGCGGTGTGGTGTTGCAGCTCCTACTGCCACCCATCCCCACCGAGGCCCAATTACTGCGCCGCCTTGCCCTCCGAAAGCTGGCCGAACAGCAGCTTGAAGGGGGCAATGACCAGGCGCTTCTCTTTTGGCAATCCCTACTGAGTGAGGGCATAGACCATGACTAGAACCAACATTCCCATCAACCGCCACGCCATCGCCGCCCTAGGGGCGTTTGCCGTGGTGATGGCACTCCCCAAAGCACAGGCCATCATCACCGCCCTAGGGGAACCCACAGGGGGCATAGGCGGGCCGATAGAAGAGATGGAACCCCAACAGATTCCAGCCATCCCAGACCCTAGCAGCGCTGGCATGGAAGCCATGGGCAACAGCATCCAGACCAGGGCGACCTACCTGCTAGGGCTGGCCCAAAAATCGGGTGACGCATGGGCCTGGGTGAACGAACGGGAAGCCACCGTCCTAGGGGAAGCCAACGACTACCGGGCCAAGCTGGGGACGTTCGACGGAGACGCCGGGGAGTTTGCCAAGCTCTCTAACCTATCCGCCGAACTCGCAGCGGTAGAGCTTGTCCGGCACTGGCTGATGTACCCCACCGACCGCAACACCCTACCCGCGCTACCGCTGAACCAACCCCTAGAGCAGTTCATTGATGCAGGAGATACCGGATATGGAAGCCAGTGGTAAAGCCCTGACGAATGGCGCTTGCCTTGCGGTCGGTGCCTCTCTCTCCCTTGCGGGTGCTCCATGGGTCGGTGCCACTATCGCCGCCGTTGGGGCGTACCGTGCCAGCCGCGATGGCATCAACCCAGTGAAGGCCGTAGGGGCGTTTGCCTGGGATGCGATCAGCGGCCTCAAGGGGTTGATCGACTCCGAGAAGGGGATGGTGCTACAGCCCATCAATGCCGTTGCCGGAGCGCTCGCAGACCAGGCCCAAAACAAGCTGATCGGCTTCGAGTTCAACACCGACCAACAACAGGAGCTAGGCACCGACTGGTTAGCCGACCTAGCCGACCGGGGCAACGTGGGCGTTTTGGGAGACCAGGGGGAAGGCAAGTCCTTCATTCTGCGATACCTCGCCTACCGCTTTGTCGAGCAGCACCAGGGCCAATGCCGGATCTACATCCATGACATTGAAGACGGCCAAGGCCACGGGGCCAAACATTCCTGGTTTGGCTGGCCCCATGGCTCGATTGTGTTCACCCGTCCCGATGACCTACCGCAGATTGTGGGAGCGATTGAGAAGACCATTGATGAGCCGGATTTCCTCCCCACCCTGCTGTTGGTGGATGAGTTCAACAACGTCCTAGACGAGCTGGATACCGAGGCCGTCGCCCTGGTAGATAACGGCCTCAAACGCATTCGCAACCGAGGGAAGAAACGGCGGATTCACTTCGCCTTTGGCACCCAGGACATCAACGTTGCCGACCTTGGCCTAAACCGTGCGGCCATCAAGCGCCTGAGTTGGATCGTGCTGCCCAAGATGGCAGGTAGCCCCGGCAACTTTGCCAACCTTGATTTGAGTGACGAGGCCAAGACCGAACGCCGCGCCGCCTATGCCCAACTGAAGGCGCTAGAGCCAACCGAGGGTGTCTATCCCGCCCTGCTCTGGCATGACCGTCACTGGTCACTGAGGGGCATCCCTGACCTACGTTGGTTGCCGGACACTATCGACCTCACCACGGGTGAAGCCGTCACCGATGGGCCTAGCTGGGTGGATGAGTTTCTATCCGCCCATCCCGACTTTGACCCCACAGGCTACCAGTCCCTCACCAAACTTACCGAGGGCATTAACCGAGTCCTGAGGGATGCAGGGGAGACGCAGGTTAGGCGGGCCAGCACCGATACCCGCTACCAGGAAATCAAGGCTTGGTGGGAAGGGGGTAGGGGGTAGGCAGACGAACGAACGACGTAGCACCGGGCAGTTCAGCCGCCGTCGTGCTACGCCAAACCCGGTTTAGTGTCACTGATTTTTGATAGGAGCAATGACCCATGGAAGGTGTGAAAAAAGCGTTTGGTGAGTTGTTGGTGTGGGGCGTGGTGATCAGCATTTTGCTATCCGGCGCGGTCAACATCCCCCTAGCGGTCGGTGTGGTGACGAATAAGCTCACCAGGGTGATTCTGGTCATCCTCACCCCCAACCGACCGGATACGCCCATTGAAGGCTACCCAGACTCAGGGAGGTAAGGCCATGGCCAACAGCACCGCTAACTTTGCAATCACGCTGATGTGTCTGGCCACCGCCATCTTTATGCACAGCCGGATTGCCCCAGAACATTTCCGCACCCAAGTCCAGCAACCGCTGATGGAGCAATGGCAAAAAGCACAGCAGCCAAACCCGTCTCAAAATCCCTAGAGAGCCTTGAGAAAGAACTGAAGGCGCTACGCCTACAGGTGAGGCAGGTAGAGAACGGCCTAAGCCTAAACAAGGTGATCAACGTCTCTATCCTGGTAGGGCTGTGCTGGGGGCTGGCCCTGGGGGCTGAGGGGTTCTACCAAGGACGACGGGCCTACCAAGCCCTCACCGAGCGCCTACCCTTTCTGGATGGCCAAACCGAGCAGACCGCTACCGCACCCGCCGAACTTGACCTCACCCCGGTAAAGCGTGGGGACAAGGTAGCGGGCCTCACCGTCACCAGCGTTTATCGAGAGCCACAGCGCCCCAACCACAACGGGGTAGATGTTGGCGGGCCAGTGGGGACGCCCTACTTTGCGCCAGCACTGGTCAACGTCCGTTGCTATTGGGATAGGTCAGGGGGTGGCTATGTTGCCGAGTTCCAATATCGGGATCTACTCTGGCAACTGCTACACCTCAAGGCCGGAACCTGCAAGGCCGGAAGCCAACAGCCGGGTACGGTGATTGGGGAGATGGGCAGCACGGGACGATCTACCGGGCCTCACCTTCACCTCCAAATCAGGAACCCAGACCGCAGCTTTATCGAACCCAAACGAGGCCACCTGTTAGCTGTCCTACAACCGCCCGCGCCCAGTGCTGGCCCATCAGTCGGTGGGGACGCAACCGCCCAGGCCGTAACGCTGATTAAGGGCTTCGAGGGGTTCCACCCGTCGCCCTACTGGGATTATCAGCAATGGTCATGGGGCTACGGCACCAGGGCACCCAACGGCCAAGGCACCATCACCCGTGAGCAGGCCGAGCGTGACCTTAGAGCCTACCTCGATAGAAACTGCTGGCCTCGCATCCCTGCCAATCTCCAGCCCCATCAACGGGCTGCACTGGCCAGCCTGTGCTACAACATTGCCCCTGCCCAGTTTGGTCGCAGCGATGCCCTGCGCCATGCCACAGCAGGGAACCATGACCAGGCCGCTGCCGGGTTCGACCGATGGACAAGGGCAGGGGGCAAGCGCCTGCAAGGGCTGGTGAATCGCAGGGCCAAGGAAAGGGCGGTTTACGAGGGAAGGGGCTAGGGGGTGTCCTTCAAGCGCTTAACGGCATACCGCCGCCCCTGGGAATCCACCCCTTGCCCAGCATCAATGCCCCATTTGGTGATCGATAGCTCCAAGGTATCGCCCTTGGGTTCAGCCCCCATCGCATCCTGAAGCGATACCGTGCCACGCCCTAGGCGCTCGATCAGTTCTGAAGCCGACAGGCCAAGCTCTGAGGCCAAACCCTTGAAGCCGTCCCACCCCGCCGCCGTCACCGTCACCTCGTGCGGTTTCTTCTTTTCCTCGTAATAAAGCTCACGGGGCTTCAAGTTTTCACGGCTGCGAACGTTATAAGGCATTGGACGTCCCCTCAGGACTACCCTTTCAGCCTATCAGAAAAATCTTTAACCGGGGGTATTGACATTTCAGAGAACCGGGGGCATACTGATTAACAACGGGGCACCGACACACCGCCCCACACCACAGAGCCGCATCCCAGCGGGATACCAAATCGGGTGACAGCCGGAAAAGCAGCGGCCAAGCCAAAACCCAACCTCTACACGGGACACCACCATGCAAGCTTTCGACCTCTTCCTATACGCCCTGGCCATCATCACCGTCCTGCTACTGCGGGCCGAACCCACCCCCACCCCGGTGGCCACCGAACCCACCGACATCGATGTCGATCTCCCCAGCCTCCACGAACTACTGACCGAGGCCGCAGAGATGACGGCCAAGCCCGCCCCCACCGTGGCCGCTGCCATCACCGCACCCGCCGCCGTCGCCGTGGTGAAGGTGGCCACCGCCCCGGACTACAGCACCCTCAAAACTCCCCAGCTCCGCAAGCTGTGCAGCCAGCGATCAATCGTCTGGCGTAATGCCCTAGGCCAGAACAAGCACCTGCCCAAGGCCGCAATGGTCGAGGCACTACTGGCCAGCTAGGCCACCGCCCTGGGAGGGGACTAACCAGGGCACCCACAAACGCAGATTAGGAACACCACCATGAACCAAACCGAAATCCTCAACAATGCCAACGCCGCCCTAGAGCACCTCTACCAAGCCACCCATCGGGCCAATGTGCTAGGCAGTGCCCTCCTACTCTGGGCAGAAAACAACCCCGATATCTACGGCTCTGGGGAGGTGGCTTATGAAATCAAAAGCGCCCTCATCAAGGCCACCGAACACCTGGACGATCTGAAAGGGCACCTTAATGGCTGGCAGCGCCGCAACCTCGAAGCATACCTGAGGGGTGACAACAACTCCCCGCCGTCCACTGCCCAGTAAACAGTTAACACCGCGCTAAAAATTGGCGTTTCGCCAAAATCTAAACCGCTGCAAGCCTTGAAAATAAAAGGTTTGTAGCGGTTTTTTAGTATCCATTATTGAAACCATCGCACTGGTTAACTGAGCAGGCTTCAGTTAGCCCCAACCCTTTCATGGCAGGGAGTTGGGGCAAATTTAGCCTAAACGGCGTTATAGTTCATGGGATCTAAATTAGTCATGTTGGATTCGTTAGATCTAAATTTAGTCATGTTGGATTCGTTGGCAGACGCTAAGGGTGCTGAAATGCGCGTGATTGGCTTAATGAGCGGCACCTCTGTCGATGGTATTGATGTGGCCTTGGTAGAGATTGAGGGGCAGGGCTATGACCTACAGGTTGATTTCGTCGATGGCTGCACAGAGCCTTACCCCGACGACCTCCGTCAGCGAATTTTGGCGGTCTGTGCCGGACAGCCCCTCACCATGGCGGATTGGGCGGAGTTAGACGAGGCCATTGCCCAATCCTTTGCCCAAGCGGCCCAACGCGCCATCTACCAAGCTGGCCCCGTGGATCTGGTGGCCTCCCACGGGCAAACGGTGTTCCATTGCCCGGTGCAGGGGGATCGGTTGGCCTATAGCGTGCAGTTGGGGCGGGGGGCCAGCCTAGCGCGGCGGCTGGGGGTGCCCACGGTGAGCAATTTTCGACAGGCCGATATTGAGGTCGGCGGAGAGGGTGCGCCCCTGGTGCCCATTGTGGATCTCTGTTTGCTGAGCCATCCTCAACAATGCCGTTGTGTGCAAAATATCGGTGGAATCGGCAATGTGACCTACCTACCTGCCTGGGATCGGCATCGGTCGCCCCAGCCCCCGGCCATTTTGGGCTGGGATACCGGGCCAGGGAATTCCCTCATCGACATTGCCATGGCCACCCTCTCGGAGGGCACTCTCACCTACGATGTCGATGGCGCTTGGGCCACCCAGGGCACACCCTGTCTAGACCTTCTCTCCGATTGGCTACAACACCCCTACCTGCACCAGCCGCCCCCGAAATCTACGGGACGGGAGTTATTTGGCTGGGACTTTTTTCAAGACAGCTATCTCCAGGCCCAGGAACGGGGCTTGGGGCCAACGGACTTTGTCTCCACCCTCACCGCCTTTACCGCCGCCACCATTGCCCAGGCTTACCGATCCTTTTTGCCCGCCCTGCCAGAGGCGATTTTGGTCGGGGGGGGGGGCTGTCGCAACCCGGTGCTGATGGCCCATCTTCAGCAGCATTTCCCCGATATTCCCGTCATGCCCACCGACGCGGTTGGGGTGTCCGCCGAGGCTAAGGAAGCCCTAGCCTTTGCGGTACTGGGCTACTGGCGCTGGCAGTCGTTTCCGGGCAACTTGCCAACGGTTACCGGGGCCAGAACGGCCACCCTCCTCGGCGATCTGCACCATCCCTAGGTCCCCCCAGGTTGCCCTCGCTAGATAGAGTGTTTACGGTTCGCATCAATCCCCTGGCTCAGGTATCCTACTCCCAACGATAGGGCGTATGCTGGAGGGGGAGTGGCTGACCGATCCAGAGATACTGGCCGTAGTTTTGGGCAGCAGCTACCCCTGAGGTTCATGGTTTGAGGATCAATCGGTGGTTCACAGTTTTTTAGTTGAACCAGGACGCTGGATCTTACAAGGAAGCTGGTTAGAGCGCGATCGCCTACCCACCCCGGTGAGGGGCAAAATTTTGATTGCCTGGAGTCGGGATGATTGGTTCACCATGGTGATGAAATTGGTCATGCCGGAGGCTACCCCACCGGAGATGGCCCTCCAGTATCGCGGGCGGCTGGCCAGCGGCGATTGCCAATATACCTTTGTGCTTCAGCACAGCCAACTTGGCCGGGTTGAGGGTGAGGGCTGGGTGGCTCCCGATTCCATCATTCAGCGGTATTGGGCCTTGGGCGACCGCCAGCGCCGCACCGGATTTGAAACCCTCCACCGCCTTGACGATGGCCGTTACCACCTCTCTAGCGGCATCATGACGGGCCACTACCTAACCAGCGCCATGGAGGCTACCCTACAACTCCAGGGGCCACCGTCACCCAGCAGCTAGCCACCGTTGGGACGGGGAATATCGGTTTGGGGAACGGGCGATTGTGGCGAGGAGCTTGGGTTTCAAAAAATCTGTGGTAAAACCAAGCTGTTATCTAAAAAAGTGGGCATATTAAAATTATGTTCACTGACATCAAGGATCGATGAGGATTCGGCCTAGATCCATCCCAATTCCTGAATCAAGGCTATGGAACAAGGAAAGGGGTTCTAGGGGCAAGACTAGGGCCGCATCACAGGAATCCAAGGAGCGTATCGATCCGGTGTCGATTCGGTATTGATCCAAGCTAGCTGTCCTTCGTGGCAGTCTTCCTGGGGGAATCACTTTGGCGGTAGGGATGTCTTGGGCCGTCGCATATTGGCTAGTTATCACGTTTTATGGCAGATCCAAACCTAGGCACTAAACTTGCCAATCGCTACGAACTGATCGACGCCCTGGGGCAAGGATCCATGGGGCGGGTTTACCTAGCGGAGGATGTGCTCCTAGGCGGCGTGAAGGTTGCGATCAAGTTTTTGTCCCAAACTATGATGAACGACAAAATGCGGGAGCGCTTCATGCAGGAGGCGATGACCTGCGCTCAATTGGGACAAAAAAGTATCCACGTGGTGCGGGTAACCGACTATGGCGTCAACGAAGAAGGAGTTCCCTTCTACGTGATGGAATATCTCCAGGGGCAAAGTCTCAGCCAAATGATCAACTTTCAGCCCCTACCCATTCCGCGCTTTTTGGGGCTAATTCGCCAAATTTGTCTGGGGCTTCAGGCCGCCCACGAAGGCATTATCCTAAAAACCCAGGCGGAACCCGTCTCTATCATCCACCGGGATATCAAGCCCAGCAATATTATGATCGTCCAGGATCCCACCCTGGGGGAACTGGCTAAAATCCTGGACTTTGGCATCGCCAAACTCATGCAAGCGGGCAATGACCAAACCAATTGCTTCATGGGTACCCTCGCCTACGCTTCCCCCGAACAGATGGATGGGCGGGAATTGGATGGCCGATCCGACATCTACAGTCTGGGCATCATGATGTTTCAGATGCTCACCGGACACCTGCCCCTGCGAGCGAGCAGCCACACCTTCGGCGGTTGGTACAAAGTTCACCAGCACGAATCCCCCAAACGCATTGAGGAAGTCGCCAGCCAGATCAAGGTACCCCGGCTGTTGGAGGATTTGATCCTGCGCTGCATGGCCAAGCGCCCCGAAGACCGCCCCCAAAGCGTCCAGGAAGTGCTCACCACCCTCGAACCCCTAGAGTCTCGCTACGTCAACGGTTTCCGTATCAGTCAGCGGATCAGCACCACCCTGAATCGGGTGCCCGTGGTGCGGCCAGCGGAGTCTGGCGAGGCGGTGGACGACGACCAGGTGTGTCGGCTGATGACCTGGCCTCCGAGTAAACCCATCGCCGAGATTGCCTTTCCCCACGCGGTTCCCACCAGCCAGGGCAAATTGGCTACCCTTTGGGCCATGATGCCCCAGGCGGAAATCAACCGACGCCTGATTAGCACCCGCTACAACACCTTTATTTGCACCATGTCGCCCCACCCGGTCATGCTGTGGCTCACGGTGCTCTACAGCAGCACCCATGGCGCACGCTGGTTGCCTTGCTACCTAGACCTCAAAACGCCCCTGGGCCAAGAGATTACCAGCCTGCTAGGAACCACTGGATCCTACCGACTGCTGCTCTTTGCCCTAGAAAACCCCCGTCGCTGTGCCCATGTGTTGTCCTGTACCATTGCCCCCCCCCAGCGCACCATGATGCAGGAATGGGTGGTCACCGCCCGCAGCCGCCCGGATATTGGAGCTATGGGCACCAGCCGCGATCTCCTGCGCAACGAGTTCAAAACTAACCTCAAGGCCAAGGTACTCCAAAAGCTAGAATCCATTTACATCGATACGGGATCCAACCTATCTGAGTAGAACGTTTCAACCTGTCTGAGTAACCACCGCAGCCCTGCACTGCTCTCAACCCTAGGCTGGTGGTGGGAGCAGGGAAGAAGCCAGTATGATAGCAACGTATGATTGGCCATCGTGGTTTAGGCCGTTGCTCGTCGTCCCCTGACCATCCTGTCGTCAACCCACTGTTCATCCTGACCCGGCGTGAAAGATCCCTACCTCCAGTATCTCCGGCCCCTGATTTTCAATCGGCTGAAGCTCGATCCCGAATGGTTGCACGGCTATGCCATGGGTATTTTGCATTGGCTGGGCCAACCGATTCCCGCCCGTGCTGGCCTCCAAACGTGGGCCACCCAACAATTTGGCTATGCCGATCCACGGTTGGAACAACAGGTATGGGGAATGTCTTTCCCCAATCCCCTAGGGCTGGCGGCGGGGTTTGATAAGGATGGCGAAGCGGCCCTGGCTTGGCCCCTGTTTGGGTTTGGCTACGCAGAACTGGGCACCGTCACCTGCCACGCCCAGCCCGGAAATCCACCGCCCCGACTGTTTCGCCTGGTGGAAGACGAAGCCGCCCTCAACCGCATGGGCTTTAACAACCAGGGAGCCGCTACCCTGGCCGATCGGTTGGCCCCCAACTGGAAACACCATCGCCCCACCATCCCCATTGGCATTAACCTGGGCAAATCAAAAATCACTCCCCTGGAGGAAGCCGCCGAGGACTACCGAACCAGCTTCCACGCCCTCAAGGAGTATGGCGACTACTTTGTGGTGAACGTGTCCTCCCCCAACACGCCGGGACTGCGCACCCTCCAAGCCGCCGACCAACTGGCCCCCATCCTCGCCGCCCTGCAAGCCGAAAACAACGGCTACAAGCCCCTGCTGGTGAAAATTGCACCGGATCTAGACTGGCCTGATATCGATGCCGTTATCGAAGTGGCTCAGGCCCACGGTTTAGCTGGGATCATCGCCACCAACACCACCCTCTCGCGCCAGGGGCTCAAAACCCAGGTTCTGCCCCAAACCGGATGCCCCATCACCGAAGAGGCGGGCGGCATTAGTGGGGCACCCCTGCGCCAGCGATCCACCGAGGTGATCCACTACCTCTACCAGCGCACCGGGGGCCAATTGCCGATTGTGGGCGTGGGTGGCATCTTCACTGCCGAAGACGCCTGGGACAAAATCACCGCCGGAGCCACCCTACTGCAAACCTACACAGGCTGGATCTACGAAGGTCCCTGGATGGTGCAGCGCATGATGGCGGGCTTGGTGGCCAAGCTAGAAGAGCACCACCTAGACACCATCCGGGACGCCGTGGGCCTTCGTCACCGTTAACCCCACGACCTGAAGGGTGCCAGTCTCCCTTGGTAACCTGGGCTCAGATCCAAGTGGAAGCTGGTAAATCTCTGGCAAATATGTCCGTATAAATACTGAATTGCCGAAATTTTTAGTCGATCCTCCCGCAGGGGATCAAGGGTGTTGCCCCTAGTCCGCTAGAGAACCCGATTCCGTGAGATCACGAACTTAAGGGGGGATCTTCAAATATCTTTATTAAGAAAGAGCAAAGAACTCATTGTCAGCCTTTTCCCCTCAGTCATCTTACGGATTAAATGTTGGGCCAGTAATTGTACGAAGCCACTTTTTGCTTGATTCAAAAAGATTTAAGGCTAGAAATTATGGGGGTTCCACCCCTCTTAAGCGATGTTCCTCCCTTCGCTAAGGTGAAAGTGTCAAAGCATTGAACTGAGTAGTCATTCAGATCTTTGCGATCCGTCTACCGCTCTCGGATAGAGAGCGGCTCGACTAGGCTTGTTTGTGCTTATTACAGGCAAGCGGATATCGATTGCTGTTTTAGATCTGACTCAGTCGTTCTATGTAGGGTGCTAAAAATGTCACGGGATACGCTGATCGTTGGCATTAATACTTATCAACATTTGCCCAGTCTAGGGGCTCCGGCTAAGGATGCTGAATCCGTGGCCCGCTGTCTCGAAAGCTTTGGGGAATGCCGGGTAATGCGGATGCCAGAAGCGATTCGGAATCAAAAGCCGACCGTCAGCCAGCAGGCGATTGTAACCACCAAAATGCTGGAGGAAGGGCTGATTCGCCTATTTAAACCAGCGGGGAAAAATATTCCCCAAACCGCTATTTTTTACTATTCTGGCCATGGGCTACAGCGCAATGCGGGGATTCAAGAAGGGTATTTAGCCACCAGCGATGTGAACCCCGCCATGGGGCACTATGGGCTGTCGCTCTACTGGCTGCGGCGACTTCTGCAAGAAAGCCCTGTACGGCAGCGAGTGGTCATCCTCGACTGCTGCAATAGCGGCGAATTGTTGAACGTGCTGGAAGCGGATCCGGGGGCTAGGGCAGGTACGGATCGCCTCTTCATGGCCGCTTCACGGGAGTATGAGGAAGCCTATGAAGCCCTGGAAGGCAACCATAGTGTTTTTACCCAGGCGCTCCTATCTGGGCTTAACCCGTATAAGGTGAAGGGCGGCATTGTCAATGGCCACTCCCTTACCGACAGCGTCAACCGCCAGTTGAAGGGAGAACTCCAACAGCCCCTGTTTGAAAGCTCTGGGGGCGAGATTGTGCTCACCCGTCTGTCCGGTGTCGCTCCAGCGACGCAAGCTTCCAAGGCCACTACCCTAGATCGACTCAAGCATTTGAGCTACGGCTTTTGCCCATTTCAGGGGCAGGCTCCCTTTGATATCACCCATGCCAGCCTCTTCTTTGGCCGGGAAGAGGTGACAGCGGCGCTGTTGGATCAGGTCAGTCAGGATCACTTTTGTGCGCTGGTGGGGGCATCGGGGTGCGGTAAAACCTCGATTTTGCGGGCTGGACTGACGCCCATTCTGCAACGGCAAGCCAAAATGGAACAGGCCCCCCACTGGGATGTGCGCTACCTCACCCCCGGCCATAGCCCCCTCAAGGCTCTCGCTGAAGCCTTTGTGGAGCCAAACGTAAAGGGTATTCAGCGGGCGGAGCAAATTCGTCAGGCGGAGTCCTTTTTGCGGCTTGGGGGTGATAGCATGACCCAACTGGTGCAAGCTATCACCCAGCCCGACGAGGCCGATGGTGGGCGATCTCGGCATCTGGTGCTGATCATGGATCAATTTGAGGACATGCTGCGGTCGTCCATCTACCCTGGGCTGGAGCAGGAGCAGCAGGGCGTGATGGACTGTCTGCTGGCGGTGATTCAGCAGCCACATCTGCCCATTCATGTGGTGATTGGGCTACGAGCCCATTATCTACAGGATCTCCAGCGCTTTCCCGTGTTCTATGACCTGGTGGCCCAGCATGGTCTCACGGTGCCCGCCATGACCTACGACCAGGTGAAATCCACTATTGTTGGCCCCCTCGAAAAGGTGGGTTTGCGCTACGACGCCAACCTGATCTATACCCTGCTATTGGATGTGGTAGGGGCAGCGGGGGATTTGGCCCTCCTGCAAACGGCCCTTAAAGCGGTCTGGCAGCACCGTGAGATGGATATCGAAGACCAGGAGTCTCCCCGGCTGACCCTGGAAGCCTATGCCGAAATGGGCGGAATTCGCCACCTGTTGAGCCAGCGGGCCACCCAGTTCTACGACCAACTGTCTCGCACAGAACAGCCCATTGCCGAACGCATCTTTCTGAGCCTATGTGAACCCGGAGAGGGGGCGACGTTAACCCGTCGCCAGGTGCAGTTGTCGGAACTGATCACGGAGTCGATGGATGAGGGGCAAGTCTTGGCAGTGCTGGATCAAATGATGGCGGCGGGGCTGGTGGTCGCCCAGGCCAACCTAAGCCGCCCTGAGGTCGCCGGGGGATCTTCCGTAGCAGCCTTGTTACCCGCATGGCCGACGGAATCTAGAACAACCGGAGACGGAGACAGCCGCTGCATCTCTACCACCATGGCCCCGCGATCCCTGACGAAACTGATGGCCCGCCACACGACCGAACAGATCTGCTACTGTCCCGATCTCACCCCCCACTTTGACATTGCCCACGAATCCCTAATTCGCACCTGGCTCCCGATGCAGGCCTGGTTCCAAAGCAGCCAGCCGTGGCTGAAGGCCCAGCGTTCCATTGAGGTGGCCACCCAGGAATGGTATCGACAGCAATGCCCCGATCATCCCGAATACTTTTTAACCAAAACCCGTCTACAGGAGGCCAAAACCCTGCAAACGGAGTATCCGGGCTGTCTCTCAACCCGGGCCATGGGCTATCTCCAGGCTTGTCAAAGCTATGCTCGTCGCTGCACCCAAAAGCGCTACCTGATGAAACTGCTGATTCCCATCAGCATGGGGACAGGAATGTTGGCCGCCTATGGTCACAATGTGATCACCCGCCCCGCCCCCACCTGGAAAAGCCAGTCTTCCACCGTGCCCACCGTGGTCTCAAGCCCGGTTTTTCGCTCGGTGGAGGCCAGCCCCGATGCTGATGAGCCTAGCGAGCCCCTGACCGGGCAAAGCCCGTCCCCCCATGTGGGGATGGTGCGCACTAACCTGACGGCCCCTCTCCTAGGCCGCTGGGCAAAGTCTCTCCCCAGGGCCACGACCCACCGCTTTATGGCTCTACCCCCCAGTCTACCGAAATCGATCCAGCGGGCCACCCAACGCACCTCCTCCTGGGAAGCCAAGACCAAAGCCTGGCTGCCTCCAGGCCCAATTCTATCCGCCCCAATCGCGCCTACGTCCTTGCCCATGACCACCGATACCCCTCAGAAAGTAGCCGAATGGGCCTCCCCCACCTCCCCCGACGTTACCATCCAGCTTTGGTGTCTCCAGTCCAACCCAGACCCCGTTTGCTTTACGCTGCAAAGTTCCCAAGATTAATCGGTTTATTACACACATCGTTACATCTAAGATTGTCTGACCATTGAGATGTGCCAAGATCAGACAGTCCGGGCATACTAATAAGGACTTCTTCGGCCTTAAGCTAAATTCGCTGAATTCTAAAGACCACCATGTCTACTACGCCCCCTCAAGTTCTGCAACTGGCAAGGCAAGGTCAACCTGAAGCCATCGCCGCTCTCATCAACCAACACCTAGAGAGCAAGGGCATCACGGCCCATGTGGCTCAGCAGGGCAACCTGTTGCAGGTGGTGCTAGAATCGGCAAATGTTCTGGCCCAAGCCGAACTGGTGAACTATGTCAAAACTGGCATCACTGGGCTGGCCCTGGCAACCGTTGATCACCTCAGTGTGAGCGGTAAACAACATGGTTCCCAAGCCAGTACCTGGACAGAAACTATTCAAATGCGGGAAGGGGCACCGCCTCCACCCGCCGCCAGCCTAGCCGAAGAACTAGAAGCACTAGACCTAGATACACCCGTCACAGACGATCTGGATCTAGATCTCGCCCTAGATATGGGCGATGACGCCACCGATACGGCAGATATTTCAGCGGATATCAACTTTGAAGATGCCTTTGAATCCGTTGTTTTTGAACCCAGCGATACCGACGAAGATCTCGATTTTGATGCAGCGATCCTTGGTGAATCTACCACCGACCTCGATTTTGGAGATGCCGAAAATTCAGACGCCACCGACGGATTTGACTTTGATCTCAGCTCCCCCACCGATGGCGATGCCGACTTGGATTTAGATTTAGTATCAACCACCGATAGCGACTTTGACCTAGACTTGGGCGGAGAAACTACAGAGGCCAGCGACCTCGATCTAGCCCTAGGTACAACCTCTACTCTCGATGATAGTGATTTTGGCTTAGACCTGGATTTCGACGCAGAATCCACTCCCGATGATAGCGGTAGTTTTGATCTAAACTTCGATGCAGAATCGACCGACGACGATGGTTTAAACCTGAATTTAGGCGCAGAATCCACTTCTGATGACGGTGGTTTTGACTTAGATTTAGGTGCAGAACCCGCTGCCGATGAGGGTGGCAGTTTTGATCTAGACCTTGGTACACCCACGACCGATGGCACGGGTTTTGAACTGGATTTTGGCGGAGAATCCGTTGCTGATGAGGGTGGCAGTTTTGATCTAGACCTTGGTACACCCACGACCGATGACACGGGTTTTGAACTGGATTTCGGCGAAGAACCCGCTGCCGATGAGGGTGGCGGTTTTGATCTAGACCTTGGTACAGAATCCACTTCTGATGACGGTGGTTTTGACTTAGATTTCGGTGAAGAACCCGCTGCTGATGAGGGTGGCAGTTTTGATCTAGACCTTGGTACACCTACGACCGATGGCACGGGTTTTGAACTGGATTTCGGCGAAGAGTCCGCTGCCGATGAGGGTGGCGGTTTTGATCTAGACCTCGGCACAGAATCCACTTCTGATGACGGTGGTTTTGACTTAGATTTAGGTGCAGAACCCGCTGCCGATGAGGGTGGCAGTTTTGATCTAGACCTTGGCACACCCACGACCGATGGCACGGGTTTTGAACTGGATTTCGGCGAAGAATCCGCTGCCGATGAGGGTGGCGGTTTTGATCTAGACCTCGGTACAGCCACGACCAATGACACTGGTTTTGAACTGGATTTTGGCGGAGAATCCGTTGCTGATGAGGGTGGTTTTGATTTAGACCTCGGTGCAGAATCGACCGACAACGGTGGTTTAGACCTGAGTTTCGGCGCAGAATCCGCTATTGATGACGGTGGCTTTGATCTAGGTTTCGGCGAAGAATCCGTTGCTGATGAGGGTGGCGTTGATCTAGACCTCGGTGCAGAATCGACCGACAACGGTGGTTTAGACCTGGGTTTCGGCGCAGAATCCGCTGTTGATGACGGTGGTTTTGACCTGGATTTAGATCGAGAAGCCACTCCTGATGACGGTGGCGATTTTGATTTAGACCTCGGTGCAGAATCGACCGACAACGGTGGTTTAGACCTGGGTTTCGGCGCAGAATCCGCTATTGATGACGGTGGTTTTGACCTAGGTTTAGGCGAAGAATCCGTTGCTGATGAGGGTGGTTTTGATTTAGACCTCGGTGCAGAAGCGACTGATGAAAGCAGTTTTGATCTGGGGTTAGATGAAGATCCCGTTGCTGCTGATGGCGGTTTTGAGTTGGGCTTCAGCGAAGAGCCCGTTGCTGATGACGGTGGCTTTGATTTGGGTTTAGGCGAAGAATCCGTTGCCGATAGTGGTGTCGTTGAAATGGATTTAAGTCCTGACTTAGCAACGACAGAACCAGTTGTCTTTGAACTCGATGATGATCCGTGGGGTGATTCGACAGAGGATAATGCCAACGCGTTTGAAGCAGATGGACTTGATAATTTGGACGCGGGCTTAGGTGTTGATGCTGACTTGAGCCTGGAAACGCCGTTAGAAGCTGAGAACTTTGGCCATGAATCGGGCTTCTTGGCAAGTGATGATAACGCCTTTGCCATGACTGCCATTGAGGAAGACCTCTTAGGAGAAGAAGCTTCCTTTGATATGTCTGATTTTGAGAGCGAGGTCTTAGCCGAAGAATCGGCTCTTGAGGCGACGGAATTTGAGGAAGTATCCCGAGGAGAGGAAGCTGATTTTGAGATTTCTAGCTTTGAAGAAGACCCTCTTGGCGAAGAATTGGCGTTTGAAGTTCCTGATTTTGGCGAGGAATCCTTAGGCGAGGAAGCAGCGTTTAATGCGACGGGTTTTGAAGAAGATGTATTAGGGGCAGAATCGGCGTTTGAGATTCCTAGTTTCGGTGAGGAATCCTTAGCCGAAGAGTCGGCCTTTGATGCGATGGGCTTTGAAACAGAGCCTCTTGGTGAGGCATCAGCCTTCGAGATTCCTGATTTCGAAGATGAAGCCCTGGGTGAAGAATCAGCGTTTGATGCGACGGGCTTTGAAGAAGAACCCCTAGGCGAAGAATCGGCGTTTGAAGTTCCTGATTTCGGGGACGAATCCCTCAGCGAGGAATCGGCGTTTAGTGCGACGGGTTTTGAAGAGGAATCCCTTGGTGAGGAAGTGGCCTTCGAGATGCCTGATTTTGGTGAGGAATCCCTCGGTGAGGAATCAGCGTTTGATGCGACGGGCTTTGAAGAAGAGCCG
Source organism: Nodosilinea sp. (assembly GCA_040396995.1). GTDB lineage: Bacteria > Cyanobacteriota > Cyanobacteriia > Phormidesmidales > Phormidesmidaceae > Nodosilinea. The sequence continues at coordinate 27,767 of JBBAWV010000010.1, read as the reverse complement.
CTTGGTGAGGAATCGGCCTTTGAGATGCCTGATTTTGGCGAGGAATCTTTAGGTGAGGAATCGGCGTTTGATG
>JBBAWV010000010.1:0-27594 GCA_040396995.1 Nodosilinea sp. | reverse complement strand
TTTGAGATGCCTGATTTTGGCGAGGAATCTTTAGGTGAGGAATCGGCGTTTGATGGGGTTGGCTTTGAAGACAATCTTTTGGATGAGTCGGTGACCGAAACGCCTTTTGAGACCTCTAGTGAAGCTTCAGAGACCTTGGGGGGTGACGATTTTGGCTTTAACCCTAGCCTGGTAATAGCGCCTGACTCGGCAGAGGATGAGGGGGCGGGTGCAGACTTTGGTTTGGCGGCAGAGGCCGACTTTGGCTTTGATCCTGCCTTAGTGATTGAGCCAGAAACCACTACAGATAACCCCTTTGTGGCCGACGATGATTTCTCTGCCGCCCCTGAGAGTGGCGAAGCGTTGATCGATATGGCCTACCCAGAGGCTAGCGTAGACGCGGGTTGGGGTGAGGAAGTGGGCGATACCGCCGAATTTGCAGATATGGACAACTGGGCCGAACTGCCCGATGAAACTCCACCGGAGAATGACGAGTCTCCTAATTTTGGTGTGATGGCCGCTGGAGGTCTAGCGGCGGCGGGACTTGCGGCGGCGGGAATGGCTGGGCTGGCCCAGGCTGAGGAGGAAGAACTTGCACCCCTGGAGTCTGAGGCCGATTTTGGGTTCGATGAGCGTCTAGAGACTGAGGACATGCAAGATTTTGGCGATCAGAATCTTGAGGCTGGGGATATTCAGGACTTTGGGGATCAGGATCTTGGGAATGTTACCACTCTAGAGGGCGACGCTGATTGGTCTGAGCCATCTGACCTATCGTTCGATGAACCTCTGGATGCGGGGGACATACCTGAAATTGGGGACAGTGAGCCCTTGGCCGAGGGAGGTCTTGGCCTCAGTGAGCCCCTAGAGCCTGACGATTTGGGCTTTGGGGCACCTGCCGCCCAGGATGAGGCTTGGGCCGAGGATGTTCTCTCAGAGAACCTGGAGCCGATGGAGGAAGAGTTTGCCCCCATTGACTGGAATGAGGAGGACTTAACGCCTTTAGAGGACGCCGAGGGAGGCTCATCCTTTATCACCGACGATACCAACGGCTTCCACCAGGACACTCCGCCTGCCCCTGAGCCCCCCGATGCCACCGATGACTTTATCCATAAGTTTGCTCCGGTTTCGCCGGAGGAGGTGGATCAGCGCACACCTGGTAGTGCGAAGGCTTCTGGTTCTAACTTGAAAACCATCCTCAGCATTGGGGCAGGGGCTTTGGCCTTGCTGCTGGCGGTATTTGGTATTACGACGTTGCTGGGTCGGATGCGACAGCCCGACGCACCCGTAACGCAGCCGCCCACGGAAATTCCGGCTCCCCCCGATGGCGGAACTCCCCCCCCCCCCGAACCCACGGCCCCACCCACGCAACCCCCCGTCACGCCGCCTGTTTCGGCCAATCCCTTCCGGGATGCGGTAAATGCAGCCACCCAAGCTTCCCAGTTGGCCCAAGCCGCTACCACCAAGGAAGACTGGCAAGCCGTGGCCGATGCTTGGGAAAACGCCATCACCCTGATGCAGCAGGTGCCGGAGTCTGACCCGAACTACGCCACGGCGCAGGATCGGGCACAGGCCTACCAGCCCAATTTGACCTATGCCCAGCAAAATGTGCAGCGGTTCCCATAGGGCTAGTAAAATAAGACGGTTGTATTCAGCCCAAAGCCTTGATTGAACGCTATACCCTGCCCGAAATGGGCGACCTCTGGACGGATGACTATAAATTTAAGACCTGGTTGCGGGTAGAAATCGCCGTGTGCGAGGCCCAGGCAGAACTAGGCTACATTCCTAAGGAGGCGGTGGAGGAAATCAAGGCCAAGGCAAAGTTCGACCCCAAGCGTATCCTCGAAATTGAGGCCGAGGTGCGCCATGACGTGATCGCCTTTTTGACCAACCTCAACGAATACGTGGGGGATGTGGGCCGCTATATTCACCTGGGCATGACCAGTTCCGACATGCTCGATACAGCCCTGTCGGTGCAAATGGTGGATAGCCTTCAGGTGATTCTGATCCACGTCGAAAACCTGATTCAGGCGATTCGCTACAAAGCCCAAGAGCACCGCGACACCGTGATGATTGGCCGCTCCCACGGCATCCACGCCGAGCCGATTACCTTTGGCTTTAAGCTGGCTGGCTGGCTGGCGGAAATGCTGCGCCACCGGGAGCGCCTCGTTCACCTGCAAGACACCATTGCCGTAGGCAAAATTTCTGGGGCGGTGGGCACCTACGCCAACATCGATCCCCAAATTGAAGCCCTGGCCTGCCAAAACCTCGGTCTGCGGCCCGATACCGCTTCCACCCAGGTGATTTCCCGCGACATCCATGCCGACTTTATGAACGCCCTGGCCCTGTTGGGGGCCTCCATCGAACGGTTTGCCGTGGAAATTCGTAACCTCCAGCGTACAGACGTGCTGGAAGTGGAGGAATTTTTCTCTAAAAAGCAAAAGGGGTCTTCAGCGATGCCCCACAAGCGCAACCCGATTCGCTCTGAACGTCTGACCGGGATGGCCCGCATTTTGCGCGGTAACGCCATGGCCGCCCTGGAAAACGTGGCTCTCTGGCACGAGCGCGACATCTCCCACAGTTCCGTGGAGCGGGTGGCCCTGCCCGATAGCTGCATCCTCACCCACTTCATGCTGGTGGAAACCACTAACCTCATTAAGAATCTGCTGGTCTATCCTGAGAATATGGCCCGCAACATGAACGTCTACGGTGGCGTGGTGTTCAGCCAGCGGGTGATGCTGTCTTTGGTGGAAAAGGGGCTGGCCCGTGAGGAAGCCTACGCCATTGTGCAATCCTGCGCCCATACCGCCTGGAACACCGACGACGGCAACTTCCGCCACCTGATTAGCCAGGATGAACGGGTGACGGCCCAACTCTCCGCCGCCGAAATCGACGACTGCTTCGACCCCGATCACCACCTGCGTAACCTGGATCAGGTCTATCAGCGGTTGGGGATCTAGGTCACAAACTTCGGTTCTGTCGTCCTCTGTTTCCGTCGTTCTCTGTTTCCGTCACCCTGTCAGCCTCGGCGGATGGGGTGCTTTTTTCCCGTTGGTCGCTTCCCGTTCCCTTAGGTCTTTGTGTGTCGTTATGAAAACCGTAATCCCTGTTCCCCTGCCCGACTCGCCCTACGACATTGTGGTCGCTAATCAAGGGCTAACCCAAGTCGGTAGCTGGCTGGCTAATTCCGAAAAGCCCCTGATCAAGCCCGGTCAGCGGGTGCTGCTGGTGTCAAATCCGGCCATTTTCCGCCACTATGGCCAAACGGTGATGGAGTCCCTCACCCAGGCGGGCTACGCTGTGCAGTACCATCTACTACCCGCTGGCGAGCGCTACAAAACCCTGAAATCCATCCAAGCCCTCTACGATGCGGCGTTGGAATTTCGCCTAGAGCGGCAGTCGGCCATGGTAGCCCTGGGCGGCGGCGTCATCGGCGATATGACGGGCTTTGCGGCGGCCACCTGGCTACGGGGGATGCGGTTTGTGCAAATTCCCACCTCCCTGTTGGCCATGGTGGATGCCTCCATTGGCGGCAAAACCGGGGTCAACCACCCCCAGGGCAAAAACCTGATTGGCGCGTTCCATCAGCCCCGCCTGGTGGTGATTGATCCCATGGTGCTAAAAACCCTGCCGCCTAGGGAATTTCGGGCTGGCATGGCCGAGGTGATCAAGTACGGCGTGATCTGGGATGCCGACCTGTTCGCCGCCCTCGAGTCTGCCGAACGGCTGGATCAATTCCGCGACCTGGGGGACGATCTGCTCCACCAAATCCTCACCCGATCCTGCCAAGCCAAGGCCGACGTGGTTTCCCAGGACGAAAAGGAAGCCGGACTGCGGGCCATCCTCAACTATGGCCACACCATCGGCCATGCGGTAGAAAGCCTCACCCACTACCGGGGCGTCAACCACGGGGAAGCGGTGGCCATTGGCATGGTTGCCGCTGGACACATCGCCACCCTGCTGGGCTACTGGAGCAAAGACAATGCCGCCCGTCAGATCCGGCTGATCGAAAAAACCGGACTGCCCACAGCCATCCCCGCCAACCTCCCGGAGGACGACATTCTGCGCCTGCTCCAAGGAGACAAAAAGGTGGAAGACGGCCAAGTGCGGTTTGTGTTGCCCCAGGGCATCGGCTCCGCCATTGTCACCGGGGATGTGACTTCCGCCGTGGTTCGATCCGCCCTCGCCGCCAGCCGAGGTTAGGGCTGCTATCCTCAAAACAAGCGGGGCTGATGGTGAATCCGTCCCGCCCACCCATGGTGTCTTTCGTTGAGAGGGTAATCCGCCATGACCCCAAGCCGCCCCCCTGCCTACTCCCTAGATCCCGATGTATGCCCAGATATCGAATCGCTGGTAATTGAGGATGACGGCCCCCTAGATCCCGCTGACCCTGAGGTGTGGCCGGATATCGAGGATTTGGTGATTGAGGACGATACCCCCGTGGATAATTTTCTATCGGCCAAGTTGCAACGGCTCTTGGTGGAGATTCTCTATAGCTCCTGGGCCAGCTTGGGGATGGATCGGCCCTTCATCGCCGATGCCGACATTGGCCTTTTCGCCCAGGTGGGCCAGCCGCCGATTGTGCCGGATGTGTTTGTCAGCCTGGATGTGGAGACCCCCCCAGGACTTTCGCCAAAAGCGCAACCGCACCTACTTTGTCTGGGAATTTGGCAAAGCGCCGGACGTGGTGATTGAAATGGTCTTTAACCGAGAGGGCAACGAACTGGGCCGCAAGCTCCACGACTATGCCCGCCTAGGGGTGCCCTACTACGTGCACCTGGCTGCGGTGGTGCGACCAGGCGGGCAACCTTCTACCCACCGGAGCCGAACGGGCGGAGCAGGCGCAATTACGGGCTGATCATGAACAATTACGGGCCGAACAGGCCGAGGCTAGGGCAGATCAACTGGCGGCTAAGCTACGGGAGTTGGGCATTGCCCCCTAGGTGGCTCCCATCGCTCACCATGGACTTCCTGAGAATGCTGGCCAATTAGCGTCTGCCGGATTGCGTTAGGGATGGGGGCGAATGGCAATGTCTGGGCCGATCAGGTCGGAGAGTTTGTCCACATCGTAGAGCAGCATGGCGATGCGTTCTAGGCCCAGCCCCCAGGCCACGGTGGCTTTGTGTCCGCAGCCGAGGGGTTCCAGCATTTCCTGTCGAAACAGCCCGGAATTGCCGACTTCAATGTAGCCACCGCTGGGGGCATGGTAGGCCAGCACTTCTAGGGAAGGCTCGGTGTAGGGGTTATAGGTGGGTTTGAACTTGAGGTTTTTGAAGCCCAGCCGTTCGTAAAAATAGGTGAGGTAGCCCATCAGGGTCCGTACACTCAGCAGTTCGCCGATGACCACCCCTTCGATCTGGTGAAACTCCGCCAGGTGGGTGCGGTCTACGGTTTCGTTGCGGAACACCCGGTCGATGGAGAAATATTTGCCGTCTTGGCCCTGCAACTGGTACAGCCGTTGGGCGGTGGAGGTGGTGGTGTGGGCGCGAAGGATGGCGCGGCTGGCTTCGACCTCCGTCCACTGGCCACCGTAGTGGGTTTCGTGAACCTGACGTACCCGCTGGATTAGGTCGGCATCCTCCGGCAGGGGCACGGTTTGGGGATTGGCCAGGTAAAAGGTGTCCTGCACCTCACGGGCCGGGTGATCCTGGGGGGTAAACAGGGCGTCAAAGTTCCAAAAGGCCGATTCCACAATGGAACCCGACATTTCATCGAAGCCCATATTCAAAAAAATATCCCGAATCCGCTGGATGCACTGGGTCAAAATGGCGGGCCGTCCGTAGGTCACATCAGGCACTTCGGTATGGATGTCGTAGGGTTTGAAGGTAATCTGCTGCCACTGCCCCGACAGGATTACCTCGCTGGTCAGGGCCGTCACTACATCGCTGAGGATGAGAGATTGTAGGGTAGGCAGCACCGTCAGGCTGTGGTCAATCTCGCGGCGGCGGGCCACATAGCCCTGCTGAGTTAGCCAGTCTAGGGAGGCCGAACCGGGCGGCACAGCCTCCGCCCCTTGGGCAATTTGAGTCAGTAGGGCTTGGCGCTGTTGGTAGGCCACTAGCACCGCTGACTTCAGGATGATTACCTGACCCTCGCCATCGCCATCGGCCAAATCCACCGCCTGTTCCCGGCGCAGAGATCCATAGTTGAGGCTAAAGGCCGATCCCAACTCTCGCTGGAGGGTGGCTCGGTCGGTGATGCCTTGGAGAAGCCGTTCGGCTAAGGCCATGCCAGGGAGATGAGCATCCAACTCGGTTCCCTTGGGAGTGAGTGTCCAGGTTTGGTGGCCTTGCTCCTGCCAGAGGACGTAGCTATCTAGGGCACCGCTACGCACAAAGCCGTTGATGAAGTTGACATCGAAGCCATGCTGGGCGCAGAACTGATTCAGGCTTGCCACCTGAGATTGCTGTTGCAGCAGGGCTACAAACTGCCGCTGTTTGCCAGTAAGCTGGAGCACATCGAGCATAGCGCGACCAAAGGACTATCTCCCTAGCCTACCAGGGGAGCCCATCTGACACCACAGAGGCAATCGATTAGCGAGGGCTACACCGGAGCCGTCACCGCCGCATCGAACCGGAAGCCTGCCTTACGAATGCGATCCATGGCTTCACCGAGGCGGTCGCAGTCGGCAATTAGGCTGACGCGCACGTAGCCTTCGCCACCGGGGCCAAAGGCGTTGCCGGGGGTGACGACCACGCCTGTTTCTTGCAGAACGGAAAGGGCAAAGTCGGTGGAGGTGCTGTCCATAGGGCAGGGCACCCAGAGGTACATGGTGGCCTGGGGGCGATCCACCGTCCAGCCGAGGGAGGCGAATTCCTTAATCAAAAAGTCGCGGCGGGTGGAGTAGCGTTCTTGGACTTCGTGGAGGTAGTGATCGGGTAGGGAGAGGGCGGTTTCGGCGGCCCGTTGCAGGGCGGCAAAGATGCCGTAGTCCAAATTCGTTTTGAGGGTGCGGAGCCCTTGGATCACCTGGGAGTTGCCCACCACAAAGCCCACTCGCCATCCGGCCATGTTGTAGGTTTTGGAGAGGGTGTGGAACTCGACGCCGACCTCTTTGCCGCCAGGGATTTCCAGCAGGCTGGTGGGTTGGTAGCCATCAAAGGCCAGTTCGGCGTAGCAGAGGTCGTGAACGAGGAGCACCTGGTAGCGGTGGGCAAACTCCACGGCGGCCTCGAAGAATTCGCGGGGGGCGGTGGCGGCGGTGGGGTTGCTGGGATAGTTGAAGAATAGCGCCTTGGCCCGTTTGGCGACGTCGGGGGGGATGGCGTCAAAGTCGATCAGCCACTGGTTTTCTGCTGTGAGGTGCAGGTGGTAGATGTCCCCTCCGGCAATGACGGGGCCGCGAAAATGGGCGGGGTAGGCCGGGGTGGGCACCAGCACCAGGTCGCCCGGATTGATGAAGGCCATGGCCAGGTGGGTGATGCCTTCCTTAGAACCCAGCAGGGGCAGGGCTTCGGCGGTGGGGTCGAGCTGGACACCGTAGCGGCGAGCGTACCAGTCGGTAATGGCCGTACGGAAGCTGGCGGTGCCCTCGAAGGGGGGATAGCCGTGGGTGGCGGTGTCAGCAATGGCGCGCTGGGCCGCTTCGACCACGGGGGCGGGGGTGGGGCCATCGGGGTTGCCCATGCCCAGGTCAATCAAATCGAGGCCCTGTTCGCGGGCGCGGGCTTTGAGTTCGTCAAGCCGAGCAAAGACGTAGGGGGGAAGAGAACTGATGCGCTGGGCGGGCTGGAGCCAACTAAGGGTCATGGCTGTACCTCCGAGGGAGCCGTAGATGGAGACGAGGATGGGCGGGGGCGTTCCCGCAGTTCGGGGCAGAGGGGCGACACCATCGCCGCCAGCAGGGCATCGGGGGATACCGTGAAGGGCAGGTGGTGGATGTCTGACCCCTCGCGGCAGGCAAAATCCGCCGCCTGCTGAAGATCGGCTAGGGTGGCCTCGCCCAGGCCCAGATCCGCCAGGGTTTTGGGCAATCCGGTAGCCCGGTAGAACTGAATTAACTGCTGCCGTGCCGCCGTGGCCAGGGAGGACTTGCCGCCCATTTCCTCTAGCCGAAGCTGCACCAGGATGCCGTAGGCCACCTTTTCGCCGTGGAGGGCATCGTGGCAGGCGGGCAGTTGAGTGAGGCCGTTATGCACCGCATGGGCCGCCACGGTACGACACTGGGCACCGCCAATGCCGCCAATTACCCCAGCGAGTAACACCGTGGCATCCACCACTTCCCGCCATGCGGGGCCACCCCACTGACGCAGCGCCGCCGGGGTCTTTTGGAACAAAATATCCCGTAGTACCCGCCCCTGCTGCACCGCCGAAATAATCAGGGTTTGGTCAGAAGACCCGCTGCTCACCGAGGCTTCGTACCACTTGGCCAAGCCATCGCCAATGCCTGCAATTAGGGTGCGCGGCGGCGAGGTGCGAATCATGGCATAGTCCAAAACCAGCCGATCCGGGCAGCGATCCAGAGCCACATCGTAGCGGAAAGCCCCTGCTTCAGAATAGACATTGGAAAGGGCTGTCCAGGCCGCACAGGTGGCCCCCGACGTGGGAATCGTCACCACCGGACAGCGGATTTGATGGGCCAGCAGTTTTGCCGTATCTAGTGCCTTGCCACCGCCCACCCCAATCACCACATCGGTTTGGTGTGCTTGGGCGATGCCGCGCAGCCGTTCTAGGGTGGCCTCGCTACAGTCGCGGCCATAGTCGGCGGTTTGGGGGGCTAGTCCGGCTTGGGTGAGGGACTCGATCAGCGGCTGCACCCGTGGCAGGCTGTGCTGTCCGCCCACCACTAGGGGCCGTTGCCCCAGGGTGGCGATGGCTTCACCCTGGCTTGACAAAATGCCTTCTCCCTGCACCACCTGGGCCGGAGCAATGGCAAGGGTTGACGTTACGGAAAGGCTAGTCGTCATGGATATACCCAGAACGCAAGGGCGTGAAGCAGGCCGAGGGCTAGGCCAGAAGGTCGCGGTTAATCTGCACCTGATAATCGAGGCCAGAATCCTTGGGGGCGGGCTGCACTTGGCCGAGGTAGACCAGCCGAGACACGCCGTTGTCTCCATGCACGATGGCGCGGGCGCGAACGGTGGCGGTTTGACCGGGAATGCCGAGGCGGTAGGGCTTGAACAGGTTGCTGGCGGCTTGGCGCAGGGTGGCATCCAGTTCGTCTTCGGTGATGGCGTTGGGCACGGCAATTACAATTTGGCTAGAGCCGGAATCGTAGACCGTGGTGTAGGGCAACGCGCCTTCAATTACCGTGCGGCTAAAGGGCTGAAAGCTGAGCCCCAGCAGCCCCACCGTCAGCACCGCCGCAAACCCCGCTGCCCCCACCAGGCGAAACCGAATCCCCCATTTGAAGGCAAACCCTAGTCCGGCAATCACCGCGAGGGCGACGGTGCCAATGGCGGCCCACTGGGTAGCAATGAGGAATTCGGCGGGGGTTGTCATAGGTCTATAGTGCAGATAGATTAACAAACATATCGCAGATACCGTGTCTTATACCAGGGGCACGACCTTCCCTCTGCCATGATTTAGGATGGTCTGGAGTGGGCTGAAACTTGTAAAGCCGCCCAAGACGCGGTAAAACTTGAAGCCGTACTGAACTGATGACAGGATGGCGGCGGCTATGGTGACAGCAGCAAAAGGGTCAATCCAGCAGAGCATGGGTCACCGGGGGGTGTTGTTGGCTTCCCTGGCCGCTCTGGTATTAACCGGGTGCGGATCGTCGAAGGTTTCCCAGTGCAACGATTTGGCGGCGGTAGTGAACCAAACCCAAACCTTCATGCCAGAGTTTGAAACCGATATTCAAGCCTTTAGCGAAAGCGCGGCCCAGGTCAAAAATCTCGATGATATTAAGGCTGCTGCCAGCCAATACACCGCCGCTGTGGATAAGGTGGTCACCAATCTCAATACCCTAGTCAGCGATCTAGAGGCCGTTTCCCTTCAAGATGAAACCCTGGTGGCCTTTCGGGATGAATACATTGGTGTGGTGCAAGGATTTAGCACCGCCCTAGAGGAGGCCAGTCAGGCCATGGATATGGTGGTGACGGTGGCCTCGGAGGATGACCTCCCCGCCACCATCGAAGCTTCGCAGCAGCAAACGGTGGAAGCGGTGTCGGCTATTGAAACCCTGTCTCAACAGGAGGCCCAGTTGATTACCGATGTCAATACCTACTGTGGAGCAACGCCCGCTGAAGCCCCCGCTGAAGCCCCCGCTGAACCGCCTGCTGAAGCCCCCGCCGAGCCGCCCACAACGCCCTAGGCAAGAAGGGATGGGGCGGAAATTTTAGCAGACCAACTTTAGGGTAAAGTTGCTGCACGATCTTGGGCACAAGGCGTCCACTTTGTGTGGTTCACGGTATATTGGTAGCCCTAAGGGCCACACGAAGCGCGACAACCAATGGTGACGGCATTAGACGCGACTTCCTGCGGGGTCTAGGCCAGGGTGGGTTTCTGGTATCTCTAGCGGGTGTAGCGTCTTGCTTGGTTTAGACCGTGGAACGTGCCTTGCCCTTGCGCTTCAATAGGCCAGTGTGCCCCCCTAAGCAAGATGGTAGTGACAGCATTGTGAGTCAGCAGCCTGACATCTCTCCTGAACAGATTCGGCAAATGCTATCGCAGGTGGTAGACAAAAGCCCTGCCGACTGGATCCTGTTACATCTGGCCATCGGCACGATGAAGATGGGGGGACACCGCTACGGCGCGTTTTTAGACGCAGCGACTACGGCGGCTAAGTTAGCCATCTACTCCAGTTTTTTGGAGTACGGCGAAAACATCCGCAAAACGGGTTTTTTGTACCACGTAGAACCCAAACGAGTGAAGGCCATTGTCCAGGAGGTTCAGGCGGCAATCGCCGATGGCCAAAGTCTTAAGGTGCTGAACTCCAAGGAGCCCTATTATTTAATTGCCCTACCATTTCTGTGGCAGGAGCGGTTCCCCTGTGGCCTGCAGGAGTCGCGGGTGCGGCAACCTGGGCTCACTCCGGGCGAGCGGAAGTCCATTGAGGACAGCCTACCCCCCGCTGCCCCCAAGGCCCGTATCCTCGACCAGGTGGAGTTTCACGAGCTGATTGAAATGCTCCACGAGCTCTCCCAGAAGGAACTACCCGAAGTTCAACGGATGCCCTTCAGCGATGCCTTGATGCTGCACATCAAGTTTCGGCTGTTGCATTCTGGCACCGTGTTGCAAGTGGATTCGCCCCTGGTGGATATCCCCCTCTATGCTTTGGCTAGTGCATCCTATGCACCTAAGGATGAGCGGGAACGGGCCTTTGCGATGATCGACGACGTGGCCCGCTACTTCAGCATTTTGCAGGCATGGGTGCGCGATGAAGAGGGCGTACTACGGGGGGTAGAGGTGTTTGATATTGACCTAGACCGTCGTCAGGAAGCGCTTCAGGAGTTGGATGTGCTGCTGCGTACCTGGGCCGATAAGTACCACCAGGAGGGGGGCTATCCTATGGTACTCCAGTTTGCGGCGGGCACCCGCGAGTATGATTAGCGAGGCACGGTGAAGGCAATCCCCTATACTCAGGGCAGGGTGGGGCAGCGTTTCGGGTAATGTTGGGCCACATCTAGGAGGAATGATGGTGTCGAGCAGATGGTCAACCGTAGCACCCTCTGGCACCCAGGCCAACCGATTTCAACAGCTTCAGCGGCAGTTGCGGGATCGCTGGTGTTCCGCCGATGTGTTTGACACCGAAGAACGGCAGATTGTGGTGGTGCCCTCCCTCACCCTTAACCAGGAGGAACTGCAAAAGGTGGAGGGGGTGAACTACTACGAAGAGCGGTTGTTGTTTTCCCTGATTCGCTTGCGCAACCCCAACACCCGGGTTATCTACCTCACCTCCCAGCCCCTCCACCCCAGCATTGTGGACTACTACCTGGAGCTATTGCCGGGAATTCCGAGCTCCCATGCGCGAGAACGCCTCACCCTGTTGGCCACCTACGACAGTTCCCAAAAGCCCCTCACCCAAAAAGTGCTCGAACGGCCCCGGCTCTTGGAACGCATCCGGCGCATTCTCGATCCCCAGCGGGCCTACATCACCTGCTACAATTCCAGCCCCCTAGAGCGGCAACTGTCCCTCGCCCTGGATATTCCCCTGTTGGCGGTGGATCCTGGCCTGCTGAAGTGGGGTACCAAGAGTGGCAGTCGGGAGATCTTCAAACGCTGCCACATTCCCCACCCCGCCGGGAGCGATCTGGTGTTTTCCGAAGCTGACCTTGCCTCCGCCATCACCGATGTGTGGGAACGGGTGCCCGACCTACAACGCATGGTGATTAAACTAGACGAGGGCTTTTCCGGCGAAGGCAACGCCATTTTGGATCTGCGCCCCCTGGCCGCCATTGCCCCCGGCACCGTGGGGACTGCCGCCCGCTCCCAGGCCCTTCAGGATGCCCTCCAGCACCTCAGTTTTCAGTGCCAGATAGAAACTTGGCCCCACTTTGCCGCAAAAATTCACCAACTGGGGGCCATTGCCGAAGCCTTCATTGAGGGCGATCACAAGCCATCCCCCAGCGTCCAGGGCCGCATCACCCCCCTTGGCACCGTGGAAATTCTCTCCACCCACGACCAAGAACTGGGTGGCCCCGATGGCCAAATTTTTCTGGGGTGTTCTTTTCCTGCCCGGTCAGACTATCGGCTGGCCATTCAGGCCATGGGCCAGCGCATTGGCGAAGAACTGGCGGCCCAGGGTGCCCTAGAACGCTACGGGGTGGATTTCATTGCTGTGCGCCAGGGCGATCCGATCCAGCCCACCTGGGATCTCCAGGCCATTGAGATTAATCTGCGCAAGGGCGGCACCACCCATCCCCTGATGGCTATGAAAATGCTCACCGAGGGACGGTTTCACCCAGAGGACGGCCTGTTCTATACCAAGCAGGAGCAGGTGCGCTACTACCGAGCCTCGGATAATCTGCAAAAGCCCCAGTATCGCGGTTTGCTACCCAGCGACCTGATGGATATCATCGTTAGCAACCGCCTCCACTTCAACTCCATTTTGGGGGTAGGCGCGGCCTTTCACCTGATGGGCTGTCTGTCGGAATACGGCAAACTGGGGCTTACCTGCATTGGCACCAGCCCTGCCCACGCCAATGAGATCTACAACCAAGTCGTTGATGCTCTCGATACCGCCACCGTGGGCCAGGGATAGGGATTTTCTTACCCGAGGCGATAGCCAAAGCCGCGTACGGTTTTGATGTAGACCGGGTGGCTGGGGTCGGCCTCTAGCTTTTCGCGAATCCAGCGGATATGGACATCCACAGTTTTGTTGTCGCCCATGAAGTCGTAGCCCCACACCTGGTCAATAATTTGGTCGCGAGACCACACCCGTCGAGGCTGACCCATAAACAGTTCTAAAATGCGGAATTCCTTGGGGGATAGGCTGATCTCTTCCCCCCGCAAAAATACGCGGCATTCCTGGGGATGGAGGGCAATATCTTCAAAGGTCAGCACGTTGTCTGGGGTAGCCTGGGGATTGCTTTGTCGCCGCCGTAGTAGGGCTCGACAGCGGGCCACCAGTTCGCGCATCCCAAAGGGTTTGGTCAGATAGTCATCGGCCCCAATTTCCAGGCCCACCACCCGGTCGGTTTCGGTGCCCTTGGCGCTGAGGATGAGGATGGGAACATCAATGCCCTGGTGCCGCAACAACCGACAGAGATCTAGGCCGTTCATCCCCGGCAGCATCAAATCTAGTACCACCAGGTTGACTTCTGGACGGTTGACCCGGCTGGCAGTGGCGGTTCCCCCCAGCAGGTCGAGGGCGGTCAGCCCATCCTTGGCAATTACAATTTCAAAGCCCTCCTCCGCTAGTCCCAGGGCCAGGGTTTCCCGAATCAGGTCTTCGTCCTCAACGATTAGCACCCGACCTAACCCAACGCGCAGGTTAGGCTGGACTGGCGACACAAGCTCTGCGGAATTCATAAAAAGGCGTGAAGTAGCTTCGTCCCGATCATATCAGGTTGGTTTCACCCGCCAGATAGAGAAAACTGGAAGATTGTGACGACAGCTTTCCCATGGCGATTCAGGCCCCGTGAAGCGCCCCCCTCCGGTACCTCAATGGGGTATCAGCACCCATGGGATTAGCGCAGGAAGCTGCTCACCGTCCACAGGGATAGACAGGTCACAGCAGCGGCGATGGCATCGGGACTGGCCCAGGCAAACTGAGCCCCCTGGGGAATGAGGAACTGGCCCACCGTTAACCCTAGGGCAAGACCCACCGCCAAACCCGCTAGGGTCAGCAAAAACGACCGCCAGAATTTGTTTTCCTTGCGGTTGAGAAAATATACCGCCGCACCCAGGGCCACCGCCAGGGAGAGAGAGGGGGCCGCAAACCCCAGCAGAGCCAGTCCGGCAAAGGTGATGGCGGGCCAGAGAATATCGTCGCGGCTGGGGGTATCCACCAGGCCAGAGAGCCAGTCGGGCCGGGGCAGGGAGGGCGTTACCTTTGCGGCTGGAGCGGGTTCCGGGGTATTTTCCGCAAACCGAATGCGGTCGGGCACCTTAATTTTGCCCTCCTGCCGTAGCCGCAGCCGCTCCATCAAAATGGCGTCGTAGGCCGCTTCGATGTTGGCTTTTTGCTGGGGTTCATCACCACAGGCATCGATCAGGCGATCCCTCGCCGCCTGAATCTCCTCGAAGGTGGACGCTTCGGTTAGCCCTAGTAGTTCGTAGGAATTTTGATCACTCATCGGCAACACTCCGAGATCCCCAGGGTCAATCGTGGGCTTGGCTCAACAGAATGGCTCTACTTTACCAAGTCAGCAAGTACTTTACCTTCCAGTGTACATACCGATCTCAATTTTTTGAGATCGGTCTACCCGTCCTCCATGGATCGACAAGCCGAGGGGGAGCGTCGTCCATGACCCAAGGATGCCCTGGTATGCTATGTGCTTGATAGCCTGAGGCCGTAGTGGCGGTGTTGGGCATTGGCTCTCGATGGAGGATGGGTTGTGGTGCGCCAAAATCCCCGGTTCTCGCGAACCCTGGCTGCTATACCGCTTTTTTCTGTGGCTCCCTGGGTGGCGACCCCTTTGGGGTTGCTGGCGGTGCTGTTTGGGACGGGGAATTCCCAACCCCTTCAGCCCATGGGGTTGCAGGGCCAAGTGCTGGTGGCGGAGTGGCGCACCCCCTGGGTGGTGGGGCTCAATCCCGATCCGGCCATTGACCAAATTTTGGCCCAATACCTAGCGGGGTTGGCACAGCAGGGCTGGTCGGTTCCCGATCAGGGCATTTGGATTCAGACGGGAGATAGCGCCATTGCCCAACACCAGGGCCAGATACCGATGCCAGCGGCTTCGTTGACCAAGCTGGCCACCACCCTAGCCACCCTCAAGCATTGGCCCCTCGACCACCAATTCGAGACCTTGGTGGGCCTCCACGGCACCCTAGAGAACGGCGTGGTGCAGGGCGACTTGGTGGTACAGGGCAGTGGCGACCCGCTGTTTGTGTGGGAAGAAGGGATCGTCTTGGCCAATCATCTTCAGTCCTTAGGCATTCAGCAGGTGACCGGGGATTTGGTGATTGTCGATGGCTTCACGATGAATTTTTCGGACGATCCCAATGTTTCGGCGGAAAACCTCAAGCGGGTGATGCACGCCGACACCTGGAATAACGAAATCCGAGCCGCCTACGGCAACCTGGAGGCCAATACCGCCCAACCCAGCCTTGCCATCAACGGCACCGTGCGCCGCATCCCTAGTAATGCCCTGCCCGCCGAAACCACCTGGCTGGTGCGCCACCAATCGCTGCCCCTAGTGGCCATCCTCAAGGCGATGAATATTTACAGCAACAATGTCATGTCTGAACAGGTGGCAGCCCTAGTGGGCGGGGCCAGGGTGGTGACAGAAACCGCCTCGGTGATGGCCGACCTACCGCCGGGGGAACTGAGCTTGATTAACGGATCGGGGCTGGGGGTGGATAACAAAATGTCGGCCCGCGCCGCCGTTGCCCTAACCACCGCCATCCAGCGAGAACTGGAACCGCAGGGCTATTCTGTGGCCGATGTGCTGCCCGTGGCTGGGGAAGACGCGGGCACCCTGATAGATCGCCGCATTCCCGCCACCGCCGCCGTCAAAACAGGCACCCTAGCCGAAGTCAGCGCCCTGGCAGGGATGGTGCCCACCGCCGATCGTGGCCCGGTGTGGTTTGCCATCATCAATCGAGGTTGGGACATCCCCGACCTCCGGGTGCAACAAGACCAGTTGCTTCAGGCCATCCAGGCCCACTGGGGCGTGGCCACGGTTCCTGCCCATCTATCGACAAAGGTCAGAATGCAGACCCTTGACTATCGCTATGGCGACCCGCGCCGCAATGCGGCTCCCTGAGGGTAACCCTACTCTAGGCATCCCTCAAGGTGAGTTCCCGGCGGTGAAGCCCCGGCTGTGGCTATGGTACGAAAGCTGACCCGTTGACCTCCGGTATTCCGTGGGCGAGGAGACCTCTCCCCTACCGTTTTTGGGGTTAGGAATCGGGGTGATCTAAATGTGGGTTAGGGCTGGGATTGCCGCCAGCGCCAACGTTGATCGAGCAGGGTTTGGCTGAGGACGCGCAGGGGCTCGTGGGTTTCCCCCGAAAACAGGGCAAAGTCCACTGGCCCCCAGGTGAGTTCGGCCTGTTCCGCTAGGTCTAAAAGGGCCGGGTCATTTAGGGCAATCCGATGGTTGAGCCGTAGGGTGACCAGGGGCAACCCATTATGCCCAGCCCCCGAGATCAGCCCCCAGTCGTATTGATCGAGCAGGGCTTGCAGCTCGGCTCCAGACGCGGCCCTAAAGGTGGCTAGTTGCTGCTGCTTTTGCTGTAGTTCTTGCAGGAGTTGGTGGTCGGTTTGCATCATGCTCCTCTACCCAATGGCTATGTTGAACCCTACCACGAGTGTAAAGGGCGGCTGGGGCTCTAGAGTTGAAGACTTTCTATTGCTATGGTGCGGCTATGGTGCGCTGAGAGTATCTAGCCACAAAAAACGCCCAAAGCCGTAGAAGTGACTTTGGGCGCTGGAACCTCGGCATCCGCAGATCCCCAAGGGTCGATTAAGCTTCGCCAGATACCTGGAGGTCGTGGAAGTAGAGCTTCAGCAACAGGCCACAGCCCAGGAGTTTGAGCGCTTCTAGGCCAAAGTACAGCAGGTGCAGTTGGTTCATGCCAGCGGGCAGAACGGTGGCCGTTTCAAAGGCGTTGAGGGATACCCCAAGGGCACCCATGGCCGGAGTAAGGACGTAGGTCATGGTTAGCACAATGGCGAGTAACCCGAGACCTAGTTCAATAGCCCAACGGCTGCGAATGCCGCTGTCCATGACGGTATGGTCGGTGCGGGCTTGGTGGGTGACCAGCAGCCCTGTGAGAATTAACGCACCACAGACCAGTTCTAGGCGGTTAAACACCCAAAACAGCGAGTAACCAGCGGTGCCAAAGTCGGGTTGGCTCATCATGCCCGTGACAAATAAACCGGGCATGACCACAAAATCCATCAGCAAACTCGCACTAAACCAAAACATTAGGGAAAACAGAACGACCCCAAACCAATTGACGGATTTCAAACTGGGGTTGGATAGCGTACTCATGGCGGCTTGACCTAGAACGTATGGATAGACCCAAGGCGTAGCGTTTTGGGCAGAAGGTATCGATGTCTTCAGCCTATCGAACTTTGCCGCGCCAAACTGTGAACTATTCTTTCGAGAGTGTTACTCCCAGGGGCTTCCATCCCAGCAAAAGAGGGCGACAAGTGCTGTGGCTAATAGGGTTGAGGGCTCTGACTCGCCTGACAGGCTACCATTAGTGGTTGATAAAAATTCAATTTTCGTTATTAACAGATACAACTGCCGTCTGGGGCTACAGTGGGATGAGGGAGACCCAGTGTTAGGGAGTGATGCGGGCGAGATGATTACGCACATTGTGTTGGATATGGGTGGCGTGCTAGTGGGGTTGCAGTGGCGGGAGCGGATGGAGGGCTTGCTCGGTCGTGATCTGCCCCTCCAGGAACTCCATCATCTGTGGATTAGTTCTTCGAGTACGGTGGATTTTGAGTCGGGTCGCACGGCGTTTGACCAGTTTACCCAGGCATTTTTGCAGGAGTTTGATCTCGATATCGATCCCGTCTTTTTTCAGCAAGAATTTCTAGAACTGGTGCAGGAACCTCTGCCTCGTTGCCAAACTGTTTTACAGGATATTAAGGCACGATTTCACCTATCCCTATTGTCGAACACTAACCCCGCCCACTACGAAAAACTTAGCCGTTGCTACAACTTTTTCCCAACCTTTGACCAACTTTTTCTATCCTACCAATTGGGCTATATGAAACCCAGTGCGGCCATTTTCAACCATGTCATCACCCACCTCAACACCCCTGCTCACACCATCGCCTTTTTTGACGACGGTGCCCGCAATGTGGAGTCGGCCAAGGCCGCAGGGATGAACGCTTTTCGAGTCGATTCCCCCGATGAGGTTTGGGCCATTGTGCAGGGGTTGTAAAACCGTCCCCCGCCCTGGCCCTGGGACGATTCCTGGCTTTGGCGCGTTATGGTAGTCGGTAGATTATTCCTGTTCAGGTTTCCCCAGTTCAGGATGTGTTCAGAGGTCCCCGGTTCAAAAAGGATAATGCCGATGTCGGTTCCGGTCAGTCTTATTCGTGCCCAGTCCTACGATTTAGTTGCCCTGCGGCAGTCTATGGAAGCCCTGCTCGAACCCCTGGGGGGGATGGCCCCATTTGTGAAGCCGGGGGATCGAGTGCTGCTGAAGCCCAACTTGCTGACAGGGGCCAGACCCACCCAGGAATGTACCACCCGACCAGAGGTGGTCTATGTGGTGGCGCAAATGGTGCAGGCCGCAGGGGGCAAACCCTTTTTGGGAGATAGCCCCGCCTTTGGCACGGCCCACGGGGTCGCTAAGGCTAACGGTCTGCTGCCCCTAGCCCAAGAGTTGAATTTGCCCATTGTGGAACTGCACGGCCACCGCTACGCCACCGATAACCCCGCCTTTGACCACCTGCGCCTCTCCAAGGAAGCCATGGAGGCGGATGTGGTGATCAACCTGCCCAAGGTGAAGTCCCACGCTCAGCTCACCGTCACCCTGGGGGCGAAGAACCTGTTTGGCTGTGTTCCCGGCAAGATGAAAGCCTGGTGGCACATGGAAGCCGGGAAAGACGTGGAGCGCTTTGGCACCATGCTGGTGGAAACCGCCCGACTCGTTAACCCTGCCCTCACCATTGTGGACGGCATCCTTGGCCACGAGGGCAACGGCCCCAGCGGCGGCGATCCGAGGGAATTGGGTGTACTGGCGGCCAGTGCCGACGTGTTTGCGGTGGATCGGGCCATGGTGGAGGTGTTGGGCGTAGATCCCCAAACCGTGCCCACGGTGGCGCAATCCCTACGGCTAGGCTACTGCCCCAGTTGGGAAGACCTCACCTTCCCCGCCCTCACCCCCGCCGACCTGCGCGTAGAGAACTGGCGCTTGCCGGATCAGCTCCTGCCCATCGACTTTGGGATGCCTAGGGTGGTGCGGTCTACCTTCAAGCACCTCTACATTCGCTACATCAAAGAACCCATGGCCGCCTACGCCAAGCGATCCGCCTAATCCACCCGTAGGGGCGAGGTCTCCTCGCCCTAACGTGATTCTCCTGCAAGGACAAGCCGATGATTGCCCTCACCCTGCGCCCCACGCTCCAGCTTACCGATGAGGTGTTTGAGCGAATCTGTCAGCAAAATCCTGACCTCCGCCTGGAACGCACCGCCCAAGGAGAATTGATTGCCATGGCTCCCGCCGGAAGTGAAAGTGGTCGTCAAAATTTGAGCCTCAGTGCCCAACTCTGGCAATGGAATCGACAGACCAAGCTCGGTGTCACCTTCGACTCCTCCGCTGGCTTCACCCTTCCCAATGGCGCGATTCGGTCTCCCGATGCCGCCTGGGTAGAACAAGCTCGCTGGGAATGCCTTTCCCCAGAGCAACGCCACCGCTTTGCCCCACTCTGCCCCGACTTTGTGCTGGAACTCAAGTCCCCCAGCGACGAGATTGCCACCCTACACGCCAAATTGGCAGAATATCTGGCCAATGGTGCCCAGTTGGGCTGGCTCATTGACCCTGAACAACAGCGGGTCTATACCTATGGCCCCGATCAGCCCGTGCAGGAATTCCATCGCCCAGATACCCTCTCCGGCGATCCGGTGTTACCCAATTTCGTGATGGACTTCACCCTGATTTGGCCGTAGAACGGTTGTGGTTAGTCAAGAGTTGTTGGTCAATGAGGGCCGTCAATCAGTGGACGCCTTGAGCCAACTATCGTGAACCAACCGTCAACAAGATCGCAGTAACACCGGGACAAACCTGGGAGGTGAGCGAGTGGCGCAGTCAAGTCGGCTTTTTTCGCAGTTGGGCCACGGGCTGATGATCAGCTGTGCCATGTTTGGGGCCATTGCCCTATCGTCCCAGCACCCTTGGATTGTGCGCACCGAGGGCTATGGGCAGTCGGTGCTGTGGCGGCTGCGGGGGCCAATTCCGCCGCCCCCAGACGTGGTGATTTTGGCCATCGATGAGTATTCCCTCAGCCAGGGCAGCATCTATTCCGGAAGCCCAGAACGCTATCCCCATCTGGCTCCCATCGAATCTTGGCCCTGGCAGCGCCAAGCCTACGCCATCGCCATTGATCGCCTGTTGGAGGCCGGAGCGCGGGCGGTGGCGGTGGATGTGCTGTTTCTCGACCCCAGCATCTATGGCCCAGCGGACGATGCCGCCCTAGAAGCCACCCTGGCTAAATGGGGTGATCAGGTGGTGCTAGCGGCCCTCTACGACGCCTCGCCGACGGACTGGGGGGGCTTTACCACCCTGCTCACCCCCGTCCTCCAGGGGGCGGTTCACCAGGGATTAATCAACATCGCCCCCGACACCGATGGCCAGATTCGACTGGCCCCAGAGGTTGTCTTAGCCAAGCTGCGCCAGCAACACGGCTTTGTAGACACCCTACCCGCCTTCGCCACCGCCACCCTTCAGGCGGCAGGTCAGCCCGATCCCGACTGGCCCAGTGAGCAACTCTTTTTCTACGGGCCGGGGGGCACGATTCCCACGTTGCCTTTTGCCAACGTGCTAGAGCCCGACAACTGGGAACGCTATCGCCATCAGTTTTCGGGCAAGCTGGTGATCATTGGCCCCACCGCCGTTTCTCTGCAAGATATCCACCGCACCCCCATGGATAACACCATGCCGGGGCCGGAGATCCATGCCCAAACCGTGGCCGCCATGCTGGAGGGCCACACCCTGAACCAGCCTCTCGATAATGCCATCCTGCGGGGGATCCTCTCAGGGTTGCTGATCGGCGGCCTTGGCCTAGGGGTGGGCTATCGATTCAGCCAGCCGCTACCCCGGTTGCTGGGCTTTGGTACGGCCATCACCCTCTGGGGGGCCACCGCCTACCTGCTAGCGATGGGGCCACCGGGTCAACTGGTGCCCCTCGCTATTCCAGTCGCCTGCCTGGGCATGGGGGGCATTGCCTACATCGCTACGGGGGCCATTGGAGATCGCCTTGAGGAACAACGCCTGCGCCGCACCCTAGAACGCTACGTGTCTCCAGCGGTGGCGAAGGAAATTTTGAGCCAACCGGAAGACTTCACCAGCCTGGGCGTGGGCCAACAAATACAGGCGGCGGTGCTGTTTTCCGATATCCGGGGCTTTAGCCGCCTATCCTACCAACTGGGGGCCGAACAAACCGTCCAACTGCTGAATACCTATTTCAATGACATGGTGACGGCCATCCTGGCCGAACGGGGCACCATCGACAAATTCATTGGCGACGCCATCATGGCGGAATTTGGCGCGCCCACCTCCCAAGGGGCCAAACAAGACACCCTCAGCGCTGTCCGTGCCGCTTTGGGAATGCGGGTTGCCCTCGCCGATCTGCGTCAGCGGTTGCAGGCCGAAGGATTGCCACCCCTGTTCAACGGTATCGGCATTAGCTATGGCAGCTTGGTGGTGGGCAATGTGGGGTCGCCCCAACGGCTGGAGTACACCGCCATTGGCGACACCGTCAATGTGGCCAGCCGCATCGAAAGCCTAACCAAGAAAGTGGGCACCGACCTCCTGATTACCCGCCCCCTCCACGACCTCGTGCAGGGGGATGTCGTCGCCGTGGATCATGGGTCTCACTTCGTCGCCGGACGGGAGAAGGAAGCCGTTCAGGTCTATGGCATCATCGGCCTGCGTGGTGAATCCGATACCCTCTATCAACAGGTACAACGGGATCTCCAAGCTCACCTCGCCGCCACCCCCAAGGGGCCACCGAAGTAGCCTGGGTTGGGTGGGTCACCTTGCCCAGGGCACTCATTCTCCTTTGCCGTCTCGCAGGTTACCCGCCATGGGGAGATTCCCCCCCTGGATCGGTGTCCACTCCTTCCCTAGGGTCAGGGGCGTTGGCAAAATCGACGGCCTCCCAGCCCTAGGTGTAATGGGCGCAGTGCCGTCGGTTTGGTACCCTATAATCCAGCTTTGCTCTCACCCTAACCTCTCGGTTTTGCTATGGCTGTGACTCTCACCCAGGTTTGGGGTGCGCTGTTGATTTTGGTGTTGTCCCCTGTGGTGGGCGGGTTGCCGCTGACGGGGTGGGTAACGCGCTGGGTATCGGGGAAGCGGCTGTCCCAGGTGGGGACGGGCAATGTGGGGGTGTCGGCGGCGTTTTACCACGGCGGCAAGGTGGCGGGCATTGCGGCGGTGCTGCTGGAGGCAGCGAAGGGCGTTTCCGTGGTGCTGTTGGCGCGGCATTACTTTCCGGCGGATCCGGTGTGGGAGATCCTCGCCCTGATTGGCCTGGTGATGGGGCGCTACTGGTTTGCCAAGGGGGCAGGCACCACCAACGTGGTGTGGGGCTTTGTGGTGCATGATTGGGTCACATCGTTGTTGACCTGGTTGATTAGCGGCCTAGGGTTTACGATCTTCCGAGAGCGGCGGCAGGGGCGGCTGTTGGTACTGGTGTTGCTGCCGATTTTGACGGCCTTGCGCCACCCCAACGATGGCCCCCTGGTGTTGGCGGTGGCCTGCCTCAGCGGGCTAATCGCCTGGATTTACCAAAAGCTGCCCGATGATTTAGACCTCCCAACCGAGGGGGGACGTTTGGAGTCTCGCACCATGTTTCGTTTTTTTCAGGGAGATCGGGGGCTGGTGGCGCTGGATCGGCCCCTCGACCCCACCCAGTTTGGCCCCAAGGCCGCGACCCTAGGGCAACTGCGGGCCTGGGGTTACCCCGTCCCCCCTGGGTATGTGTTGCAGGCGGGAGATGACCCGACGGCGCTGTTGGATATCACCGATCCCTCACCGCGTCAGCCCGTGGTGGTGCGGTCTTCCGCCCAGGATGAGGATTCTGGCCTAGTGTCGGCGGCGGGAATCTACGAGTCTTACCTGAACATCGCCACCAAGGAAGAGCTTTCCCTGGCGCTGGTGCGCTGCTTTGCGGCCTACAACAATCCTCGCGCCGTGCAGTATCGCCAGGATAACGCCCTGCCAGAGCGGGCCATGGCGGTGATTGTGCAGCAGCAGGTGATTGGCCAATTTTCTGGGGTGGCCTTTAGCCGCGATCCCATTGCCCGCTGTGGCGATGCGGTGGTGATTGAAGCCCTGCCCGGTGGGGCGGAACGGGTGGTCTCTGGCCAAGAAACGCCGGAGCAGTACCGGGTGATGGTGCAGCCCAACGACATCCCCTCGGCCACGGAGATGGAACCCGCCGAAAGCTGGATTTTGCCCGATGCCCTCACCCTGACCGTGGAGGGCGAAGGCCAAACCCCCGACCGTCTCCTGCAACAGGTCGCCTACCTGGCCCGCCATTTAGAGGCCCGCTACCAGGGCATCCCTCAAGATATTGAATGGAGCTACGACGGGGAAACCCTGTGGCTGTTGCAGAGCCGCCCCATCACCACCCTGCGGCCCCTGTGGACGCGCAAAATTGCCGCCGAGGTCATCCCTGGCGCAATTCGGCCCCTGACTTGGTCGATTAACCGCCCCCTCACCTGCGGCGTGTGGGGCGAAATTTTTACCGTGGTGCTCGGCAACCAGGCGAAGGATTTGGACTTCACCGAAACCGCCACCCTGCACCACGCCTACGCCTACTTCAATGCCACCCTGCTAGGGGATATTTTTCTGCGCATGGGCTTGCCTGCGGACAGCCTAGAGTTCCTCACCCGTGGGGCCAAATTTAGCCGTCCGCCCCTGACTGCTACCCTCAAAGCATTCCCCGGACTGTTGCGGTTGCTGAACCGCGAACGCCGCCTGTGGGTGGACTTTGAGCGAGAAAATTCCACCCTGTTCACCGCTGGCCTCAATGCGCTGGCCATGGTGCGCCGCGAAACCCTGAGTCCCGAAGAACTGCTAGATCGCATCGAAGACGTGCTGGTGCTGCTGCGCCACGTCACCTACTACAACATCATGGCTCCCCTCAGTTTTGCCCTGCGCCGTGCGGTGTTGGGGGTGGCCGAAGAAGCCCTCGATGCCCGCCAAAACGCCGAAGTGGCCGCCGTGGAAGACCTGCGCGCCCTGGCCGCAGAAACCCGCCAAATCTTTTCCGCCGAACAGCTCAAAACCATCACCAACGGGTCTTCTCTAATGACGGCCCTAGCGGAAACCCCCGACGGCGAGATGATTCTGGCCCAGTTGAATCATTTCATTGAAGAATACGGCTACCTTAGCCCCGTGGGCACCGACATTGCCGTGGCCACCTGGCACGAAAACCCTGCCCCCGTGCGCGAACTGCTGGCCCAGTTTGTGCTGCATCCGCCGCCGTCTAAGCCCATCCCAGAGACACCGAAAAATGACAAATCCGGTGGCCCCCTGCTGGATCTGGCCCAGCGACGGTTTGACCTCAAGGGCCAGGTGAACACCCTCTACAATCGGCTGCTGGCGGAACTGCGCTGGAGCATTTTGGCCCTAGAGCATCAATGGATTCAGGCGGAAAACCTGTCCCAAACCGGAGACATTTTCTTCCTCACCCTCGAAGAAATCCAGGCCGTCCTCCAGGCCGATCATCCCCCCAGTTGGGACGCCCTCCGCGCCCGCATTCGTACCCGCCGAGAGCAGTTCGACCAAGATCGCCAGCGGCAACAGGTACCCTACCTGGTATTTGGCAACGATCCCCCTGTTCTGGAACACATGCTGTTGGCCCCCCAGGCCGACGGGTTGCAGTCCCTCAAGGGCATCGGAGCCAGTGCCGGAATTGTGGAAGGCCCGGTGCGGGTGATGACCCACCTGGAAACCGTAG
This sequence comes from Nodosilinea sp., assembly GCA_040396995.1. Taxonomy (GTDB): domain Bacteria; phylum Cyanobacteriota; class Cyanobacteriia; order Phormidesmidales; family Phormidesmidaceae; genus Nodosilinea. The sequence continues at coordinate 2,408 of JBBAWV010000010.1, read as the reverse complement.
AAGTAGGGGCGACTCCCTTCATCTTGGTGGTGCCCTACACCGATGCCGGATGGACGCCGCTGCTGGCCAGAGCCAAGGGGCTGATTGCCGAAGTGGGGGGCCGTCTTTCCCACGGAGCGATTATTGCCCGCGAGTACGGCATTCCAGCGGTGATGGATGTAGCCCACGCCACCGACCGCCTGCACAATGGCCAATGGGTGCGCCTCAACGGCCAAAGCGGCCTGGTGGAGGTGATTGAGCCGCCATTGAGCTATTGATGCCCCGAACCCAACAGGAACCCGCCTTAATTACCATGGGTAGAAATTACAATGGGTAGAACAGCGATGAACGCTAAAGTCCCAATTCAAGTATCGATTCTCTTTATCGACGCTTGAATCGATGGAAGTTTGTTGGGCGGGGTCAGCCTTTGGCCTGCCGCTCAAACCGCTCATCGGACAGCTAAGATAGCTGTTCTACCTTATTTTTCCGTTACCAGGCGACCTGTTCCATGACCCATGCCGCTGCTCTGCCCGCCGCCGAAATTGCCAAAGCCGTGGAGCAACGGCGCAATTTTGCTATCATTTCCCACCCCGACGCCGGGAAAACCACGCTGACGGAAAAGCTACTGCTGTACGGGGGTGCCATCCAAGAAGCGGGGGCAGTGAAGGCCAAACGGGCCCAGCGCAGCGCGACTTCGGACTGGATGGAACTGGAGCAACAGCGGGGGATTTCCATTACCTCCACGGTGTTGCAGTTTGCCTACGGCGGCTACACCATCAATTTGCTGGATACCCCCGGTCACCAAGACTTCAGTGAAGACACCTACCGCACCCTGGCGGCGGCGGACAATGCGGTAATGCTGGAGGATGCGGCCAAGGGTCTGGAACCCCAAACCCTCAAGCTGTTTGAGGTATGTCGGATGCGGTCGCTGCCGATTTTCACCTTCTTCAACAAGATGGATCGGCCCGCCCGCGAGCCCCTGGAACTGCTAGACGAAATTGAGCAGCGGCTGGATTTGCAGACCTACGCCGTCAACTGGCCGATTGGCATGGGGGAACGGTTTAAGGGCGTGTTCGACCGCCGCACCCGCCAAATTCACCTGTTTGAGCGCACCGCCCATGGTAGCCGCGCCGCAAAGGACACGGTCGTTGACTTGGGCGATCCGCGCATCGAAGACCTGCTAGACCAAGACCTCTACTATCAATTCAAAGAAGAACTCGAAGTCATCGAAGAACTGGGGCCGGAACTGGATCTAGAGGCCGTCCACGCCGGACAAATGACCCCCGTGTTCTTTGGCAGCGCCATGACCAACTTTGGCGTCCAGTTGTTTTTGGATGCCTTTTTGGACTACGCCCTCAAGCCCACCTCCCGCGACAGCACCATTGGCGAAGTGTCCCCCACCCACGAAGACTTTTCCGGCTTTGTGTTCAAGCTCCAGGCCAATATGGATCCCAAACACCGCGACCGAGTCGCCTTTGTGCGGGTCTGTTCCGGCAAGTTTGAGAAGGATATGGTGGTGAACCATGCTCGTTCTGGTAAAACCGTGCGCCTGTCTCACCCCCAAAAGCTGTTTGCCCAGGGCCGAGAATCCTTGGAAGAAGCCTATCCCGGCGATGTGATCGGCCTGAATAACCCCGGCGTGTTTGCCATTGGCGACACCATCTACCAGGGCCAGCGCTTAGAGTACGAAGGCATTCCCTGCTTTTCGCCAGAAATTTTTGCCTACCTAAAAAACCCCAACCCCTCCAAATACAAGCAGTTTCAAAAGGGCGTATTAGAACTACGGGAAGAGGGGGCCGTGCAGATTATGTTCTCCGCCGACGAATCCAAGCGCGATCCAATCCTGGCGGCGGTGGGCCAGCTTCAGTTTGAGGTGGTGCAGTTTCGCATGAAAAACGAATACAACGTAGACACCACCCTAGAACTACTGCCCTACTCCGTGGCTCGCTGGGTGGAAGGCGGCTGGGAAGCCTTAGAAAAAGCGGGGCGGCTGTTCAACACCGTGGTGGTCAAAGATAGCTGGGATCGCCCGGTGCTGTTGTTCCGCAACGAGTGGAACTGTCAACAAATTGCAGGCGACCACCCCGAACTGAAGCTCAGCACCATTGCCCCCGTGTTCTCTGGCAAGGAACCCGCTAGCCTGTAGATTCGCCCCAATCCTAATCAACCCTGTAGATGGGGACGGATATCCTAATATTCGCTGCCCCATCGACCAATTTCCTTGCGCCCTAACGGTGCTCCAATTGTGCTGGATCTCCAGGCTATTTTGGCGGGAATCTATCATCGGAGGTGCTATTTGAGTCGTATTAACTATCGCCACCCCCCGCCCCTGCCCGCCCTTGCTGATGCCGAGCAACATAGTTTTGGTGAGAGTCTGGCTCTCCCTGACTGGGTGTGTTACTGATTATGAACTTCCTAGGCAGGCTAAT
>JBBAWV010000009.1:0-59092 GCA_040396995.1 Nodosilinea sp. | reverse complement strand
TGACTTAATCTTACCCTCCCTACTCGTCATCATTTTATTGACTAAGCACTAGCCCCTGCCCCTAGACGTTACAAACAGCACCGAGGCAGGTCTGGTCGAGAGTTTGACTTAGCCATGCCTCGATGGCGGTGGCGGGTTGGGGTTTGCCAAACCAGTAGCCTTGGCCGAGGTCGCAGTTGAGTTGCTGGAGGATTTGTCGGTCGGCCTCGGTTTCGATGCCCTCGGCGATGGCGGTAAAGCTGAGCTGGTGGGCCAGGGTGATGATGGTTTCGACGATTTTGTAGTGGTGGGGGCTGGTCTGCATTTGGCTGACGAAGGAACGATCAATTTTGAGGTGGTTGATGGGGAATTGGTAGAGGTAGCTGAGGGAAGAGTATCCGGTGCCGAAGTCGTCAATGCTGAGGGCGATGGATCGCTGGCGCAGGGCATGGAGGACGGCTAGGGTGGCCTGGATGTCGTCGATCAGCATACTTTCGGTGATTTCGAGGACGAGGGATTGGGGGTTCAGCCCGGTGTGGGTGAGGATGGCGTCAATTTGGGCTAGCAAGCTGGGGCTATGGAGCTGCATGGCGGCGAGGTTGACGCTAATGGTCAGACCTTGGGCCTGGGGGTAGTGATCCTGCCAGGTGCGCAGTTGCCGACAGGCGGTTTCCATCAGGTGATAGCTGAGGGGCACAATCAGGCCCGTTTCTTCGGCGAGGGGAATGAATTCGTTGGGGGACACCAGACCGCGTTGGGGATGTTGCCAGCGCACGAGGGTTTCAAAACCCTGGACAGCGGCGGTGGCCAAATCGACGATGGGCTGGTAGTGGAGGATAAATTCTTCGGGATGTTCCAGCAGGGAACGCCGCAGTTCCGTTTCCAGTTGTAGTCGGGTGATGGCCTGGGCATGCATGGCGCTGTTGAACACTTCGTAACCGTCGCGGCCCTTGTGCTTGGCGCGATACATGGCAATGTCGGCATCGCGCAGCAGTTCGGAGGCATCGGTGTAGGTGGCATCCCCCATCACAATGCCGACGCTGACGGTGGCAAACACCTCCTGGCTGCTGAGGTGCAGGGGATCGCGCAGGGTGGCGAGGACTTTTTCCGCCAGACCAATCACCTCGGTCAGATCGGCCACGTCGTCCATCAGCAGAATGAATTCATCGCCCCCCAGGCGGGCCGCTAGATCCGCAGGACGGGCCACACTCCGCAGGCGACTGGCGATCTCAATCAGCAGTTCGTCGCCAATCAGGTGGCCGAGGCTATCGTTCACCACCTTAAACCGATCCACATCCAAAAACAGCACCGCAAAGCGATAGTGCGGATGGCGGCGGGCGCGGTGGAGGGCCACATCCAAGCGATCCTGTAGAAGTTTGCGGTTGGGCAGTCCGGTGAGGCTGTCATGGAGGGCATCGTGCTGTAGCTGTTTGCGCATCCGCATGGTTTCGGTAACATCGCGGGAGGCGGTTTGGATTTGAATCACCTCACCGAGATCGCTGAGGATGGGGCGGGTGAGGGTTTCGATCCAGATGTGGTGGCCAAGCTTGTGGCGCATCCGGTAGGCGGTTTTGGTGGATTCCCCGGCGAGTACCTGGCGCTGCCCTGACTGGTAGCAGGTGGGCGCATCGGCGGGATGCACCCAGTCGCACAGGCAAGTTCCCACAAGTTCACTGGGCTGGTAACCCAAAATCCATTCCACCGAGGGGCTGACATAGAGAAATTGGCCCTCTAGGGTTTGGAGACAAACCAAGTCGGTCATATTCTCCGCCATCAGCCGAAAACAAGCCGACTGCTGCTGAATTTCAACATTCGCCGATTCCAGGTCGGCCTTAGATCGCTGGAGATCTTGGACGGTGGTGGCAACCCGGTGGGCCATGGTATTAAACGCCAGCACCAGTTGCTCTAGCTCATTCAGGCGGCAGGGTGGCAGGTGTTGGTGGAGTTCCCCCTGGGCAATGGCCTGGGCGGCTCGCCTTACCCGGTAAATGGGCTGGGCAATCCAGTGGCTAGTTAGCAGCCCCAGCCCCAGGGCCACGGCAAAGGCCACCAGGCAGAACAGAAGGGTATAGCGTCGGGAGGCTTCGATGGTGGCCATAAAATCCCGCTCTGGCACCACCACCACAATCAGCCAATCCAGTCCGGCCTGCTCCCGAAAGGGCACCACCTCTAAAAACTGGCGCTGTCCATCCCACTGAAACTCAAGCTGTTGAGGGGCCGATGCATCCGCCAGGTAGCCGTTGTATTGCCGTAGCAAAAACTGACTGCTGGCCCGAATCAGTGGATCTTGGCTGGTCACCGAATAGAGGCGCTGGGGCCGATCCTCGACAACCACAAAGGGATCGGGCAGGGTGGAACTGGCCACAATTAACCCCTTGCGATCCAGGATAAACGCCTGACCATGCTCACTAATCGTTATGGTGGCGAGGAAATCGCTGATTTGGGATAAAAAGAAATTGTTGCCCAACACCCCCAGCAACTCGCCCTCGGCATCGTAGACCGGGCGGGCCGTAGGCAATGCCAAGACCGGATGGGCCTGGTAGGAAAACACCTCGCCCCACACTGGCCCCCCCTGCCGCATGGCCGCCAAATACCAGGGCCGGGTGTGGGTGTCCCATCCCGGTGTGGTTTGCTGAATGGTTTGGATGTCGCCGTTATCGTCCACCGTGGAAAACTGCACCGCGCCACCTAAGGATGGCCCCCCCCGCATCCGCTGATGTTGGCTGGGGCCAAGGTTGCTGTGGCCAATAAACTCGTGATTGACATGGCCAAAGAAAATCGAGTCTACCGTCGGGAACTGCTGGGACTGCTGCGAAAAGTGGCGGAAAAGGTCTTCCGGGTCGTTGGGATTCACCTGTCCCAGTTGAATGGCATCGTCGTTGAGTTGGTTAATTAAATGAGGCGTCGCCAAAAAGGCGTTCAACTCCTGCTCAATCTGCTGGGATACCGCCGTCCTCAACTGGCTCGCCACCTGGTTTACCGCCTGTTCTCCGTGGCGCAGAGTCAACCAACCCGTCACCGTCACCGCCGCTGTAATCTGCACCACGAAGGGCACCACCAACCACACCCGGAGGGGGAGATGCCGCAGGGGATGGGACGAAAGAGATCGAGACCAAACTGAAAACATGTATCAGAGGTTACAGAGTGCTGGCCTTAGTGTGCCTAATTTCGACACAAAACTAAGACCAGCCGCTCACCTGTAACATCTCTTCGCAAATGGTGGGGCAAAGCAAGGCGGGAATGCCCCATCTCTCAATGGGATTGCCTTGATCCCCTCGGAGGCCCGCGCCACGGCCAGCGCCCCCACAAGGCTAGGCGGCAAAACCTAACCGGGCGGAATTTGGTCGCCGCTGGGGGCAGAATTGGGCCGCTCGGATTCGTCGGGGATGGGGGCGGGCTCCAGGTCGCCGGAGGAATCGGCGTCGGGGGGGATTGCCTCGGCGTCGGGGCTAGGGTTTGCCTCACCATCGGGGCTAGGGCTCATCTCGGCGTCGGGGCTAGGGTTTGCCTCACCATCGTCGGGAGTAGGGTTCGCCTCACCATCAGCGGCCCCATCGGGGGGTGTGGGTCGTCCTCCCACCGGGGCAATGGGCTGGTTCAGTTCCCGATGCACGGTCTCGGTGATACGGCGAATCAGTTCGCTGGCGCGGCCATCGTTGTTGGGGCGCTGTACCATCACCGCCAGGGCATAGCGGTTGCCGTTGGGGGTATCCACCAAGGCCACATCCCCCAGGGCGAGGGCGATATCTCCGGTTTTGTTGGCCACTAGGGATCCATCGGTGAGGCTAAAGGCAATCAGGCTGCGGTTAACGGTGCGCTGCATGACGCTGAACAACCGCTCCCGCGACCGTCGGCTGAGGAGGTCACCCTGATCCACTAGGGCCATCAGCAGAGCCAGATCGTGGGTACTGGTGGTGTTGGTGCCCTCCAGGTCGGGGAGGGGGTTGCGCAGCACCGTCGATTCTAGCCCCCAGGTGAGGAATTGCTGGTTCAGGGCTTCTTGCCCCCCCAGCGCTTCGATCATCATATTGGTGGCCGTGTTGTCGCTGTGGATGATCATGCGGGTGGCCACGTCTAGGGCGGTGTATTCGCTACCGATGGCATCGTTGGCCAGGGTGCCCGATCCCCCTGCGAGGTGCTGTTCCTGCAAGACCACCGCCTGGTTGAGGGCCAGGTTTCCGGCATCCACCTGCTGCAAAAAGGCCACCAAAATCGGCACCTTAATGGTGCTGGCCGCCGCTACGGCCTGGGTGCCGTTGAGGTCTACATAGCGGCCAGAGTCGATATCAAAGGCATAAACCGATGGGGTGAGGCCGGGGGTGAGGGTGGCCAGTTGATCAAGCTGGGCTTTCAATCGGGTGAGTTCGCTACTGGGCTGGATGGCGGCGATGGTGGTAGCCCCTTGCCCTGGTAGCGCATTGGCGGAATTCCCCCGCTGGGCCGGGGCGGAGGGGGATGGGCCGACGCTACCATTCGAGGCGACATTGCTGGGGCTGAGCACCGACAGCAACGTCCCCGCAATGGCCGCGACCCCCACCCCTAAAATGGCCAGCCGAATCATATAGAGGGCGGGCCGGGGTAACTTGGCCAGCCGTCGTTGGGGAGAAAATTGCCGAGTGCGGGTGGCCTTGGCTTCTGGTCGGGGAGGAGCCGCCAAGGCCGCGAGCCCTGCGGTGGTCGCCGCCGCCGCCGCCGCTATCCCCGTTACCATCCCTGCTGACCGTCGCCGACCATCCCGTGACCGCAGTGGGGTGATGTTATTCGGCGATCCCGTGCCCCTATCCGAGGTCTGGGGAGGCCGTTGGGGAGGCCGTTGGGGAATGGGTTGAGAAATCGCCGCACTGGACATTCCTGTCCCTAGGGGGGCGCTGTGGGGATGAAGACTGGGCGACTGACCACCGGAACCATAGGGCCGAGGAGCGGGAAGTCTAGCCTCTGGGCCGTGGGCCATGGAGGCGTTAGTCATTGGTGTTCGGGAGCCCTGAGCCCCGACCGAACGCAGGGCTGGGGTTGGGGCGGGGTAGGTTGGGTTGGATCCCTGGGGCGCATTACCCTTCGCCCGAAAACTGGGCAGGGCCGCTTCCTTAGCCGAGGCGTGAGGGGCGGGGGCCATTGGAGTGGTGGGCGACGGGGCCGGGATGGTGGGTTCTGGCGTGGCTTGGCCAAAATCGGGCGTCATGTGTTTGTACTGTCTCCACTGGTTGCGGCGACGGGCATTAGCAGAAGACCGAGAGCGCCAGTCCTCGTCGTTGGCGGCGTCTGGCCCCCGTCCGCTACCGTTCGCCCCACCGTTGCCGTGGGCCGATAGCCCCGCTTCGCCAGGGGAGCCAGGTCGAGAGGGAGGGTTAGAAAAGTCGTCGTACTGTGCCATGGTGGTGCTGCTGTACCGTCGAAATGACCCGTGCAAGAATGACCCGTGCAAGCTTACCCGCGACCCAGGCTAGCCCCTAGGAGGGACGAGGGGCGCTGTTAATCGCCCAACTTACCTGCCGCAAAATGCCCCTAAGCATAGCTAATTCTTGGGAATTTGGTTCAGCCCGGTGCAACAATTGCCGCAACTTAGCCATGCGACTGGCGGCAGTATGGGGGTAAAGATAACCGATCTTCAGCAAAATCGCTTCCAAGTCTTGGTGAAATCCTTCAATTTGATCCAGGCTAGCGGCTGTATCCCCCGCTGCGTCGATTGGGTCAACGGCAGTCGGTGGGCAGGGGGCCGCTAGGGTAACGAGGGGATCGGTGGCTTGACGGTGCAGCAGATAGCCACACACCGCCACCGCCTGGGCCAGGTTGAGGGAGGGATAGGCGTCGCTGGCAGGAATCCGAATCCAGCGCTGGGCGTAGACGAGTTCCTCATTGCTCAAGCCCCGATCCTCTGGGCCAAAAATCAGCGCCGTGGGCCGAGGCACCTGGGGATCGGTAGACAACAGCCAGGGCAGCACCTGCTCCGGGGTTTCTAGGCCGTGGCGCTGGGGATGGATACGCCCGGTGGTGGCCACCGCCCGCTGACAACCCGCCAAGGCTTCCGGCAGCGTATTGACAATCTGCGCCGCCGCCAAGACCTCCTGACCATGCACCGCCATCCGCCAAGCCGCCGTGCTGGTTGGGTCGCACTGGGGGTTCACCAACACCAACTGATGCAGCCCCATGTTCTTCATCACCCGCGCCGTCGCCCCCACATTGATCGGCCCCGCTGGTTCCACCAGCACAATCCGCAGGTGCGCCAGTTGCTCTAGCCCCATGCCAGACCTCCCAAACCCCGTAGAATAAAGATCATTGTTATCAATACCCTCGTCCTTTATTAACGCTTTAGCTATGGCCAAGGTTACCTGGAACGGCGTCGTCCTCGCCGAAAGCGACCAATGCGAAACGGTGGAGGGCAACCTTTACTTTCCCCCCAGCGCCCTAAATATGGACTATTTCCAGCCCATCTCCCAAACCACCGTCTGCGGTTGGAAGGGCACCGCCAACTACTACGACCTTGTGGTGGATGGCCAAGTCAACGCCGGAGCCGCCTGGTACTACGCTGCCCCCAAGCCCGCCGCCAACAACATCAAAGGCTACGTCGCCTTCTACCGCAACAAGGTCACCATCGCCCCCTAGTTTGGCGTATTTCTATGGGTAGCGATGACCTATGGATAGCCCCATCGCCACCCATAGGCGATTTTCACAACAACGAGCCTCTATGGGCATGAGTGCCTTAGATCATTCCGAGAATTGCTGCTTTCCGCGAAAGGCTGTGTCAGTCTTCGCCGTTATCCTAGATAATGGGAGGGTTTTGAATTTTGCGTCCACCCCATCATTAGTCTATGCGTACCCACTACTGCGGCACCCTTCGAGCCAGCGACATTGGCAGCACCGTTACCCTGTTTGGCTGGGTAGACCGTCGCCGCGACCATGGGGGCGTGATTTTTGTTGACCTGCGGGATCGCACCGGGGTGGTGCAGATTGTCAGCGACCCAGAACGCACGCCGGAGTCCTATCCCCAGGCCGACCCGCTGCGGAACGAGTATGTGGTAAAGATTGTCGGACGGGTGAGCCAGCGCCAAGAGGGTTCCATCAACCCGAAGCTGTCCACCGGAGAGGTGGAGATTTATGCGGACTCCATTGAACTGCTGAACGCCGTTCGCAAGCCCCTACCCTTCCAGGTGTCCACCGCCGACTCGGAATCAGTGCGGGAAGACCTGCGCCTGCGCTACCGCTATTTGGACTTGCGGCGGGAGCGGATGGCCAACAATCTGCGGGTACGCCATGAGGTGATTAAGGCGATTCGGCGTTTCTTGGAAGACCAGGAAGGCTTCATGGAGGTGGAGACTCCCATCCTGACGCGCTCTACCCCCGAAGGGGCGCGGGATTATCTGGTGCCCTCGCGGGTCAACCCTGGGGAATTCTACGCCCTGCCCCAGTCGCCTCAGTTGTTTAAGCAATTGCTGATGGTGTCCGGCGTAGATCGCTACTACCAGGTGGCTCGCTGCTTCCGGGACGAAGACCTGCGGGCCGACCGCCAGCCAGAATTCACCCAGCTCGACATGGAAATGAGCTTCATGACCCAGGACGAGATTCTGGATCTCAACGAAGCGCTGGTGGCCCACATTTTCAAAACCGTGCAGGGCATCGAGATTCCCCGTCCCTTCCCCCGGCTCACCTATGCCGAGGCCCTGGATCGCTACGGCAGCGACAAACCCGATACCCGCTACGGCCTAGAACTAGTGGATGTGTCTGACCTGGTGAAGGACTGCGGCTTTAAGGTGTTCTCTGGGGCAGTGTCCGATGGCGGCATCGTCAAGGTGCTGCCCATCCCCGGCGGCAACGAGCAAATTTCCAACGTTCGCATCAAGCCCGGTGGCGACATCTTCAAAATTGCCGCCGATGCCGGAGCCAAGGGTTTGGCCTACATTCGGGTGCGGGCCGAGGGCGCGGTGGATACCATCGGCGCGATTAAAGACAACCTGCCCGCTGAGAAGATGCAGGAATTGCTGAGCCGTACCCATGCCCAAGAGGGAGATCTCCTACTATTCGGCGCTGGCCCGACAGATATCGTCAACGCCACTCTGGATCGGGTGCGGCAGGCGGTGGCCAAGGAAATGAACCTGATCCCCGAAGGCACACTCAACCTGCTGTGGATTACCGACTTCCCCATGTTTGAGTGGAACGCCGACGAGCAGCGCCTAGAGGCCCTGCACCACCCCTTCACCGCCCCCCACCCCGACGATGTGGCCGACCTCAAAACCGCCCGTGCCGTGGCCTACGACCTGGTGCTCAACGGCTACGAAATTGGCGGCGGCAGTCTGCGCATCTACCAGCCCGACGTGCAGCAGCGGGTGTTCGACACCATCGGCCTCACCACCGAGGAAGCCAAGGACAAATTCGGCTTTTTGCTAGAAGCCTTCGAGTACGGCACCCCACCCCACGGCGGCATTGCCTACGGGGTGGATCGCCTGGTGATGCTGATGGCTGGAGAAGACTCCATCCGCGATGCCATCGCCTTCCCCAAAACCCAGCAGGCCCGCTGCTTGCTCACCCAAGCCCCCTCCGGCGTGGACGAAGCCCAACTGAAGGAACTCTCCATCGCCTCTACCTACGAACCAGAACCAGGCGAGGACTAAAGGCAAAAGCCAAAAACCACCCCTGCCCCGCGTTGATTCACCCCGTTCTAGTCAGTTCTATGTCCGCTTTGCCGTCATCGAATTCGCGGTCTAATCCTGGGGTCGCCTCGGAGAGCATGGCTCCCCCCAACCTCCAACCGCCGGAACTGCTGGCTCCGGCGGGGCAGTGGGATTGCGCCAAAGCAGCGGTGGAAAATGGGGCCGATGCCATTTACTTTGGGTTGGATCGGTTTAATGCGCGGATGCGGGCCGAGAATTTCACCGAGGCCGACTTGCCCGATTTGATGACCTTTCTGCACCGCCGTGGCGTAAAGGGCTACGTGACCCTCAATACCCTGGTGTTTCCGGCGGAACTAGCGGAGGCCGAGCAGTACCTCAAAACCATCATCGCCGCCGGGGTGGATGCGGTGATTGTGCAGGATGTGGGTCTGTGTCGGCTAATTCGGCACCTGTCGCCGGATTTCCCTATTCATGCCTCTACCCAGATGACCGTGACCAGTGCGGCGGGGGTGGCCTTTGCGGAGGAACTGGGCTGTCAACTGGTGGTACTGGCGCGGGAATGTTCCATCCAAGACATCCAAAGCATTCAGGAGCACCTGCGGGATCAGGCCATCGCCATGCCCCTGGAGGTGTTTGTCCATGGGGCGCTGTGTGTCGCCTATTCTGGCCAGTGTCTCACCAGTGAAGCCCTGGGCGGACGGTCGGCCAACCGGGGGGAATGCGCCCAAGCCTGCCGCATGGCCTACGACCTGATCGCCGACGGAGAAACGGTGGATTTGGGCGACCGTCAATACCTGCTGAGCCCTCAGGATCTTTCTGGACTCGATGTGCTGCCTGCCCTGGGCCAAGTGGGGGTTCACTGCCTCAAAATTGAGGGTCGTCTCAAAACGCCCGAATATGTGGCCAACGTCACCCGCATTTATCGTCGCGCCATTGATACGGCGTTTTCTGGGGTCACTCACGAATTCCAGCAAGAGAGCGTTCAGCCAGATCGGGTGCAAGAGACTGGGGGACTAGCGGCCAAGGCTGGTGATCCCCCTAAATCCCCCTTGGGAAGGGGGACTTTGAATCAGCCTCAGATCCCCCTTAGTAAGGGGGGCAGGGGGGATCTCCCGACCGTTGCCCAGGCCAATGCTGAGGATCGCTATCAGTTGGAAATGGCCTTTTCCCGTGGGCTGTATACGGGCTGGTTTGAGGGCATTGATAACCAGGCTCTCGTTCACGGACGGTTTGGCAAAAAGCGGGGGGTGTACCTCGGTCGAGTTAGCCGCATTGCCGAAGGGCGAGTTTTCCTAACGCCCAAAGCGCCCCTGAAAGCCGGAGATGGCGTGGTGTTTGACCAAGGTAAGCCCGCCGCCCAGGAGGAAGGGGGCCGGATTTATCAGGTCATCCCCAAGGGCAAGGAAGTAGCGCTGGAATTTGGCCGACAGGCGGTGAACTTTAGCCGCATTCGGGTGGGAGATCGCCTTTGGAAGACCAGCGACCCCGCCCTGGATAAGGAACTACGGCAAACCTACGCCGGAGACACTCCCAAGTTTCAGCGCCCCATTACCGTGACGATACAGGGTGAAGTCGGCCAACCCCTAGTGTTGACCGCCCAGGATGAAATCGGCCACATCGTTCAGGCGGAATCCGCTATGCCCTTGGTCGCCGCCGAGGCCAATCCTCTCAACACGGAACGTCTAGAACAGCAGTTGGGCCGCCTGGGCAACACTCCTTTTCGTTTAGGACGCCTAGACAACCACCTAAACGGCTCCGTGATGCTCCCCGTCAGCGAACTCAACCGCCTGCGACGAACCCTCGTCGAAACCCTAGACCACCAACGCGCCCAACCCCTCCGCTGGCAAATTTTCTCGACTGCGACCCTGACCGATCTTCTGCTGACTCCCGATGTTGTGGGGACGGGGGAACCCCGCCCCTACCCGACTCCCGATTCCCGACTCCCCCACTCCCCCACCCTCACCGTCCTCGTCCGCACCCAAGCCCAACTCGAAGCTGCCCTTGCCGCCGGAATTGAGACCATTTACTGCGAATGGGAAAATCCCGCCACCTACCGGGCCACGGTGCAGTGGTTTCGGGCCAATCGCCGCCACGAAAAGCAAACCCTGTGGGTGGCACCACCGCGCATTACCAAACCCCGCGAAACCTACATTTTGGAGCAGGTGAAACGGTCTGAGGCCGATGGCTACCTCGTCCGCAACTACGATCACCTGGCCTACTTTGCCGATCAGCGCTGCATCGGGGATTTTTCCCTCAACGTGGCCAACGCTCTGACGGCGGATTATTTCATTCAGCGCTACGGCCTAGAACGAGTGACGGCGTCCTACGACCTCAATGCCGACCAGTTGGGGGATTTGCTGCAATCGGCTCCGCCCCAGTGGTTTGAGATCACCCTGCACCAGCACATGCCGATGTTCCACATGGAGCACTGCGTTTTCTGTGCCTTTTTGTCGGATGGCAAGGATTTTCGCGACTGTGGCCGTCCCTGCGAAAGCCACCAAGTCAAACTGCGGGATCGGGTGGGCACCGAACACATCCTCCAGGCCGATGCCGGATGCCGCAATACCCTCTTCAACGGCGTGGCCCAAACTGGGGCGGAATATGCCCAGCGGTTGATTTCCCTGGGGGCGCAAACCCTGAGGCTAGAATTTCTCAACGAAACCCCAGCCCAGGTCAGCCGCACCATTCAGCAATATCAGCAGCTTTTGGACGGTCAAATTACAGGCACCCAACTCTGGCGCAGCCTCAGGCTGGAAAGCAAGCTGGGCGTTACCCGTGGGCCGCTGGATTCCGATGGACAGGGTGTCCATCGGGGGGATAGAACCCGGCGCTAACCATCCTGCGTCCACCATCTGCGTCAACGATGTCAACAACCATGGGTAACGCAAGGGAAATGGGCAAGGGGCAGGAGTGAAGAATCGCCCTATCGCCCAAAGGGTAGGAGCAACATCCAGGGCAGTTGGGCAACTTGCAGGGTTTTTTGATACTCCGCCAAGCCAATCGTCATGCCCTGGTTGCCCTCGGCGGGGCGGGCTCGGTAGGTACCGAATAGGTAGTCCCACCAGGGCAGGTTAAATCCGTAGTTGCTGTTGGTTTCTTGGGGAATCACCGAGTGGTGAACCCGGTGCATGTCGGGGGTGACCGTAAACCAGCGCAGCAACCGATCAACCGGGCGAGGCAAACTCACATTGCCGTGGTTAAACATGGCGGTGGCATTGAGGAGAATTTCAAAGATCAGCACGGCCACCGGGGGCGCACCCAGCAGGGCAATCGCCGCAATTTTGATACCCATGGACAGGAAAATTTCGATGGGATGGAACCGTAGCCCAGTAGTGACATCGAAATCGCGGTCGGCATGGTGAACCTTGTGCAGCCGCCAGAGGGTGGGCAGGGCATGGAACATCACATGCTGCCAGTAAATGACTAAATCTAGCACCAGCACCGAGAGTAGGATCGCCAGCCCACTCGGCAGCGCCAGCACGTTGAAGAAGCCCCAGCCCTGCTCAGCCGCAATGGCCGCAAACCCCACCGCCGCCAGGGGGAAAACGGCCCGCAGTAGCACTGTATTCAGCACCACCAGCCCCAAATTGCTGCCCCACCGCAACGGCTTTGATACCGACAGGCGACGACTAGGCGCGATTCGTTCCCAGAGGGCCATGATGCCTAACACGCCGAAGAAAAAAACAGATCGAATCAGGGGTTCTTGGGCCAGGAGGGTCTCTTCAATCATGGTGGGTCTCTCCTCGATGGTTGGCAGAGGTTTGGATCGGACGCAGGTGCCCCAACAGGCGGGGAATAAAGGCCACCAGGGCCACCAGCGATAGGGCCAATAATCCCTTTTGGATCAGGCCTTCGCTGCCCGCGACCGCCTCCCGTCCGGCATAGCCCAGGTAGGTGTAGGCGATGGCACCGGGCAGCATAAAGAGATAGGATGCCAGCACAAAATGGGTCAGCGGAATGCGGGTAAGCCCCAGGCCGTAGTTCAGTAGGTTAAAGGGCAACAGCGGCACCAGGCGTACCAGGGCGACAAAGCGCCATCCTTCCGCCTCTACCCCCTGTTTGAGCTGCTTTAACTGGCCCCCCACTCGACGGTCTACCCAATCCAGCGCCAGGTAGCGGGCCATCAAAAAAGCCAGAGTAGCCCCCAACACGGCCCCCGTGAGGTTGTACAGGGTGCCCCAAACAGGGCCAAACAGGGCACCCCCGGTCAAGGTCAGCACCGATCCGGGCAGCAGAAACACCGTGGCGACGGCATAGAGGCCCATAAACACCAGAGGGCCGAAGATTCCAGCTTGGGCCACCCAGCTTTCTAGACTGGCGGCATCAACAAACTGGCGATAGGTCAACGCTAGGGCGAGTTCGCCAGCGAACAGGGCCAGCAGCCCCAGACGAGCGATTTTGGGGGACATATTCAGCACTCTTTCACGTTCAGAACCGACTGGAAGAACCGACTTTCATGGGGTCTTTCGCCTTGGACGGGCAACCCTTCGGCTTTCCATTCGGGATAGCCTTCTTGTAACCGCAGGGCGGTAAAGCCCTGTTGTTGCAACAGCACCACCACATCATGGGACAAGGCGCAGTACGGCCCCCGACAGTAGGCCACCACGTCGCAATTAGCGGGCAATTCCCGTAACCGCTGGGTTAGTTCCACCAGGGGAATGTGGATGGCCCCCGGCAGATGGCCAGCGGCATATTCCTAGAGACTAATTGAATAATGTCGCCACGGGCTAGCGACCAACTCCAAAGAGGATGGATGAACCAAGGCTATCTCCGACCGCCATCCATTAGAATAACTTCGTCTAGGTTTACCTAGATTGGTCATCCATCACCGAGTTCAGTGAGGTCGCGTGGCAAACTTAGCGCCTACCCAGGTCGAGCAACTTCAGCGCATTGGGGCGCATCTCCGCCAAGTGCGGCAGGAGCAGGGGTTATCCCTCGATATCCTGGCCAACCAAATTTTCATTCGCCCCGCCCTCCTGCAAGCCCTAGAAACCGGGCGCGAGGATCAACTGCCGGAGCCCGTGTTCATCCAGGGATTTATCCGTCGCTACGCAGAAGCTCTGGGGCTAGATGGCAAGGCCATTTCCCAAGAATTTGTGGTGACGCCGCCGCCCATGATGACAGACTCTAGCGTGGCCACTCCGGCAATGACCAAGGGCGTTGTGGCCCCAGAACCTGCCCCCAAGTCGGCCCCCAAGCCTATCCCTCAGCCCACGCCACAGCCCACTCCAGCCCCTGTCTCCGCAACACCCCTGAGCCCCGCCCCAGAGCCGATCTCCACTCCTGAACCGATTTCCACCCCTGCCTCCATCCCCGCCCCAGAGCCTGTCCCATCGGTAGCGGCCCGTGCAGCGGCCACCCCCCAATCGGCCAAAGCTCCAGCCTCCACGGTGCAGAATGCGCCCCTGTCTACCTCTCTACCGCCGATGGCTCCTGTGCCGGATCGACGGAGCGGCGGCTTTCCCCTCTGGCTGCTGATGGTGGCGGCGATTGTGCTGATTGGCGGCGGTATTGGCATGGTGCTGAACCGAGGGCAAAACCCTCAAACCGCTGAAGTGCCCACGGAGGAGGTCACGCCAGCAGAGCCTGAAACCCCTGTGATTCCTGAGCCGGAACCCGAACCGGAACCCGTGGCCCCAGAAGCGCCCATCGTGGTCGTCGTCAGCCTCAGTGAACGCTCCTGGCTGAGCGTGGTGGCCGATGGCCGCACCGTCTATGAGGGCACCTCCGACAGTGGCTACAAAGAAACCTGGACAGCGGAAAACTCCCTCGTCTTCACGACGGGGAATGCCGGGGGCGTTTCCCTGTCGTTCAACGGTGCAGACCCCGTGGTGCTGGGCAACTCTGGGTCGGTGCGTACCCTGCGCCTCGCCCCCAACTCCGACGCCGCTGAGCTAGAAACCCCCTAGGGTACGGCCAATCGACCGCCGCCAGTGTGACTCCCCCCTGAGTTCAGCGGAACATCCCGCTACAATAAAAAGCACACAAAAGCACCGTAACCGCCCCTTTTACCCTGGGACCTTGCCGCCGCCATGACGCCGCCCACCGAGCTTGACACCGCCATTCCCCAGCAAAGCCGCCTCAACGGTGCCGCCCCTGAGGTTGATCTCGATGACGCGCCCTACGACGTAGAAATGTCGCTGTTCGACCATTTGGAAGAACTGCGAATGCGGATTTTCTACTCGCTGATTGCGGTGCTGGTGGGCATTGTGGCCTGTTTTTGGCAGGTCAAGCGTATTGTGAGCCTGTTGGAGATTCCTGCCCAGGGGGTCAAGTTTCTCCAGTTGTCGCCGGGGGAATATTTCTTTGTCTCCCTCAAGGTGGCGGGCTACAGTGGCCTAGTCATCGCCAGCCCCTTCATCCTCTACCAGGTGGTGATGTTTGTGCTGCCCGGTCTCACCCGCCGGGAACGTCGCCTGATTGGGCCCATGGTGCTGGGCTCCAGCGTACTGTTCTTTGCCGGGTTGTTCTTCGCCTACTTCGCCCTCATCCCCGCTGCCCTGAACTTCTTTATTAGCTACGGGGCCGATGTGGTGGAACAACTGTGGTCGATTGACCGCTACTTTGAATTTGTTCTGCTGCTGCTGTTCAGTACGGGGCTAGCGTTTCAGATTCCCGTTTTGCAACTGCTGTTGGGGCTGCTGGGTATCGTCAATTCCAAGCAAATGCTCTCCGGCTGGCGCTACGTCCTCCTAGGGGCCGCTGTGCTGGGGGCGGTGCTCACCCCTTCGACGGATCCCGTAACTCAAAGCCTGCTAGGAGGTGCGGTGCTGTTCCTCTACTTTGGCGGCATTTTCCTGGTCAAAGCCATTGGCCGCTAATTTCCACGGGGTGCTGCTTCTAATGTTCTGATCGCCCCTTTATCCGTCTACCTTTCGACTCATCTGCTCCTTACTGTCCGCCGCCCTGGAAATAGTCTAGAATGCCCTGGGCGATAGCTTGACCCATCTGGGCTTGCCATTGGGGGTCGCGCAGTTTGGGCGCATCTAAGGCTCCGGTGACAAAGCCAATTTCAATTAGCGTGGAGGGCATGGTGGTGCGACGCAGAACAAAGAACCGAGCCTGTTTCACCCCTCGGTCGTTCATGGCCACCGTCCCCATCACCCGCCGATGGATGGCGTTGGCCAAGGTCAAACCCGCCTCAGAAAAATAGTAGGTCTCCAGGCCGTTCACCTCCGGGCGCTGCATGTTCACGGCGTTGGCATGGATGCTGACAAAAATGGTGGCATTGGCGGCGGCGGCTCGGTCTACCCTGGGTTGCAAATCGAGGGTTTCGTCGCCTTGGCGGGTCATCTGGACGGCAATGCCCTGGCTGCGAAGGGCGTTGGCCGCATGGTGAGACACCGCGATCACCACGCCCTTTTCCTGCAAGCCACCAATGCCAATCGCCCCCGGATCTGACCCACCATGGCCCGGATCAAGCATCACCAAAACCTGTCCCCGTTGGGGTTGGGGCGCGTTCACAGCCTGGGCCACTGGGGTGGCCACCCCTGGGTAAACCGACTGGGCCAGCGACTGGGTCATCTGGGCTGAGTGAAGGACGGGCAGAACCACCGTGGTGGGCGGGGTCACGATTTGCTGGGGCGTTGTGCCGATGGGGGTAATCATCAGCCCTCCCACCACCGGACTCACCTGCCAATCGGGGCTAACGTTGTCTAGGTTGAGGGTGATCCGCACTGCCGGGGGCAGGGTCGGAAATTGGGTCACCGTCCAGCGGGCAATGCCGTAGCGGTTGGGGGGCAGCGCCTCCGGGGTGATCTGGGGCGGAATGGCGGCATTCAGCACATCCACGACAATCTGCCGCATCTGGTGGGCATCGCGGGTACGGTAGACCTGAACCTGGGGCATGGCCCCCGCCATGGGGATAAAGAACCCCTGGGGTGTTGTGTGGATGCCCTGAATCACCGTGGCCATGGTCGATACCGGGGTATAGCTCACCTGGTTGCGGCTGAGCAGGGGCGGCAGGGGGTTCGCAGGGCGCGGGGTTAGGTGAACGGGGGGCGGGGCAGGTTGTGGCTGATCGGTCGCAGGCCGCGCCGAGGGAAACGGGAACGGGCTAATGGTGGAACTGGTGGAAGGATGAGAGGGTGGGCTGATGGCGGGACGGGCGACAACCTGCGAGGCCGCGATTGCTGTGGGCTGATCCGTGGATCGAGTCACGCCCCCAAGGGTGGGGTTCGCTGTGGATAACGTATTCGTCGTGAAAGGGGAATGCGTCCTGGACAGAGCATCCGTTGTAGATAGAGAAGCCGTTGGGGACAAAGCATCCGTTGTCGAGACCGACGGTTCCGCGATTTGGACAGAGGGGGGGTGATCGGGCAGTGGGCTCGTCGGCCATGACGCTACCGAGGGATGCTGGGAAGGCCGATGGGGATCGCCGCCAGCCTTGGTGCCAGTCTGGAGATCCCCATCGGGGGTGAGGCTGGGCAACTGCACCACCCACTGGGATTCGGTCAGCCCCCACACCCTGACCTGTTGAGGATCAATAGGATAGTTAGGATCCAGTTCCAGCACGATGCGCGTGGTGCGGGCATCGGCTTGCATCACCTTAACCGCCTGCACCGCGCCGCCAATGAACTGATCCGCAATGGCCTCATCGGGCACAATGCCGGGTAGATCAATAATTAATCGGTTGGGGTTTTGGCCGAGGCTAACCTGGGGCTGCACACCGCCCTCGGTGGTAAACATGAAGCGATTTTGGCCCGTGTCAAACTGCCAGGTTTGCAGGCGAGAGATGGCCTTGGCGGGCATCCCCCCAAAGAGGCAAACCCCCACGACCCCAACAACGCCTGTCAATACCTGTTGAATGCGCAAGCGAATTGGCCTCCCACACCCGCTAAATCGGCTTAGATATTAGCTCAGTTTGAAAAATCCGCGACATATCGCGATCTTCACGATGGGGGCACATCCCCGTCTAACGGATCCCCTAGGGACGGATCGGCGGGGAGCCCATGCCAAACCTGCTGGGGAACGCCGATGGTAATGCCAGCCTGTTCAAAGGCAATTCGCAGACGACGACGAAACTCCCTCGCCACCAAAAATTGTTTCAATGGACGGGTGCGAATCCACAGCAGCAACGTTAGCCCCGCATGGGTGATGGCTTCTACCCCCAGGGCTTCCGTGGGGTCAAGAATCAGATAGCCCCAGGTGGGATCCTGGGCCATTTGCTGGGCGGTTTGTTTCACCACAGCCAGGGCTTGGTCAACATTCGTACCATAGGCCACGTCAATTTTGAGGGTGGCCCGCGACCAGGTGCGACTGAGGTTTTCCACCTGGGCGATGAGGCTATTGGGTAGGGTCACCAAGCGGCCATCTTCACCGCGAATTTGGGTAATCCGCAGATTGAGATTTTCCACAATGCCCGTCACATTCCCCGTAGACACCAAATCGCCAATGGCGTACTGATCCTCCAGCAGAATTAAGACACCATTGACCAAATCCTTGACTAAATTCTGGGCCGCAAAGGAAATGGCCAAGGCCGCTACCGCCCCAAAGGCCAACAGCGACGCCGGAGCCAAGTTCAACACCTGCAACAACCACAGCAGCGCTAGGCTGTAGATCAACGTCGTTTTGAAGCCCTTAGCTGCACGGATAATGGTAGAAATCCGCATCGACTTTTGCTGGATATTTTCCACACTGCCCAGTTCATTTTTCTCCCAGGCATGGGCAATGCGATCAATGGTGAGGTTGGCAATGCGGTTCACCAACCCAGCCACAAACCAGATCAGCAGCAGCAGCGCCGGAGTCGAAAACAGCCCTGAGGCATAGCGTCGGGTCTCAGGAAACTGGTAGAGAATGCTGGCCAGGGTAGCGACCCACACAAAGGCAATGCTCCAAAACATGAGCCAGCGCAACAGGGCCACCAAGTGCAGCCGCTGATCGAGGGAAATGGTGTAGGGTAACGCCCTGGATAGAAATCGCCCATCTTCCTCCGGCAAGGGGGGGACAAGGCCGCTGGCTTTGGCCGCCTTGCGCTGTTCGAGGACGCGCTTGCGCCAGCCCAGCACCCGCCAGCTTCCCACCAGGGCCAAGGTGATCAACAGACCGACCAACAAAAGCAATCCGGTCAGCCGCAACCGTTGCTGAAGGGCACCGGGCAAACGACTGGCTAAGGCCTTTTGCAGCTCCTCGTCCAGGATATCCCGCCAGGTTTCCGCCAGTTCTCGCTTCGTGACCCCGTGGTATTGGGCATCGCTGTCGATGATGGTGAGCAACCCCCTCAGTTCCGGTAGGTTGCCGATGGTGGCGAAAAGCACAGGCAGTTGATTCATGTCCTGAATACTGACCTGAATGACCGATTCCACCTCGGTCTCCAGGCTCTCTAGTTCTGCATTGTCCGTGAGGTATTGCAGCGCCTGACCCACCACCTGGCCGAGATGGGTCTCAATCTGTCTGGCCCGCACCTCCACGGGCACCATATCCCCCGGTTCATTGCGGTTAAACACCACCGGAGATGCAATGTTGAACAGATCATGGCCATCTAAGGTAATCGTGGTGACCTCCAGCACCCCAATGCGCTGTACCCCCAAGGGTGGGCTATTGCCTCCCCCAGCCCCTAGCGGGTTAGGAAACTGCGCCAGCCCCGGCCTCAACCCCGGCCCCACGAGGCCCACCACGAGCCCCACCGACAGCAGCATCCCCAGCCAACGTGCCCAGCTAGGCCCACGAGCGCCCCGGTGTTGCCGTCGATAGTGCTGTGGCCGAGAGTGGCATTCCCGATAGGTTGGTGACGGATAGTTGCGCCCCCAATTCTCCCTCTGCCGATAGTTCAAGGCGTTTCTCCTCCGCGCCAAATCGTCATGGTGGCGGGGCTCTCTCCCCAACGATCACCGGGAACCCATGATAGGGCGAATGCCGAGGGGGTGACATGTGTCTACGGGATGGCCCCCTCTGTGCCCTACCACCCTCTTCCCTCGCGACCGATCCCCTGTCTCTAGTGCCAGACAATCCCACATTTCACGATTTGTTACGCTATCATCGGGAATACTGATAGGTATACCCTAGGGAATGGGCACTCTATAACCAGAACCAGATTAAGTCGCAATTCACACTTATTCTTTTCCTATGTCTACCTTCCCTATGCCTACGTTGTGACCAGAGGTCTCTAAGGTTTTATGGCATTCAACCCTGAAGACGCTGAATTTATCGGCATATCAACGGATAGCGACCACCCCAACGAGTTGCTGAAATACCTTCAGCACCAACCCCCTGAGGTGCTGACACGGGTGGCACAGTCCGTCAGTGGTGAGATTAAGCAGATCATTGCCCAAAACGTTCAGGGGCTTGTGGGTGTCCTTCCCGGTGATGGCTTTAATGTACAGGTCACCACCGACCGCGATAACCTAGCGGGGCTACTGGCCTCCGCCATGATGACGGGCTACTTCCTGCGCCAAATGGAACAGCGCATGGAGCTAGAGCACACCGTTTCCGGTTCCTTTCTCGGCTCCGACAGCTTCGACTTTGATGATTAACGGTCGAGGGTGCCCAGGCTAAGCCTCGATTCTGAGTTCGGTGGGGCGGTTGCGAGGGCAGCTCGTCTTATCCCCATATGCAAGACCTAGGTGCCTTTGATCCCCCAGATTCCAACAGGACTGGGGGATTTTGCCATGATGGCATCCATACGCCAACCCCACCGCATCTATCCCATGCAGCCCCAACCTTCTAGCCCAAGGTTAATGCCGTCCAAGATGACGCACGATAGCTTGTCCCTAGTTTCTATCTCGCGCTAAGCTAGGATTTAGTAAACCTTTACTTTTCAAACATGGTTGTTGGTTACGATAATGATAGAAAACCTAGGGTTTCAGGGATTTAATCAGCTTGGAGCCACCGCTATCGTTTTTGCCAGTGCCGTTTTTCCCATCACGGATGGAATGGTCTGGGTCAGAGAATTTGCTCCCTAGAGAGTCCGGTGTAGACTGGGGCCACACTTCAATGACATAAGCCAACACTCAATACAAACATTTCATACATTCGGCGGTATAGATTGCGTTTTTGGGGATAGCATCTACGAGAAAACGTATCTGCTGAGATGGGGGCTAACAGTCTATAGCGGTTCTCATTCCAGCGAAGTACAGGCAAGGGGCTTAAGCCCCTTGTTATCAGGCCGTTGAGCTTATTGGGACATACCTTATCCAATCGGAAACCGCTATAGTTTTTGCTGTCTGATTTTTTCATCGTTAGTTGATTTTTGTAGCCCCATCGCGACCTTGGCCTGTCGATTGCCCCTTGCCATCCCATCGTCGTCATGTCATCTTCACCCACCGCCTCCACCCAATTACGGAGCCCTGAAACGATGCCCCCTTCGAGATCGCCACAGCCCATCATCGTGGATTCAATCCATTCCTCCAACTGCAATATTCGGTTGTTTCAGGAAGGAGAAACGATTTTTACCGAGGGCAGCGATTCCGATGCAGCTTACATTATCGAGTCGGGGCTGATTGAGATTTTTGTGGGTTCTGGTAGTGATGCGGTACAGCTTAGCGTATTAGGGCCAGGGGATATTTTTGGCGAAATGGGGCTGATTGATGCCTATCCCCGTTCCGCTTCTGCACGGGCCATGTGTCCCTGTCGCTGCATCGTTATTTCCGCTGCACAAATTGCAGAGCGCATTGAGTCGTCCAATCCACTGGTGAAGTTGCTAATCTCTATTTCGCTACACCGCAACCGCGCCTACAATGCCTATTTCAAAACCATCATGAATTCTTCCCATGTGGTGCTGCCCACCCTAGCCGTAACCGAGAAAGCCTATGTTAAAAATCCCCAACACCGCCAAATTCTAGAGGAAATTAAGCTGGAGTCCGACCTACACAAAGCCGTAAACAACGACGAGCTTCAGCCTTACTATCAGCCCCTCTTTTCTATGGCAAATAACAGCATTGTAGGCTTTGAGTCTCTGCTGCGCTGGCAATGTCCAGATCGGGGGATGGTGTCGCCCAATCAGTTTATTTCCTTGGCCGAGGAAACCTCCCTGATTGTTCCCATTGGCGATTGGATTTTGGAGCAAGCCTGCATTGATCTCAAAACCTTTCAGGCCCACTGGCAATCTGGCCCAGACTCGCCCAGCCACTTGTTTATGAGCGTGAATATCTCAGTACGGCAGTTCCAGGAGCCCAATTTCTGCGAAAAGCTATTAGCACTCACCCAGTGCTATGGAGTGCTGCCTAAACACATCAAGCTGGAAGTTACCGAGCGTATTTTCCTCGATCAAGTCGATGCCGTTAAAGCCATTGACGATTGTCGGAAAGCAGGGTTTGAGGTGTCTCTGGATGACTTTGGGACGGGCTACTCCAGCCTGAGCTATCTAGAGCGTTGCGAAATTGACAGCCTCAAAATTGATCAGTCCTTCACCCAAAAAATCTGCAACAGCCACCGTGCCAAAATTCTGGTCAGCTCCATCATAGACATTTCCAAAAAGCTAGGGCTAATCACCATTGCCGAGGGCATTGAAACCGAAGAACACCGACGCATCCTTGGAGAAATGGGATGCGACATTGGCCAGGGTTATCTCTTTAGTAAACCCTTGCCCTCCAGCGGTGTGCTGGAGTTTATGGCCAATCCCCCCAGCCAGCGTCCGTAGACGCTAGCCAAGGGAGGAATCAGCGTTTGGGGCCATCCTACCCAGCAACTCGTAGGGGCGAGGTTTCCTCGCCCATGGATATTGGCCTCCTCGCCCATGGATATGGGCCTATTGATATCAGTGGCCCACCCGTGGGAGTGGGTATGCCTCCCTAGGCCAGCAGCGTTTTCCCCGCCGCCGCGACCCCTGCCCCAGGGGTGAAGTCGCCATAGCCCAAGTGGACGAGGGTGGCTTCTAGGGCCGCAACAGCAGTGAGAATATCGCGGTCGCAGACAAAGCCCAGGTGCCCCACGCGGAAGATTTGTCCCTTGAGGTGGTCTTGGCCTCCGGCGAGGGCAATGTCAAACTGCTTTTTCATCACCGAGCGAATTTTCTCGGCATCTACCCCCTGGGGCATGACAGCGGTGATGGCGGGGCTGGCGCAATCGTCGCCACCGTAGAGGGGCAGGTTGAGCGCTTGCATCGCTTCACGGGTGGCCCGCTTTTGGCGGTCGTGGCGGGCAAAGATGGCCTCCAGACCTTCCTTCTTCATCATTTGCAGGGCCGCTTGCAGGGCAAAGAACAGGTTGATGGGCGGCGTGAAGGGGGTGGTGTTCTTGGCGGCATTTTTACGGTAGGGGCCAAGGTCGAGGTAGAACTTGGGTAGGGTGGCGGTTTCGTAGGCCGTCCAAGCCTTGGCGCTAACGCTGACAAAGGCCAAACCGGGCGGAATCATGTAGCCCTTTTGGGAACCGGAGGCCACCACATCTAGCCCCCACTCATCCACGGGCACCGAGCAAGCACCCAAGCTGGTGACGGCATCCACAATAATCAGCGCCCCGTGGGCCTTAACGTGGGTGTTGATGGCCTGTAGATCATTCAGCACCCCGGTGGAGGTTTCGCTGTGGGTGATGATGACCGCCTTGATTTGCTTGTCGGTGTCGGCTTCTAGGGTGGCCTTGAAGTCGTCGGGGTTCAAGGGCTTGCCCCACTCGGCGGTAATTTCCTGGGTATCTAGGCCAAAGGCGCGGGCTACTTTGCCCCAGCGTTCGCCAAATTTGCCGTTGTTGCCCACCAGCACCTTATCGCCCTGGCTCAGGAAGTTGATGATGCCCGCTTCCATGGCTCCGGTGCCGCTGGAGGCTAGAATCAGCACATCATTTTGGGTTTGGTGCAGCCACTTGAGGTTTTCTGTTACCTCGGCCATGATGGCGCTAAATTCACCGCTGCGGTGCCCCATGGGATGCTTGGCCATGGCCAAGAGCACCTGTTCGGGGATGGGGGTTGGCCCCGGAATCATTAGCATTAGTTTGTTGTCCATGCCTGCCACCAATTGCGCTTCTGCAATAAAAATCTGCAATAACCAAGGGTTTGACCACAGGGGATTCGCAAGTCCTGTGACTATCTAAAAGCAAAGTCACTCAACCTGTGCCCCCAAAAGCGTGATCACAAAAATCAGAATTATCAGCTTACCAACATCCCAGAGCATTCATGGAATTTTTCCGACTGTTCTAAGATTGTGATGCCGGATTCGAGGTAATGGCCCGATTTGGCAGGGCGGGGAACCTTCTGCGATTCCCATCTCCCGCTAGCTGAGTTGCCCTGTCCATGCCGAGGATCTGGCTCATGGGGCAGTGGGTGCTGGGGTGTCTAGGGCGGCGGCGATGGCGCGAAAGCTCTCCAATCCGGCCTCCAGGTTTTCGATGATGTCCTGGGCCAGCAGGTCAGGATCATCGAGGCTATCGAGGTCGGTGAGGCTTTTGTCGCGTAGCCAGAAGATATCTAGGCTGGTTTTGTCGCGGGCGATCAGTTCGTCGTAGGTAAATTTGCGCCATCGGCCTTCGGGATTGGTGTCTGACCAGGTTTCGGTGCGGTGGTGGCGGTTTTTGGGCTGATAGCAGTCAATAAAATCCTGGAGATCTGCCTGTCGTATGGGATTTTTCTTCAGGGTGAAGTGAATATTCGTCCGAAAGTCGTAGTACCAGATTTCTTTTGTCCAGGGATCTTTGGCGGCGGGTTTGTTGTCAAAAAAGAGGACGTTGGCCTTCACCCCCTGCTTATAAAAGACCCCCGTGGGCAGGCGCAAAATGGTATGCAGGTCGGTTTTGGTCAGCAGGGCTCGACGAACTTTTTCTCCGGCCCCACCTTCAAACAGCACGTTGTCGGGCAACACAACGGCGGCTTTGCCATTCACTTTCAGCATGGAGCGAATATGCTGAAGAAAATTAAGCTGTTTGTTCGAGGTGGTGGCGTCAAAATCCTGGCGTTTATAGACCAGGTCTTGCTCTGCCTGTTCCCCTTCGGCGTTGGTGAAGGTTATGCTGCTTTTTTTGCCAAAGGGTGGATTGGCCAGCACATAGTCGTAGATTTCTGGGGGTGGGGCAATCAACGCATCTTTGGGGTCGATCATGCTTTCGCCGCCGATGTCGCCGATGTCGTGGAGAAACATATTCATCAGGGCCAAACGGCGGGTACTGGCGACAATCTCGTTGCCGCGAAAGGTCTCAAATTTTAGAAATTTCTTTTCGTCCCGATTGAGGGGATAGTTTTTTAACAAAAAGTCGTAGGCGGCGAGGAAAAATCCTCCCGTACCACAGGCGGGATCGGCAATGGTGGATAGGGGCTCTGGCCGCAGACATTCCACCATGGCCCAAATTAAGGCACGGGGGGTAAAGTATTGCCCTGCGCCGCTTTTGGTGTCTTCGGCGTTTTTCTCTAGCAGCCCTTCGTAGATGGTGCCTTTGATGTCGCGCCCCTGCTCGTCTTTGCCTAGGGTGGTCCATTTCTCCTGGTCAATCATTTGTATGACTCGGTAGAGTTTGGCCGCATCCTGGATTTTGTTTTGGGACTTGGTGAAAATCTGGCCCAGAAGCCCTTTCTGTTTGCCCAGGTTTTCGAGTAGGTCCTTATAATGCTTCTCCAGTTCCTGGCCCGATTTAGATCGCAAGCTGTCCCAATCGTAGTCAGTGGGGATGCCCACTTCTTTTTTGTAGGGCGGCTGGCTATATTCGTCCGCCATTTTGAGGAAGAGCAGATAGGTGAGTTGCTCTAAATAGTCGCCATAGCCTACGCCATCATCCCGCAGAATGTCGCAGAAACTCCAAACCTTAGAAACAATGCTGGCGGTGCTATTCATTTCTACTTCCAAATAATCGAACTAATTTCAAACAGAGGCGACCTGTGCCCACCCTTGGGAAAGGGTTGTCCAGCCGTCATCTTCAGTTAAAGAGGCTGTTTACGGAAAGCGTAAAACCAGGGAGCACCGGATCGGCAGAGATTTGAGTCGGGGACTGGAGGGTTTCGACGGCCTGTCCAGGGCGATAAATTTCGACCTGTTGATCTTGGGGGTTGATGAGCCAGCCCAACCGTACACCGCTGCTTTGGTATTCTGCCATTTTGGTTTGCAGCATGGATAGGCTATCGCTGGCGGAACGCAGTTCAATCACAAAATCGGGGGCAATGGGGGGGAATTTTTCCCGATCTATGGCGCTCAGGGCTTCCCATCGGTGGGCTTCAATCCAGGCGGCATCGGGGGAACGCTCGGCCCCGTTGGGCAGTTTGAAGCAGGTGGAGGAGTCGAAGGTATACCCTAGCTGGGTTTGGCGGTTCCACAATCCTAAATCAATGGTGATATCGGCATGGCGACGACCACTTTCGCCTCCGGTGGGGGCCATGATGATCAATTCTCCCTGGGCGGAACGCTCAAATTTTACGTTGGGGTTGGCTTGGCAAAGCTGATAAAAGGCTTCGTCGGTGAGGGCACCAACGGGGTCAAGGGTGATGGTAAAGGCGGTCATAGGCAAACTCCTTAGGCTTTGAAGCGAATATGGTTTAACGCTCGCACCTGGGCTATGGCTTCAAAGTCTCGATCATCGTGAATGAGGAGTGCCTGGTGGGCGATCGCCAGTTGAGCAATGCCGCAATCGATGGTGCTGCGAACGGTGATTCCCTGCCGCCTCAGGTCGAAGAAAATGCGGGCGGCATTTGTCCAATCGTCAGGCTGCATCTCCAAATACTGCTGACCCGTCAGATAATCGACTAACAACCCCCATTCCTGCTCGTCTCGGCTGCCCTGTAAGAGTTCTGTCTGGGTAAAGCGGGAAAGGGTATAGTCACGACCATCGACTAAGTCGGCCAGAGCGGCTTTGGCGCTGCCGGTGCGATCTCGGAAAACCTTGATCCACACTGAAGTATCAATGATCAGCATGGCGAGTTTGGCGCAGCGCTTTGTAATCGTAGTCATCCGCCAGTTGCACTTTACCCGCCAGGTCTAACAAGTTTTTTCGCTTTTTGGCCTGAATCAAAGCCTCTAGCGCCTGGTGCAATAACTCTTTTTTGGTTTTGGCGGTGGTCAAGCGAAAGGCTTCTTCAACGAGAGCGTCGTCTAAATCTACATTAGTCCGCATGGTTTGGCCTGCATGGCTGATGTGTATAAGTGTACACAAATGCACACTAGCTATGTTCAGTTGTCTACCTTTCGTGTTTTAGCCCTGCCCTTGCCATTACCCTGCTCAGCCTCGCGCTCCGCCCGAATGCGCTCTAGTAGAACCGAGGCTGGCTCGTCGTTGGGGTCTTGGGGCACCAGTTTGCCCTCAAAGGCTTGCTTGAGAATACTTTGCCGTAGGGCTTCGGCTTTTTTGAGATTGGTTTCAATGTCAGATTCAAGCTGATCGCAGATGGAAAGCCGCGATTCAATTTCTTCGACAATTTTTTCTTGTTCGGCAGATGACATTAATGGAATTTTCAATTCCTCTACTTTGGATAAGCTTAATGTATAGAGACCCGAGGTTGTTGCAGCTTGTTCTTTAATAAAATCGCGACCCTTTGGAGAAAGCAAAAAATAAAGAACATTTTTGTTGCTTATCATTTCATATGGCCTAGCTTTGATCAGATGATTTTGATGAACACAAGGATTAATTGAATTGTTCCAAATTGCTACACGCCCAATTTGGTCTATACTTCCATTTCCTTCAACAATTAGAAGATCACCTTCTTTTAATAGAACTCGTGAAAGCTCGATTTCTCTCAATCCGATCTCATAGACTTCAGATAGATCAAGTTTGTTTGAATATACATTTGCTACACGCAAGTAAGGGATTGTCAATGAAAAATTCTCTCGCTTTGAATTTTTAGTGACACCACCAGAAATTTCAGCTACTTGACTAAGCTTGAGCCATCTCCACCCATTAGGCAATTTTGGAAAGACTTTCAGATCATCTGCTGTTAGTTGTTCTGGTTCTTTGAGTTTTTGCGGCTTCCTCGGCTTCTTCCCTTCCTTGCCGTTTGCCTCCCACGCTTCGACCTCAGCCTGCCAGACCTCCAGTTCCTTTTGATAGCGCTGCTCTCGCTCGGCTTTGATTTTAGCCAGCAGTGTATCC
This sequence comes from Nodosilinea sp., assembly GCA_040396995.1. Lineage (GTDB taxonomy): Bacteria > Cyanobacteriota > Cyanobacteriia > Phormidesmidales > Phormidesmidaceae > Nodosilinea. The sequence continues at coordinate 31,577 of JBBAWV010000009.1, read as the reverse complement.
GCAGACTCCAGCTTGCCCTGCCGCTGCTGCTCCTCGCGCCACTGGGCCGTAAGCTTGCCTTCAAACGCCCACTTCAGCACCGCCTGACGATATACCTTGAGCTGCTGTCTCGCCTTTTTAAGGGAGTCAACACCGCTATCCAGGTCGGAGAAGAGTTCTTCGATTTTGTCTACAATTCGCTGTTGCTCAGCGAGGGGAGGGACAACAACTTTTGCACGTCTGACTTTATCTAGAATAATCCGCTTAATAGCAGTCCCTGACATGCTATTAGTAATCATCTTAAATCCAGTTGGACTGGACAGAAAATATCTTAGGTAGTAAGGACTAAGAATAGTTTGATTGACTTTTAGTAAAGCCACGCTTGACAGTAAACTAAACTCTTCTCTGAGCTTGTTAACTGCTACTGTTCCAGTTTTGACGCCATCTTTGACTAGCAAGACGTCACCATATTCAGGACTACATCTTTTATAAATTAATTTATGAGTCTCTTGATCTACATAGGTGACATCAGATAAATCCATGCCACGGTCTCTAATATTTTTAGCTGTTATATATAAGTATCTCTCTTCACCAGATCTCTGATGTTGGTTCTTTGGTGAAAAATGAGTTCCATCTTGAATTTTTTTGCAAATTTCACTTAGATTAGCCCATATCCATGATGATGGAATTTTTTGGCCACTGTTCTCTGATTGAGTCATACTCACTAACTTTTAGCCTTAAACACCTGCTCCGCCGTCAGCCTCAAATTCGGGAAACTCGGCGACACTACCTCATCTCCCCACCGAAAAAGCTGTGTCTCATATGCCTCCTCCACTAACCGCTTTCATTGGCGATATGGGTTAGTAAATCAATCGGAGACAACACTGTAAATTCCACTCCCTCAAAATCGTCTTCATTACGAGTAGTGATGGCATCTAACTTGTTCAGCACGGCACAGGCTAACTGCACTCCATCTTCAAAGTCGTTTAAATTCAGTGATAGAGCCTGTTGGATTACTGAGTGATTGACTTCGCAAAAGTGACATCCTTGCAGCAGTCGGGTAATCGCTTGTAGGGCAAATTCACGGCTTTTGAGCTTGCGCACGATGTAGAAAATATTAGTAATCGTGGTTGCCGCAATATACCCCTGAAGCTTTCCTATCTCAACTAATTCAAAGATTTCGGTTGCTGACTCTACAAATGGTTCCCGTTCTAAAATCACGTCTAAGGCAATGTTAGTATCAATCAAAACCTTCATTTATATTTCTCAATCAGGTAGTCGGTGTAGTCATCGACAATGTCTACATCAGTGGGGACATCACCAGAGGGTTTGGCAATGCCCCGCAACCCCGTGAGCGTTCCTGGCGGAATCTGCGGTAGGGAAGCCACATCGTTCTGCTGCTTCACAAATTGCGTGAACTTCAGCACCAGGTTGGCCTGCCCCTCCGGCAAGGTTTTTACCAATTCATAAATCATTTCTGCTGTACTCATTCTCTCATTCCTTCAGGCTTCATTTAATCCCCCGCTGAAAATATTTGATCCGCCCTTAGCCTCAAGTTCGGAAAACTGGGCGACACCACCGCGTCTCCCCGCCGAAAAAGTTGCGTCTCATACGATCCCTCCACCAATCGACATACCGTAATCGTCGGCTGCTTAGGGCTACCAATGTAGCGGCGTCCCCCCAGCCCTCTGTAGTCCACAATCCAATACTCCGCGATCCCCATCGCCTCATAGTCCTCAAACTTGCGGGCATAGTCATCCGGCCAGTTGGTCGAAGTTACCTCCACCACCAGCTTTACCGAACTACCCAACGTAATCACCGATTTCCGCTCCCACAAAGGCTCCTGGGCCAGGGCTATCGTGTCTACCATCAGCACATCAGGCTTATAGCCCGTCTCAAACCCTAAAGGCTGCACCATAGCCGTATTGGGGATGAAATAGTTCAGATCTTCTTGGTCAAGCAGGGCATTTAGCTTGCGGTTCAGCAGCCCCACTACCTGCTCGTGGGGGCCAGTTGGCTGCATCTCAACGATTACCCCATCGTGCAGCTCGTACCGCCCAGCTTCCGGCTTCCACGCCAGAAACTCCTGAAAACTCATGAGTTGGGAGACTGCCTGTACCATTAGCATTCACCATCCACCTACTCACCTAGATACCAATCCACCAGCGATAGCCCTTCTACCCTGCCAAACTCGCGAGTATTGTGAGTCACCAGCGTTGCCTTCTCCGCTAGGGCCGTTCCCGCAATGAGTCCATCAAACGGGCCAATCGGCTGTCCTTGCTTCTCCAGAGTGGCGCGAATCGTAGCCGCAGTCTCAGCCATAGCTTGAGTAAACGGCAAAACCTGGATGTAGCTCAGTAGTGACGAGAGTTGCTGACGGCGCTTATCAGAATTGTTGGACTTCGCAATCCCCACATAGAGTTCAAACAGCACAATCGTAGGAATTGCCAGTTCACTCGGGTTAGTTGAGGCTATCAGGCTGGCTACCTGTCCCATTCCCTTGAAGTAGTAGATCACCGTGTTGGTATCAAGGACATACATTAAAGCGTCTCCCGTGCCACATCTTGTCCCCGGTCAGATCTCAACACGTCCGGCGTAGGGAAATCAGACCAGGTGCCGGATAGTTCATGCACCAGGGTTGACCATGCCGATAAATCTTCTGCTGAAGTGGCTCCAGGCATCTCTGGTGGCTGAGATGCTTGCTGCTGTACAAACTGAGTAAATATCAACACCAGGTTTGCCTGCCCCTCCGGTAAGGCTTTTACCAATTCATAAATCGTTTCTGCGGTATTCATCGCCCTATCCTGCTAAACATAATTTTCCATCAATCGGTAAGCTGTTAGCCATCTAAAATGCACTGGCTAGATTACCCTAAAAGCCTTTTAGCAAGGACTTCAGAGAAAGCCACCATGCAATTTAGATGCACATTAGCTTAATTCCAGCGTTCCTTCTCCCATCACCCGTTTCGAGAAAAACAACACCTCCAAATTCTCGACCGCCCCCGATTCAGGGTTTAATCGGGCAATCACCTCATCCCCAATTTCCTCAGACTCCCGATCAGCATAGGGCGGACACTTATCCACATACAAAATGTCACCGACAGAGTCATAGCGAAAAATCAGTTTTCCGTTGGCCATATCACCTTGCCTCCACTAAGCCGACGTGCTGTATAGGTTGTGATAATCCAGTGTCGCTTAGTTCTACCTCACAATTTAAATAGGGACAGAAAAACGTTGGGTCATGCCATTGATTCAACCACTATAGCCTTGGTATGCCGTGAGATCAGGCGACTAATGCTTCATTCATCTCCTCCATAATGCTATCCATATCATCGCCGAAGAGTTCATACATCCGGCCCAAGCCGCCATTGCCGTCAAAGGGGGCATAGTCCAGATCCTCGGCCTCGATGTGAAACGAGGCGGCGATGTGGTCTTTGATCAAGCGTAACCAAGCCACCTGGGCTTCGTTGAACTTGAGCGATCCGGCCTGTTTGCCAAAAATCCAGGTTTGGAAATTGCGGTCTACCGTGGTGGCGTAGGGGGTGAGGGTGTCATCTAGCCCCACCACTCGACGAATCAGGGCAACTAGAGTGGTGAGTTCGCTGAGGAGGGAATTGGCGGGGGCCACATGGTCAAGGCGGGCATAGGCTTGCCAAACCCTAGCCGGGGCCAGGTTGGGCCGTTGGGCCTTAAGGATATCCAGCACCTCGCGAATCATCGGCAGGGTGAGGGCGCGGCGTTGGTAGGGCAGATTGTAGAAAATGCCCAGGGCGGTAATCTTGTCCTTGTGGCTGGCGATGAACTCAGCAAAGTCCTGCACCAGGGTGGCGGATTGTTCCTGGGCCTCGGTGTCCCATCCGGCAAAGGTAACGCGATCTAGGTTGATGGTGTCGATGATTTGCTCATGAACTTTACGGATATTGTCGAGATAGTCTATCACTGGCCCGGTGAAGGGGCTGGCGGCTTGGCGCAATAGGGTTTGCTGGGCTTGGGCAAGTTGGGGCGGTTCGGGTTCGGCATCGGGGGGCAGGTGGTGTTCCCGCTGGGCTTGGTCGCGGATGGCGTCGGGGTCGTAGGCCTTGAGCAGAGCTTGGGCCAAGGTGCTGGGGTCTGCACCGTGGGTCAGTTCCCGCAGGGCGTCCCGCTCCTGGGGGGTGATCTGGCGATCCAGCCGACACAGCCGCCCCGCTAGGGAAACAAAGGCATCCTCATCCTGGGCACCCATCATCACACCCATCATCAAATCCCGCAGGGGCACCCCCTTTTTTCGCTCCAGGGGGCGGGTTTCGGTCTTCAGGGTTTTGGTAACGCCCACCGCATCCACAATCACAAAATGGGTTTTGGCGGAGCGGGCCGAGGGCGTGACCCGACGCAGGCTGTCCTGGTCGAGGGTGCGGGTACCCCGTCCCTTCATTTGGTCAAAGTAGTTGCGAGAACGCACATCCCGCAGGAACAACAGACATTCAATGGGTTTGACATCGGTGCCCGTGGCGATCATGTCCACCGTGACGGCAATCCGGGGGTTAAAGTTATTGCGAAACTGGCCTAGCACCGACTTGGGATCTTCCTCGGTCTTGTAGGTGATTTTTTTACAAAACTCGTTGCCCTCGCCAAACTCCTCCCGCACAATTTTGATAATGTCGTCGGCGTGGCTGTCATTTTTGGCGAAGATCAGAGTCTTGGGCACTTCTGTACGGCCCGGAAACATCCCCGGTAGCTTATCCCGGAAGGCCTTGATAATGGTGCGGATCTGGCTGGGGTTGACCACATCCCGGTCGAGCTGCTTGCCGGAGTAGGCGAGGTCTTCATCGAGTTGTTCCCAGCGCTGCCGCCGGGAGAGTTTTTCCCGCTTGCCCACAAATTCCTTGGCCACGATGCGACTACCGTTCTGGGTAATCTCCGTTTCGATGGTATAAACCTCGTGGATTACATTAACCCCGTCGATCACCGCCTGTTCGTGGGTGTATTCGCTCACTACGTTTTCGTTGAAAAAGCCAAAGGTGCGCTGATCGGGGGTCGCGGTGAGGCCGATCAAAAAGGCATCGAAATAGTCCAGTACCTGCTGCCATAGGTTATAGATGGATCGGTGGCACTCGTCGATGATGATCACATCGAAGAACTCGATGGGCACACGGGGGTTGTAGGCCACGGGCACAGGTTGTTTGGGCTGCACCAGCTCGTTGGGGTTGGTTTCCTCGGCGGCGGTGTCCATCTCCTCGCCCTTAAGAATGGAGTACAGCCGCTGAATGGTGCAAATGCAGACCTGGGCATCCGGGGGCACATAGCGCGAGGTGAGCCGCTGCACGGCGTAGAGTTCCGTCAACTGGCGGTTATCGTCGTTGGGGGTATAGGCCATAAACTCCTGTTCCGCCTGCTCCCCCAGGTTCTTGGTATCCACCAGAAATAGGATGCGCTTGGCCCTAGCGTGCTTCAACAGCCGATACACCGAAGTGATGGCGGTGAAGGTTTTGCCGCTGCCCGTAGCCATTTGCACCAGGGCACGGGGGCGGATCTCCTGGAAGGATCGCTCCAGTTGGGTGATGGCGCGAATCTGGCAGTCCCGTAGCCCCTCTGGATCCAGTTCCGGCAAATCCCGCAGTCGCCCCCGGAGAGACTGATCCTGCTTCAGCCATGCCTGAAAGGTCTCTGGCTGATGGAAGGAAAACACCGGACGGGAGCGCGGCTTGGGATCTCGCCGATCCGTAAAGCGGGTGACGACACCCGTGCTTTCGTAGACAAAGGGCAAGGGTTGATTCTTCAGATACTTGAGCGGGCTATCGGCATAGGCTCCAGACTGCTCCTCCACTACGGTGAGCCGATGGCCCTCACTGTCGCGCTTGGCCTCAATAATGCCCACGGGCTGGCGATCCACAAACAACACATAGTCCGCTGGCCCCGCATCGGTCTGATATTCCCGAATGGCCACCCCCAATCCAGCCCCCAGGTCGCACTCCGCCTTAGACTGTACCTGCCAGCCCACCTCCCGCAGCCGAGCATCAATGCTCTCCCTCGCCTGTTGTTCTGGATTTTGGTTGGCAGCGGCCATGGCGCACACCTAGAAAGGGGATACGAGGCCAACAGCCGTTATCGCCCGGAGACCTCCTAATTCATTATGCCCAGCCCCCTACGCCCTAGCGACTCACCCTTGCGGCAATAGCGTCGGCCCAGGGCAGGGGCAGGATTTGAACAAACTTGCGACTTCCCTCTAAGATTTTAGAAATACTTGTGTTGCTAAAGTCCTACGTCCCATGTCTTCCCCCACCTCTTCCGTCCCGACCTCTGCGACAGCGACCAATCCTTTGCTGACCTTAGATTACTTGCCCGCCCTAGAAGCCCTCGGCGACGAGTATTACGACGTGGTGGAAGCGGCGGATTTTCCGGCCCACCAACTGCGGTTTCGCAATGACGACCTAGTGCGACGAGTTGGATTAGATCCGGCGGCGGTGAGCGACGAGCATTTTATCCAAGCCTTTGGCAAATTTGAAGGGCGGGAACCCCTGCTGGCCCTGCGCTACCACGGCTACCAGTTTGGCGAATACAACCCCTTTTTGGGCGATGGGCGCGGCTTTCTCCACGGCCAAGTGCGGGGGATTGATGGCGAACTCTACGACTTTGGCACCAAGGGGTCTGGCACCACACCCTATTCCCGTGGCGGCGATGGACGGCTGACCCTCAAAGGCGGCGTGCGGGAGGTACTGGCTTCGGAGGCGCTCCATGCCCTAGGCGTCACCACGTCCCGTACCTTCAGTCTGGTGGAAACTGGGGAAGCCCTGTGGCGTGGCGACGAACCCTCGCCCACCCGGTCTTCGGTGATGGTGCGGTTCAGCCGTTCCCACATTCGCTTTGGCACCTTCGAGCGGCTGGAATACCACCAGCGGCCCGACCTGATCGCCAAGCTGTTGGAGCACGTCATTGATGTCTACTACCCAGCGGTGCGCCTGTTCACCGATTCCCAGGAGCGCTTTGTGCGCTTCTACGACGAACTAGTGGAGCGGGTGGCGCAGTTGGTGGCCCAGTGGATGTCCGTGGGCTTTTGCCATGGGGTGCTGAATACCGACAACATGTCCATCACCGGGGAAAGCTTCGACTATGGCCCCTACGCCTTCATGGACAAGTTCGACCGTCGTTTCACCGCCGCCTATTTCGACCACGCAGGCCGCTACAGCTACGGCAACCAGCCGATTATCTGCCAAATGAACCTGAAGGCGCTGCAAAAGCCCCTACAACTGGTGATGCCGGAAGCGGAAATGGAGACCGCCCTCGCCCAATATAAGGATCGCTACCAGCACCACTACCAGCGGTTGATGCTGCGGAAAATCGGCTTTGGGGCTGATCAATCCGCCCTGCTGACCGACGACCTGGCCACGACCCTGGTGAACCAAACCCAGGAACTCCTAGCCGCTGTAGAAGTCGGCTACCACGAGTTTTTCCTGAGCTTGACCCAGCAGTTCTCCCCCCAATGGCGGGCGGAACCGGATCACATCTTTGCCACTACCCTCCAAGCCTCCGACCCCGCAGCGGCAGAACGGCTACAGCTTTGGCGACAGTGGTACCATCAAGCGCTGCAATCTCTGCCAGAATCGGCCCTGGAGGACATTCAGCAAACCCTACGAAAAACCAACCCCGAAACCGTGTTGCTGCGGCCCGAAATTGAGGCCATCTGGGAACCGATCACCGTCGAGGACAACTGGGAACCTTTCTATGACCTGTTGCAACGGGTACAGCGGCCCTTTGCCGCCTAGTGTGATCCCCCCTTGCGTCGATGGCTGGCCCCTCCGTCCAGGATCTCCCTATCGGCTCGGTCTAGGATGGCCTTGCAGCGCCCTGACCGCCTTGTTTTCTGAGGCTGAATTCGTTACTGTGTCAGGCATAGGCCCGTTCGTCCATCGCTGACCATGAGCTATCCCCCCACGTCCCAGATCACGGCCACCTGGGTTCGACAGATTGAGGAAGTGCCGCAAGCCGCCTGGGATGCGCTGGCCCTGCCCCTGGCTACCCCCTTTTTGGAGTGGAACTGGCTGCACAATATGGAGCGTTCGGGCAGTGCGGTAGCCAATGCGGGTTGGCAGCCCTGTCACCTCACCCTCTGGCGGGGCAAAACCCTAGTGGGGGCTGCGCCGATGTATCTCAAGGGGCACAGCTATGGCGAGTTTGTGTTTGACCACCAGTGGGCCGATCTGGCGGATCGGCTGGGGGTGAACTACTACCCCAAATTGCTGGGCATGTCGCCCTTCACTCCGGCGGAGGGCTACCGCTTTTTGATTGCCCCCGATGAGGACGAGGCCATGATGACGCGGGCCATGGTGGAGGCTATTGACGGCTTCTGTGGGCGCAACGATATTTCCGGCTGCCACTTTCTTTACGTTGATCCGGCGTGGCGAGAACGGATGGCGGCTCTGGGTTTTTCCCAATGGTTGCACCACAGTTATATCTGGCAAAATCAGGGCTTTCAGAGTTTTGAAGATTATTTGAATATCTTCAACGCCAACCAGCGGCGCAACATTAAGCGAGAACGCAAATCTGTAACCACGGCGGGGCTGCGCTTGGAGGCCATTACCGGAGAGGCCATTACCCACGCCCTCTGCGACCGCATGTACGACTACTATGCCGACACCTGCGATAAGTTTGGCTGGTGGGGTAGCAAGTATCTCACCCGCAAATTTTTTAACCTGCTGCACCACAACTATCGCCACCGCATGGTGTTGTTTGCCGCCTTTGGCGAAGACGACCATGACCCCATCGGCATGTCCTTTTGCCTCACCAAAGGGGATCGGCTCTACGGTCGCTATTGGGGGTCTAAGGTAGACCTCAACAACCTGCATTTCAACGCCTGCTACTACGCCCCCATTGAATGGGGCATTGCCAACGGCATCCAAACCTTTGACCCCGGTGCCGGGGGGCGACACAAAAAACGGCGCGGCTTCCCGGCTACCCCAAACCACAGTCTGCACCGCTTCTACGAACCCCGTCTCCAAACGCTGCTGGTGCGCTATATCCACGAGGTGAACGGTTTAGAACAGCGGGAAATGGACGCCATCAACGCCGATCTTCCCCTCAAAGACCACCCCTAACGGCAAGCGTCCTTCTCAACCAACCAGCAGATAGGCTGGACGGGCTAGAATGAAAAACCTGATCTATGTTGCTTAGTCCGCCTTCATGTCTAGCTCTAACGTTGTGCCTCCCACCGCCGTTGATTCTGCCACCCTCCAAGCCCTGGATGACAAGCTCTCAAAGCGCTACATTGAGCTCGATCCTCAGGGGTATTTTCTAATTTTTTTGGATGCTGAACAGGGGCTCATTTGCGCCAAGCACTTCACGAACACCATCAACGACAAGGGGTTGGCCTGCGACCCCGAAACCGGAAAACCCCTGCCCGTGCGCGGCCCCGTTGAGCGAGTGGCCACCCACCTCTACACCGGACGCACCGCCAAGGAATTGTGTATCGCCATTTTTGAAGACCCCAATCGGCCCTGCCCCATCGGCTATCTCGACCATGCCGCCTACCTGGGGCGCGAGTTTATGCGGGCCGAACGGGCACTAGTAGAGGGCATTCCCTACGTTCAGGATTAATCAGGATGCAAGCGTAACGAACCATGTCTAATTCGTTGCGGTCTAATAATCTGTGCAACGTTTCTGGGCGGCGGGCTCCGTCTAGGGGAACTTGCTGATAGAACAAGAACACCAGTCATCTTCGGCGGGTGGTCTTGCCATGGTCAAGTCTTCGCTCAACCCGTTTCAGCAGCGGCGTCAGGGGGATGCCCCAGCCCACCACACCGCCCAGTTGGCTTTAGCGGTCGCCGATGAGGTCTACCTACGATCTTTGTTAACCGATAGCCTGCCCACCCTGGCCCAGCCCCACGAAATTGGGGCGATCAGCATTCAGGTGGGGGTGCCGCTGCAACAACATCCCCAGTACAGCATCGATGGCGTCCTCACCTTCGAGCATATTCACTGCGTCCTAGCGGGGTCGTCGCCCCAGGTGCCGCCCCTGCCGGAATTTCATACCCACACGGAATACCAGTCCGTTACCCACTGCCACTCAGACCTCGCTACCCTAGCCGAAAATGTCGCCCCCTCCGAGGCCGTGGATCTCTTGGCACGGGCCGGATTTGACGCTGACCAGATCCGCCAAATTCTGCAACTTCCCTCCCAGGCGTGGCACCATTCCTGGTGGTATGCCCTCGGCCCAGAGGGCTTTGTGGCCGTGCCCTTTCAACGCCATATCCGCAGCCGTTGCTTTGCCGATGGCACCTTTACGCTGCAATTCAAAGACGACTATGCCCAGGATCGGCCCCACGGGTTCCGCAGCCAATCCCAGGCGGTTCCGGTGATGGTGCACCAAGACAGTCTCAGCTTTGGCGAAAACCTCACCCGCCTCAACCGCGCCCGCCGAGAACTGAACGTTGCCCAGGCGTTACTCATTGCCACCGATCTAACAGAACTCGAAATCGAAGGCTACATTCGCCAAAACGTCAGCCTCAACAACCAGCGGGGAATGCAACGCCCCCTCACCGCCCACTGCCGCCACTGCCACCGAGACCTCTGCCCCCTCCATGGAGTGGATTCCTCCCCGGTGATGGCCTGCCGATCCTTCCTTCCGGCGGAAGCGGTGGTTTGACGGCTCACCATCCACAGCCAGAGCGGTGGCTATACAGGGGTTCTGGGCAACGAGAAATCAAGGATCATACGTTTAGAAACCAAGGCTAGAAGGCTGAAGGGATAGCTTTGTGGGGCTAACGGCAAAACGCAGCGGCGGCAGATAATCTTGAACTAAGCACCAGAGGCTTTCGTCCGTCCGCTGCCGTGAAGTGTTAGGTGGCGATCCTTTATAAGGAGCCATAACACCGCAGATTCAAATCTGAAGTGCAACACTCTGCCTCAGAGCCGCTGTCAGCCTTCGCGGTCATGGCCACAACCAGGAACATGGTAAAGCGCAGCACAGCAGGCTATAGGTTTCCTTCATAGGCTTAGTATTAGATCCATGGCTGCAAGCGGATTTGAGCAGGTGTTGGACTTCAACCTTGAATTGGCCCACTAAAACTGATTTGAAATAGATCTACACATTTGCTGTTCCGAGTACAAGACCCGATGAGTTAACAGTGACATCAAAATTAACACTTTGCCAGTTTGATCGATCTATTTCAGCTCTTGTCTCTCCTAAATCTCTCGGATTTATAACGATTTGAACTTGCCGACGACCTTCCATATCCGATCTCCAGCTTATGATTGAATCATGCGATTGCTGAGCTATGACATATACGACGTTTGTATCCATGCCGATAAACATCAATCGCTCTGTCCCTCGTCTGACTATTCCTACAATTGAACCTTCTACGGTTCCACTTCGATTATTAAGGAAAGATGCAGGAACGCCAAAAGGTTCGCCATTCATATCAACTAAGGCTAAACCGCTTAATACCTCAGTGTCTTCAATATTTTCTAGGGCATAAATCCTTGTATTTAAAGCAATCAGTAGAAAAGGACGACCAATTAAGCGAATCAGTCTTTCATAGGATCGATACCTAGCTAAAACTTTAAACCGACGTGCTGATGTAAACGATCTAGGTAGAGGAGGATCTACTAACCAAATTCTCGCTGAACTACTATCATTACGAGGTATTGCTGCAATTGCTCCAATCAATGTATCAGAAGGTCTTTTTGGTTTCTGCTCCTGTTTTTTCTCTTTAATGTGACGTTTATGACTTGAAATACTAGATGTTTTTTCCATTACATCTTCAACGATAGAAGCTTTACACTCAAGCACCAAGAAATTACTTCCAGTTGATGCAACTTGAAAATCTAAGTTTTTCTTATTTTCTATATCGATTTTCTCCCAATCAGCCGCAGTTGTGCCAAGTACTCTACCTATCGCATATAATGTTGCTCCTACTCCTACACGTTCGATTCTGTGATTTTCCATTTCTTGAGGAGAAAATTTAGCGACCAACGTTCTCCCTGCAATCTCATAGTAATCAAGAAATTCATCTAACCTACCGAAGGCTCGATTTACAAGATCATCTCTACTACTCCAATTCGGGTCATTCTTTTGCTCCATAAACATAGACTCAGCCAAGAGATCTAGGGGTTCAACATCAAACCCAGAAGCAACAAGATTACCTATTTCTTTTGCAAAAGTTGTACCTTTAAATAATTCCGACTCTTCTTTATCATAGTAGGCAACATCAAAGTGAAGCATCTTCGCTGTTCAGAAATACACAGTAGGTTATTTCTTGCCACCCATACATGCTTTACATTACAAGAGTGGCAATGTAGACAGTTTTCCCAAAAAACGCTTTTGGATCTTCAACTACACTGTTCATAAAGAGAAAGTTATAGCAGTTAGAGAGCTAACGCTATTGATTGAGTCGTAGTTCTGTAAGCAGAACCTTGATTGCTCAATCTTGATCATTGACAACTAACTCCAAAGTAAGTCTCACAAATAGCTTAAGCCGCCTAACTCTTTATTAGAGGGAAATTTTCCGCCTAATCCCCTTATCCGGGATCTTAGGTAGAAAAATTTCGGTCTAAACGCCCCTATGGGGATCTTAGGTAGACAGATTTCAGCCTAAATGCCAAATATGGGATCTTAGGTGGAAAGTTTCAGTATAAATACTCGACGCTCTGTATTCCCTGTAACTTCAGATTTTCTTAGGGTTAGTACGGTGCTACTCAGGAAATAGGTGCACATCACAGTCCCGGAAACGTGATCACCACAGAGTAGGTATCGACAAAGCGAGGCTGAGTTATTTCAGCACCTTACTTTGGGGGAATGCCTAGAGCAGGGTATCTCGATAGTCCTGAAGCACGACCATCACCAGATCCATCGTGTTACGGTTGCGTTCCGAGGGATCGATGAGGTAATTCAAGAGTGCAAGATCTCGTTCAGCTTGGATTCGATCTCGGCGAGTCGCTCGTTCTGCTTCCTCAAGTCGGCGTTGTTCTGTTTTAGCAAGGCGATCTGCTTCCTGGTTTCGACGGTCCCACTCAACGCCGAAATTAACCAAAGCCACCAGGATGGCTGCCACGGTGAGTCGGTTGCTCCAGATGCGGGGGTTGGCGAGCTGGCCGAGGATGGTGAAATCGGTTTCATCATAAAACCTCAAAAAGGCAATGCTAATGACCAGCAGGGTCAGGGTTGTCCCAGGAATCAGCGATAGAAAATTGACCCAGCGGTTCATGTCGAGAGAGCAAAGGTTGGGTGCTTCTATTGTATCGGTAGATCGCTAGGCGGAGCTGAATCGCTGGCCTCTTGGGCAAGATGGTTTACCAATCCTCGGCTTCGCCACCCACGACCACGTTTTTAATCCGCAGACTGGGGCCACCGCAGCCCACGGGCAAACCATTTTGGCCCCCCTTGCCGCAGCCGCCGGATTCGTCCCAGTAGAAGTCATCGCCGATGGCCACAATATCCGCCAAGGTGCGAAAGACATTGCCCGACAGGGTGACATCTCGCACGGGTTCCGCCAGTTCGCCGTTGCGAATCATCCAGGCTTCCCCGGCGGTGAAGGTGAACATTTCGCCGTTGGTCATGCCCTCCAGCCAGTTGCGGGCATAGACGCCTTCCTTGATGTCGGCGAATAGGTCGTTGACGGGGGTGGTGCCGCGTTCAATCCAGGTGTTGGTCATCCGCACCAGGGGCGAGTAGTGGTAGTTCAGGCAGCGGGCGTTTCCGGTGGGCGCTTCGCCCAGTTTGCCAGCGGTTTCGCGGGAATGCAGCCGCCCCACCAGCACACCGTCTTGGATCAGTTGGGTGGTGGTGGCGGGGGTGCCTTCGTCGTCGTAGAAGTAGCTGCCGCGATGGCCCTGGGGGGCGGCTCCGTCAAAAATTTGCAGCGCCTCTGGGCCAAAGCGACGGCCCATGCTCATGGCCTCTAGCAGGTCTGGGTTTTCGTAGGCCATGTCGGCTTCGGAGAGGTGGCCAAAGGCTTCGTGGACAAACAGCCCGCTCAAAATCGGATCGATCACCACTTCGTAGGCGGCTCCGCGCACGGTGGGTAAGTCCAGGGCATCCACCGCCCGTTTGGCGGAGGCCATCACCTGTTGATCCAGTCCTTCTAAATCCTCGTAGGCGCGGCGAGAACCCGTGGTTTCGCGTCCGGTTTGCACCTGATCTCCATCGCGGGCGGTGGCGGCAAAGCGCATTTCCATATCCGACCACGCCTGATCAATGTGGCTGCCCTCAGACGTGACCAGCAGCACTCGCTGGGTGATATCGCCATAGCGCACGGAGGTGGTGGCAATGCGGTCGTCGATGCTCTGCAATAGGTCGGCGTAGTGGCGGCAGAGATCTTTTTTACGGGCCAGGGAAATGTGGCGCGGATCGGTGCCCGTTAGGGGAAGGCGCTGCACCACCTGTACCGGATCAACCGGGGCTAATAGAGTTTCGTCTTGGCCGACCATCCGCGCCGCCGATACCGCATCCTCCACCTGGGCCGCGAGTTCGGCTAAATCGTTAAAGCTAGCAAAGCCCCAGCCGCCCTTATAGCAGGCCCGCACATGGCCCCCAATCGCCAAGCCCTCGCTGAGGGTTTCGATGGTGCCGCCACGCAGAAAGATATCGGTGCCCTCCGATTGCTCTAGGCGGATGGCCAGGTAATCAACCCGCTTGCCCCAGGTGGCGCAGAGTTCGTCTAAACGGGTTTTGGCGTCGTCAATGGAGAAGGCCATGGCGATTGCAACGAGATGGTTTGCCCTACTGTAACACTGGCCGATCCGGGTTCTGACGACGGGCACCTAGCCCAGCCCAGATGCCCCTAGCCGATCCTTCGAGGCGGTCATCCCTAGGGCGGGGGCGTCAACAGCCGATAAGCTAGAAACGGTTTGTGTTTCTGTTGCTGCCATTTGCCGAGGTGTTTTTTGTGATTGCGTCCCCGAAGGACTCCCCACCCCGCCTGCAATTTCGCCATACTCCCCTGCGTTGGCTCTACGCCCTCTGGAAATTCTGGCGACCCCACACGGTCATCGGTACCAGCCTCAGTGTCCTGGGCATCACAGCGATTGTCCTGGCGGGCTTAGATTCCCCGGCCCTGTCCATGGGGGAGGGCTTGATCCCCAGCATCGGGGTAGCCCTGGTGGCCTGCCTGCTGGGTAATCTCTATATTGTCGGCCTCAACCAGCTTGAGGACGTAGCCATTGACCAAATCAACAAGCCCCACCTGCCCCTGGCCTCTGGGGAATTTTCCTTGGCCGATGGCCGTTGGATTGTGGCCCTGGCGGGGCTAGGTTCCTTCGGTTTGGCGCTGCTGGGAGGGCCGTGGCTGCTGGCAACGGTGGGCCTGAGCTTGGCCATTGGCACCGCCTATTCCCTACCGCCCCTGCGGCTGAAGCGATTTCCCTTTTGGGCCTCCTTTTGCATTTTGGCGGTGCGGGGGGCCGTGGTGAACCTTGGCCTGTTTCTGCACTTCAGCGAGCGCCTGGGGCAACCCCTCGCCATTCCGGGCCGCGTGTGGGCTTTGACGGCATTTATTCTGCTATTTAGCATCGCCATTGCCCTGTTTAAGGATATTCCCGACATTGAAGGCGACCGTCGCTATGGCATCCGCACCTTTTCCGTCAACCTCGGCCAGCGTCCAGTGTTTAACCTGGCAAGGGGAATTCTCACCCTCTGCTATGTGGGCATCGTCTTGGTGGCCCCTTGGCTAAATGGGGTCAACCGTCCCCTACTCATGGCCACCCACCTGGCTGCCCTCGTCGCCCTGTGGGTGGCCAGCTTTCGCGTTGCCCCCCTCCACCCCGACAACCCCAAAGCCACCCTCTCCTACCCCAATTTCTACCAGTTCATTTGGAAGCTCTTCTTCCTGCAATACCTCATGTTTCCCCTCGCCTGCTGGTTTGCCTAACCCCGGTTGCCTAACTCCTGCCCTTGGACTCCCTGTTGCCTAACCCCTGTCTCCTAAATCCATGACCCTCTACGACTGCATCATGGCACAGCCTGATTATTCTCTGTCCCGGATACGAGTGCACTGCCTGTCGATTTTGCCCCCCCTTGCATACAAGGGAAATTTCCCAGGATTTCGTCAGTAGAAACCCAAGCTCTGGCTTTCGTCGCTGAGTTAGCCGCCTACGCCTAGTAAAGCGACTGACTCAAACGCTTACGGTAGGTAGCCGTGAGGTCGTTGTCATCGCCCAGCAGCTTAAACACGGTGAGCATGGCCTTGCGGGCACCGTCATTCCGAAACTGTCGATTCTGCTGCACAATGGCCAGAAATTGCCCTAGGGCGGTGTCATAGTCACCGGAGAGGGTGGCCTCACAGCCCTGGCGATAGGCCAGTTCGAGGGGATTGTCCTCGGCGGCTTCGGTGAGGGTATCGTGCAGGGCAATTAACTCCCGCAACCCCTCCACCGCCTGGGCCATGGCGCGATCTTGGGTAGGCACCAGGTCGATGTATTGGCGAGCGAGATCTACTTCTCCCTGCCCCAAATAAACCTGGGCCGCCGTCATCAACACAGCGGGATTTTCGGGAAATTGGGTGAGCAGATCGGTCAAGGACTGTTGGATCGCCGCTGGATCGCCGCTGGCTTGGATCGCATCCAAGGCGGCAAAGGCTTGGTCTAAGGTGGATTGTAGCCCCAGTTTGGCCAGCAATTCACGAATTTGGGGTTCGGGCAACACCCCCACAAAGCCCTCCATCACCTGCCCCTGGCTCACGATGCGCACGTCGGGCACCCCCTCTACTCGAAAGGCCTTGGCCAGTTCGGGGTTTTGGTCAATGTCAATCTTGGCCACGGTGATGTCATACTCCTGGGCCAGCTTTTCGAGCATGGGCTTGAGGATTTGGCATGGGCCGCACCAGGTGGCGTAGAAATCCACCAGCACCACCTGATCGACGGACTGCACCAGCACGTCGGTTTCAAAATTGGCTTGGGTAACGGCAATCGACTGTCCCATGGCACCAGCAACAACGGCTTCGGTTCATTACCTTAGCACCCCAGACTACTTCAGGCGTCTGGGGATGGGCAGATAACCTTGCTAGGACGGGTACAATGGAAATAGGCTCGCAATTCGTCCCTACGCTTCCAAGGGTGCGATGAAATGTTTCAATCTATTGCGGTGCCCGCTAGCGTCCCGCCTTCCCTGCTATTAATCCTAGGCCGTATGCTAAAACGCTGACAAGATAACTGATTAGGGTGACTCGATTGATCGCCTCCCAGCCTGCCAAAACCCACCCTGGGCTCCAGCCTCAACCCTACCATCAGGGGAGCCAACGTTTGCACACCATGGGGCTACACCAATGAAGCGTATCGTATTTATTCTAGGCGTTTTAGACGATGAAGATGTAGACTGGCTGGTCTCCACAGGGCAGCGGCGGGAACTGAAACCGGGGGAGGTGCTGATCGATGAAGGTCAACTCTGCGACCATTTGTTTTTAATTCTCGATGGTTGCCTAGAGGTATCGGTACAGGCGCTCAGCCAGCAGCCCATTGCCCAATTGGCCAGCGGCGAAGTGGTGGGGGAAATGTCCTTTGTGGATGGGCTTCCTCCCTCAGCCACGGTCATCGCTCTGGAAAACACGGTGGTTTTGGGGATTCCCTGGGAACACCTACACCAACAATTGCAGCAAGATATCTGGTTTGCCTCGCGCTTCTACAAAGCTATGGCCATTCTGCTGTCCAGTCGGCTCCGTAGCACCGTCAAACACCTCCAAGGGGAGCACTGGCGGCCCGTCAGCCTTGGCAGCGAAACCAGCATTATGGGCGAAATGGACGATCTTCTGTCGATGGGAGAAATCCGCTTCGACTGGCTCCTCAAACGGCTGCGCAATGCCCGATTCAACCCTTGGGAAGCCCTAGACCACCCCGAAACCGATGCGTCCCGTCCAGAATAAGACTCCTAGGGCCAGGTTGCCATCTCAGGCAAAATCTAGAGGTACACTAGGAAACAATCGTTCCGATACCGCTCTGTGGATCGCCCTGATGCTCAGGCCTAACCATTTTTCAGTGTTCGAGTATGGCATTACATAACAAGCTGAGTAATATTCTGATTGTTGAAGACAGCAAGGGCCGTCGCGAAATCGTCCTAGATGGGTCGGTCTATTCCATTGGCCGCGACCCGAAGTGCGATATTCGGTTGTCCTCTCAGTTTGTCTCTAGGCACCATGCCACCCTCGTGCAACTGCCTAAGGACGACGACACCTTCTACTACCGAATTGTGGACGGCAACCTAAAGGGCAAACCCAGTGCCAACGGAATGTTGATTAACGGACGCAAACTCTTGGCCCACGACCTCAAGAACGAGGACGAGATTGTGTTTGGCCCCCAAGCCAGAGCCATCTACTACCAGCTCAAGCGTGATAGTCAATCCAGCCTGCCCCCCGACGAGTTCGATATCACCCTCATCAGCCCCAACATGGTGGAGGAAGGCGAAGAAGAAGAACTAGAAGTCGATGAGAATCCCTTTACCTAAGGGCTAAATAAGACTGGCTCGTCTCCGGTTATAGCGGATGAGGCCACCTTACCCCTAGGGCAGTCGGCGGTTATGGGTACGCTGAGGCTCTGCCGATGGGCCTTCCTAAAGCATCGCTCCAATGGCTTTGCTGACGGCTTCAAACACCCGCTGGCAGTGGTTGTTCTGCTGAAGCGGTAATTCTTCGTTTTTGACCACCAGATTCACCCTCGCTGTCTCTGCCATGGAGGTGGGTTGGTTGATCATCACTTCAATGGTGGTGAGTTGGGCAAGGCCTACCTGTCCCGGTTTCTCTTTAGCCACAAAATAGTCTTTGTTGGCATACACCATATTCAGCCCACAATCCTCCAGGGTTTGAACAATGGAATCTCCCAAACTTGAGGGGGTTTCGGGTTCAGAGAGGGTTAGTAAGTTGGTATAGCGAGCCATAAAAACCTGTTGGTTCAACCATCACGTCACTGTTAACTGGCACCCTAGCCATCCATGGCTGGAACATCATTCTGTTAAGTTTTGCTGCGGTGCTGCATCAGCGGCATCAATTTGGCCTATGTCAGACCCTGCCTATGTATATCACAGATACCCTGTGGATGTCTTCCGTTAGGCCACGGCTCTGGGCTATCCATAGGCAACAGGGCTAGGTTTTAGAGAGACGATGCGATCCCATCAGCGGTTCCTGCCTAGCCCCGTTTTAGATCGGTTTATATTGGTTTGACGACTGATAGGCGCAGAGCAAGCCGTTGGTAGCCTAGGCTTGTCGATACAATCATGACTATCGCTGAATAGGACGGGCAAACGATGGCCAAAGATCAGATGTCGCAGGCGGAATTGCGAACCCACTTGTTAGACCGCTATCAGCAACTGCCGACCTTTGAACGAGAACTAGTGCAGTTGTTTTCGGTGATCTATGCGCCCGTGAGCAAGACCAAGTTGGTGGATTGCCTGAATGCCTATCTGCGCCACAGCGGCGAAAAACGCAAGTACGACCAGGCCGCAGTTAACTCTCATATGGTGCGGCTAATCAACCAAGACTTGGTGGTTGCCGAGGGTGGGCATGGGTCTCGGTGTCATCCGCTGATTGTGGAGGTGGCGACTCGCGAGGCGTTGCGTCAGGGAAATTTTGAGACGTTTGTGAGGGCGGTGCAGGAAAAACTGCCCATCCCCACCCTGAGCTGGAATCGCAATCAACGGTCGTTCCAAAGCGAAGACCAGTTTTTGCGGGAGGTGCGGATTGGTCTCTACCGAGTGGATTGGGACTATATCGAAGCCCAGGTGGAAACCTACTACAACCATGCCTTGGCCACCAGCCGCATTTCCATGGCCCAGGTGTTCGAGATCATTTGCAACAACCCCTTCGACCGGGAGTGGTTCCTCACCCTCAAGACCGATCTGGATTTGTACGAAGCGGCCCTGGGCAACCTGTGCGTGAATTCTATGATGCACCTCACCCCAGCCGAGGAACCCTTTGCCCTGCTGCAAGAGGATTGTCAGGGGGAGGATTCCGTGGCCTCGAACCAACTGCGCAGTATTTGGATTCAACACCTGCTGATGCGGGGGCGGCTGGCGGAGGCCGATGGGGCGATTCAATCGTTAGTTCACGATGCCCCGGAGGAAGCCCTACTGCTGCAAGGGTGGTTGAGTTGTTTGCAAGGTCGCTACGATCACACCCGCGAAGTGGGGCAATTAGCGCTTAAGTTCCTGAAAAAAGCGACCGGGAAGCGCAAAGTTTACTTCGACACCATCACCGGAGTTTTTCCGGTGATGGCCCTGTTGCAGGAGGGTAGCGCCGCCAGCCTTCGCACCGCCGAGGAATATGCCCATCCCATCGCCGAGCAAACCTATCGTCACTGGCTTTCTGTGACCTACGGGTCGTTAGAGAAAGTGGCCCAAACTCTCCAGGGCAACACTGCCGCTAAAGCTTACCTGAGCCGCACACCCCTCAGCACCCTGGCCGATGCCCACAGTTTTGAGGCACTAATCGATGCCATCTGCCTGTACTGGGCGGATGTGGAAACGGCCCGTGATAGCGTGCCCAATGCCGCTAAAGATATCTACAAAGATGCCAGGGCCGCTGGCTACGACTGGTTTGCCCTAGAGGCGGCCACCATCCTCGCTCGCCTCAACCCGCGCAGCACCTACGGCAAGGAGGCTCCGGCCCTGCGGGAAAAGACCGGGATTGTGCCCATTGCCGACATGATTACCCCCAAGGAACCCTGGGAACTGGCCCTGACGGCCTTGATGGGCCTCAACCCTGGCCTAGCGAAGCCTGAGGCGGCGGTAGTAGAAACCGAGTATCGGATGGCCTGGTTTTTGACGATGTATTCCGGCCAAAACTGGATGCTGCAACCGAAGGAACAAAAAATCAGCGTCAAGGGCGGCTGGAGTCGGGGCCGAGCGGTGGCACTGCATCGCCTCAAGTATGAGGTCTCCAGTTTTACCTACCTAACGCCCCAGGATCGAGACATTTGTAGCCAAATCACCTCGCAGTATAGTTCCTACGGTGCCACCAACTACACCTTCCAAGACAAAGCCCTGCTGGCCCTGGTAGGGCATCCCCTGGTGTTTTGGGAAGACGCCCCCACCACGCCCCTGGAAATTGTCAAGGGAGAACCTGCTTTGACGGTGAAACAGGGCAAAAACGGGATGCTCACCCTTTCCCTGACGCCACCTGTACCCGAAAAGCAGGCCATCACGCTGATCAAAGAAACCCCCACCCGCATCAAGGTGGTGGAATTGACCAAAGAACACCAGCGCATCGCCGCCATTCTTGGCCCCAAAAATGCCCTAGAAGTGCCGGAAAGCGCCAAGGAAAAGGTGCTGGAAACCCTCAACACCATCGTGAGTTTGGTGACGGTGCATTCCGACATTGGCGGCGGCATTACCGATGCGGAGGAGGTGCCCGCCCAGGCCGTTCCCCACCTTCACCTGCTGCCCGCCGGGGCTGGCCTCAAGGTATCCCTACTGACGCGGCCCTTTGGCGACGACGGCCCCTACTATCGACCGGGCAGCGGCGGCGAAATGGTGCTGGCAGAGGTGGGCGGCAAACGGCTGCAAACCCACCGCAACCTAAAGGAAGAGAAAAAGCTGGCCCGTGCCGTGGAAAAAGCTAGCCCCACCCTGCAACGCCTAGAGGACGAGGCCGGAGAATGGCTGATTGAAAACCCGGAGGACTGCCTAGAACTGCTGCTGGAACTGCAAGAACTGGGCGATCAGGCGGTGGTGGAATGGCCCGAAGGCGAGAAAATGCGGGTCGTTAACCAAGTGGGGCTGAGCAGTTTTAAGGTGCAAATCCAGCGCCAGCGAGACTGGTTTGCCGCCAGTGGCGAACTCTCCATCAGTGACGACCAGGTGCTCGATATGCAGCGGTTGATGGCGCTGCTGGAAGCCTCCCCCGGTCGGTTCATCAAGCTGGCGGATGGGGAATTTGTGGCGCTCACCCAGGAATTTCGCAAGCGGTTGGATGAACTGCGGGCCTTCTCGGAAACCAGCGGCAAGGGCGTGCGCTTCCATCCCCTCGCCTCCCTGGCCATGGAAGACTGGATGGACGAGGTGGGTCAACTCAAAACCGATAAGCACTGGAAAGACCACGTCCAACGGCTGAAGGAAGCCCAGGATCTCCAGCCCGAATTGCCCTCCACCCTGCAAGCGGAACTGCGAGATTACCAGGTAGAGGGCTTCAACTGGCTGGCGCGGCTGGCCCACTGGGGGGTGGGGGCCTGCCTCGCAGACGACATGGGTCTCGGCAAAACCCTGCAAGCCCTAGCGGTGATCCTCACCCGTGCGCCGGAGGGGCCAACCCTAATCGTCGCGCCTACCTCGGTCTGTATGAACTGGCTGAGCGAGGCCGAAAGGTTTGCCCCCACCCTCAACCCCATCTCCTTTGGCAGCGGGGATCGGCAAAAGGTTTTAGACAACCTACAACCCTTCGACCTGCTGGTGTGCAGCTACGGCCTGCTGCAACAGGAGGACGTGGGCAAAATACTGGCGGAGGTGCCGTGGCAAACCATTGTGCTAGACGAAGCCCAGGCGATCAAAAACTCCGCCACCAAACGATCCCAGGCGGCGATGAAACTCCAAGGCGGCTTCAAAATTCTCACCACGGGCACCCCCATCGAAAACCACTTAGGGGAACTGTGGAACCTGTTTCGGTTCATCAACCCCGGCCTGCTGGGTTCCCAGGAACAATTCAGCCAGCGCTTTGCCAACGCCATCGAGCGTAACCAAGACAAACAGGCCCGCAACCGCCTGAAGAAACTGATCCAGCCCTTCATCCTGCGCCGCACCAAAACCGAGGTGCTGGAGGAATTGCCCGCCCGCACCGAAATCACCCTCCAGGTGGAACTCAGCGCCCAGGAAATGGCCTTCTACGAAGCCCTGCGGCGGGAGGCCATCGCCAAACTCTCGGAACCCAGCGTGGACGGCGGGGCCAAACACCTGCAAGTGCTGGCGGAAATCATGAAACTGCGCCGCGCCTGCTGCAATACACGATTGGTAAAGGCCGAACCCAAACTGCCCAGCGCCAAACTCGAAGCCTTTGGGGAAATTTTGGAGGAATTGCTGGAAAACAACCACAAAGCTCTCGTTTTCAGCCAGTTTGTTGACCACCTTGCCATCCTGCGCGAATTTTTGGATCAGCAAAAGGTTCATTACCAATATCTGGATGGCAGCACCCCCGCCAAGGAGCGCAAAAAACGAGTCGATGCCTTCCAATCCGGCCAGGGCGACGTGTTTTTGATTAGCCTCAAAGCCGGGGGCACCGGGCTTAATCTGACCGCAGCGGACTACGTTATCCACATGGATCCCTGGTGGAACCCCGCCGTGGAAGACCAAGCCAGCGACCGTGCCCACCGCATGGGCCAACAGCGCCCCGTCACCATCTATCGCCTGGTGGCCCAAAACACCATCGAAGAAAAAATTGTTGACCTACACAAACAAAAACGCGACCTCGCCGACAGCCTGCTAGAGGGCACCGACATGAGCGGCAAGATCTCCACCGACGAACTGTTGCGGATGATCAGCGAAGGTTAGGGTGCTATGTGTAAAGCCACGTTCTCGAACTCCGCCCAACCTATCCGGTCACCGATCCCTGGCCCTATCGATCCTCCCCTTGGGGTTCGCCGACGCTGGCTGGTGCAGGTGTGTCAGCATCGTTCCTGCCTGCGGAATCGGAGTGATGAAGTGTTGCTAGCGTTTCGGGATCACCAGTCGGCACAGATTGCGGTGGCGGCGAGTGGCTGCATGGGCCAGTGCAGTTCAGGGCCAACGGTACACATTTTGCCCGACGATACCTGGTACTGTCGCCTACGCCCCGAGGATGTAGCCATCATTGTGGAACAGCATTTTGGCCAGGGGCATCCCGTCGCTGCCTACCTGCATCCCCGATTTCATCCCTCCCCGGAGGACTAGGAGGATGTTTGAAAAGTCCTATGAGCTTTCGTCTGGAAACCGTTTTCACACCTTGCCCAACGACACCGACCCCACATAGTTGTTTGGCATAAGATTGGGACGATCCCGCCCCTGAAAGCCTTGCTCCAAAAGACGTTCAGGAGTCGCAAGCTAAATTAGAATGACTATACCCGATGATGGCAATGAGCAGCTAGGGGACAAACCCTAGAAGTATCCCAGCCTTGCGAGACTGGGATACTCGTTTTGCGATTAACCCTCTGGATTGACCTCAATGGGCTTAACATGCCAGATGTCGCGGGCGTATTCGGCGATGGTGCGGTCGGCGGAGAACTTGCCAATGCGGGCTGCGTTCAGAATCGACATCCTTGTCCAGCGGGCCTGATCTTCGTAGCAGCGGCTGACGTGTTCTTGGCATTGCACGTAGGCTCCGTAGTCGGCCATCACTAGGTAGGGATCGTCCACCAGCAGGGAATCCAGCAGGGGCAGGAACAGATCGGGATGGTCGGGGGCAAACAGGCCACTGGCAATGCTGTCGAGGACCCGCTTCAGTTCGGGGTTGGTGTCGTAGTAGAACCAGGGGTTGTGGCCCACGGCCTTGCAGGCGGCGACTTGTTCGGTGGTGAGGCCAAACAGGAAGAAGTTGTCGGCCCCTACTTCCTCGCGGATTTCGACGTTAGCTCCATCCAAGGTGCCGATGGTGAGGGCACCGTTGAGGGCAAACTTCATGTTTCCGGTGCCGGAGGCTTCGGTGCCAGCGGTGGAAATTTGCTCCGAGAGGTCGGAGGCGGGGAAGATGCGCTGGGCCAGGGACACGTTGTAGTTGGGCAGGAACACCACCTTCAACCGTCCGGCCACGATGGGATCGGCGTTGACCACATCGGCCACGGCGGTGATTAGCTTCACCACCAGCTTGGCCATAGCATAGCCCGGAGCCGCTTTGCCACCAAAGATCACCGTGCGGGGCACCACAGGCTGGTCGGGGTGTTGCAAAATCCGGTGGTACAGGGTGATGACGTGGAGAATGTTCAACAACTGCCGCTTGTACTCGTGGATGCGCTTGATTTGCACATCAAAGAGGGAGTCGGGGTTGAGGTCGATGCCGAGGTGGCTGTGGATGATGTGGGCCAAATCCCACTTGTTGGCCTGCTTAATGCCGTGCCACGCCTGGTGGAAGGCGGGATCATCCAAATGGGCTTCCAACTGGCGCAGGTCGTCGAGGTTGGTAATCCAGCTTTCGCCGATGGTTTCGGTGATCAACTGCGACAGGCGCGGGTTGCACTGCAACAGCCAGCGACGGGGGGTGATGCCGTTGGTTTTGTTGGTGAATTTTTCGGGCCAGAGTTCGTAGAAGTCGCGCAGGACATCCTGCTTCAGCAGTTCGGTGTGCAGGGCGGCGACCCCGTTGATGGCGTGGCTGCCCACACAGGCGAGGTTGGCCATGCGAACTTTCCGTTCGGGGCTTTCGGCAATCAGCGACAGCCGCTCCAGCCGTTCGGTATCCTTGGGATAGCGCAGTTTCACCTGGCTGAGGAAGCGGTGGTTGATTTCGTAGATTAGCTCCAGGTGGCGGGGCAGCAGTCGCCCAAACAAATCCACCGACCAGCATTCCAGGGCTTCGGGCATGAGGGTGTGGTTGGTGTAGCCAAAGCAGCCCTGGGTGATGGCCCAGGCGGGATCCCAATCAAAATGATGCTCGTCTAGCAGAATCCGCATCAACTCGGCCACGCCAATGGCGGGGTGGGTGTCGTTGAGCTGAATGGCGGCAAAGTCGGCTAGGGTTTCCAGATGGCCATGATCCCGCAGGTGCAGGCGAATGATGTCTTGCAACGAGCAGGCCACGAAGAAATACTGCTGTTGCAGCCGGAGTTCTTTGCCCTGGCGGGTTTCGTCGTTGGGGTAGAGGACTTTCGTGATGTTCTCGGAGATCATCTTGTCGGCCACGGCCCCAAAGTAGTCTCCGGCGTTGAAGGCATGGAGATCAAAGGCGCTGCCCGCCTCCGCCTTCCACAGCCGCAGAATGTTGACGTTCTCGGTGCCGTAGCCCGGAACCGGAGAATCGTGGGGAATGCCGATTACTGTTTGCCCCGGCATCCAGCGCACCCGGTAGTCGTTGTCGATGTCTTTGTAGACCTCGGTGTAGCCGCCGAATTTGACTTCTACTTGGTAATCGGGGCGGGCGATCTCCCAGGGGTTGCCAAAGCTCAACCACTTGTCGGGCTGCTCGTGCTGGAAGCCGTTGTGGAGTACCTGGGTGAAAATGCCAAATTCGTAGCGGATGCCGTAGCCAATGGCGGGCAGGTTCAGCGTCGTCAGGGAATCCATAAAGCAGGCCGCCAGCCGCCCCAGGCCCCCATTGCCTAGGCCCGGTTCCGCCTCCCGTTCCAGCAGCTCATCTAAATCCAGGCCCATGTCCGCCAGGGTGTGGCGCATGGTTTCGTGCAGGCCCAGGTTGATCAGGCCGTTGCCGAGGTGCCGCCCCATCAGAAATTCCGCCGACAGGTAATAGACCGCCTTGGCCTTCAAGTCGGCGTAGGTTTTGGCGGTGCGGATGCGCTTTTTCATCAGCTCGTTGCGCACGCTGTAGGCCAAGGCCATGTAGTAGTCGTGGGCATTGGCGAACTGCTCGTCCTTGCCCTGCTCACAGTAGAGATTGTTGAATAGCGCCTGCTTAAGCTGCTCCGACGACTCGCTGTGATAGGGCGTCAACGGTGAATCCCGATAGACAATTTCCCCTGCCGGAGGCTGAGTAATACTGAAGCGGGGACCCTCGGCCTGGGAAACCTGGGAGTCCTGGGAATGTTGGGTGGATGGTCGCATCATGGTTGGCCCCTAACTACATGGTCATGGTGTGTCCCTTAAGCGCACAAGCCGGGGCAAAGCCCTAGGCACCCTCAAGGCGTGAACTTCGTCGTTGCAGTCGTTGAATGGTTGGATAGCTATAGATTCGCGAACAGGGCTACATCCCAAACCTGTGAACGCGATGGGTATATTGCCAGTGCGAATGAATTCATAAAATCGATTTAAGTGACCTCATGGTAACGGCTTTCAGGGCAAAACGCACGGTGCTTTGCAAAGGCTTTATTGATGTGGCTACTGATTTTTTGGTGATCCCAAAATTTTACGATCACCCATCGTCCGCAACACCAAAAAAATGAATGCTGCCATCCCAGGCTTAGAATACCCAGAGTCCTTATTCAATCACCACTATAAGAATTTAGGCTGAAGTGTCATCATGAGAGCTAAATGTAGCAATGTGAAGTTATTTTAATCAATGCTTCCTTAGATAAACTTTTGAGGCGGCTGCAATTCTGAAGCTTTGGTGTATGGAGGTCTTAAAGATGTAACAAACTATTTCGAGAATGGCCTTGTCGGCGATTTTGCCCTGATGAATCACCATGATCTTCCACGGTGATAATGGGAAATTTAAGCTTGGGTAGCCCCATCTAGCACGGATATCTATCCCTCAAGTTAGGCAGGGCTAGGCAGGCTTATCTCTGATAGGCGCTCAACGCACCGTCAGTAGCTTAGGAAATCGGGAAGTGGGTGCTGTTGCTGTCCTGATATCCGATGATCCCTAAGAAGGTATTAGATTTTTTCTAGTGTGGCGATAGTTACAGATAATTTCCAGCAAGATTAGCATTTATTCCAAATTCAGCCGACCAAAACCGCTGATATCCAGTGCCTAATGTCCAGTGCTGCCGTACATCGCCAAAATCAGCCGACCGCAGTAGGTAAACCAAGCCCAGGGGACAACCTTGTAGGATGGGTGAGCACAGCGTAAACCATGGCGGCTCAAGGCTCTAATGCGTTATGACTATGCCGAACACAGCCGCCTGAAGATTTCGCCAACTGCCTGAGAAGGGGACAAAACCTATGGCCTAGATCCATTAGCGGCAAATCGCAAAGTTTTGTAACACAATAGAAGCACACCAACGACGCAGCGTGGATCACGATGACGGCTACCCCCACTAAACCGGATGTATTGTTGCCCCAGTCTCCCCAGGGCTTGCCTGCGGGTGGCCCTGATCCCCACCGCTTTGAGGTGGCCGAAGCCTGGTATCCCGTCGCCTACGTTGAAGATTTAGACCCAGTCCTGCCCACTCGCTTCACCCTGATGGATCGGGGATTGGTGATTTGGTGGGATCCCAAGGGGGCCAGTTGGCGGGTGTTTGAGGACAAATGTCCCCACCGTCTTGCACCTCTGTCTGAAGGTCGCGTCAACGAGGCGGGTCTGCTGGAATGCCCATACCACGGCTGGGCCTTTTCCGGCGAGGGAGCCTGTGCAACCATTCCCCAGCAGGCAGCGGATAGTGCCGCCCATCGTTCGGCACGGGCCTGTGCTTTGGCTCTTCCCACGGCAGTGAAGCAAGGGCTGTTGTTTGTCTACCCCGGCAAGGCGGAAAATGCGCCCCAGGTGGAGGTTCCGATCATTGGCCCGGTGGCGGAAGACCCCGATGGCTGGGTAATGCTCAACACCTTTCGAGACCTACCCTACGATGCCCTCACCCTGCTAGAAAACGTCCTCGACGCCAGCCACATTCCCTACACCCACCACAAAACCGTGGGCAACCGTGAAAATGCCGCCCCCATGGTGACGGAAATTGTGGAATCCTCCAAACAAGGCTTTCGCGGTCTATGGCCAGAAGGCCCCCGCAAAGGCAAACTGGGCACCCAACATACGACCTTTGTGGCTCCGGGGCTGATGTACCACGATCTCACCTCCCAGCAGTTTGGCCGCACCCTCACCGTGGTCTACGCTACCCCCATCCGCAAGGGAGAATGTCGCCTGTTTGCGCGGTTTCCCTTCAAGTTTTCCTCCAAACTACCGGGATTGTTCATTAAGCTCACCCCTCGCTGGTTCAGCCACCTGGGTAACAACGGCGTCCTGGAAGATGACCAAATTTTTCTGCATCTTCAAGAGCGCGAACTCGAAAAGGCAGGCACCCAACCCTATGCCCAGGCTTGCTATTTGCCCACCCAGGCGGATCGCTACGTGATGGCCTACCGCAAATGGTTGAGCGACTTCCAGGCCGATCCCTTCCCCAGCCAACCCCTGCCGCCAGCCTTGCCCACCGCCGCCCTCTTGGATCGCTACCAGTCCCACACGCAGCACTGCCACAGTTGTCGGGTAGCACTGCGACGGATTCAGGCTCTTCGGACGGGCCTGCTGATCGTCAGTGCCGTGGCCTGGTCGCTGATTCCGCTAACCCTGACCCTAGCCGGAAACCTCTCCCCCCTCGGCGGCACCCTGTTGACGGGAATTCCCCTTATCGCCGGAGCCCTATGGCTGTGGCTTGGTCGCCTAGAGCGCCAATTTTCCGAAGGCCGTGCCCTGCCCCCCCGCAACTACCCAACCAAAACGCAAAAACCTTAACCCTGGCTTAAGTTAACAATAACCTTTGATTTAAGGGAGAATTGATATAGTCAAAGCATCGTTTTTCCGATGATTTGTAGCGGTTATGCGCCTCTTTGCAGTCGGTGATATCCATGGCTGCGCCACCGCGTTCGACACCCTTTTGTCAGCGATTGCGCTACGTCCCAGCGACCGCATGATTACCCTGGGAGACTACATCAATAAAGGGCCAGATACGAAGACCGTTTTAGACCTTTTACTGCGCCTGTCTAACTGGGGCGTACTGATACCACTTCTAGGGAATCACGAGCTCAAAATGCTGATTGCAGGGCGGTTTGGGCAGGCCGTTGTCCACGGGGAAGTGTTTGTTGATGCCCATACCCTAACCTCCTACGCTCGGTTGCCACCGGAGGCCGAGGTTCATCCCGTTGATTTAAATGTCATTCCCGATACCCATTGGCATTTTTTGCAGCATGATTGTCTGCGCTGGTTTGCTACCAATAATCACATTTTTTCCCATGGGATGCTGTCCTCCCAAATCCCCCTACTCCGTCAGCCAGACCGGGTGATTTTTTGGAACAAATTAGATCATCCTCAACCCCATCCATCGGGCAAGGTTTTAGTGTGTGGCCACACCCCCCAACGTAGCGGTTACCCCCTCAATTTAGGGCACACCATTGGGTTAGATACCGCTGCCTGTGAAGGACAGTGGCTCACCTGCCTAGATATCACCAGCGGCAACATTTGGCAGGCCAACCAACAGGGCCAATTGCGCCAATCACACCTCCAAGACTATGGATCAATGCCGCCCACCTTTCCCCACGCAGCAAAGCCCATGGCTCCCGGAGAAACGGGGTTGCCCGCTGGCCCTGTTCCCGCTTGGCCAAGGATGATCCCAGAGTATATTAAGACAGCCGCCAAGCCCAATGTGGCAACGGTTTAAGGCCATTGATTAGGTTGGCCTTAGCCCATCCCATCGAGAAGAGACTGGGGGTCGCCGCCTTGGCCCTGCAACCGCTGACAATTTAGCCCTATCTACAGGGCTTGGGAAGGGCCGTGCCAAAAGGCTATAACTACCGCTGACACTGTGTTACAAACCGTTTACGACTGGGTGCCTTGTGTTAGAGTAAGCGGGTAACATGTTTTGCTTTCGGTAGGCTGGTTAATCACAGTCTGATCTCAGTTTTCGGGTAAATCGGTGAGTGCCACTCCGAATCGAACTTGTCTACATTTCACGTCTAATTTGGAGTTGTGCCATGTCGATTTATGTAGGGAACCTAGCCTACAATGCTACGGAGGGGGACATTACCGAAGTCTTCGCCGAGTATGGGGCCGTTAGCCGAGTGACGGTACCCACCGACCGAGAAACGGGTCGTCCTCGCGGCTTTGCCTTTGTGGAAATGGAAAAGGAAGCTGACGAAGATGCGGCCATTGAGGCCCTCGACGGAGCGGAATGGATGGGGCGCGAACTGCGGGTTAACAAAGCGCGGCCTAAGGAAAAGCGGTCTGGTGGTGGCGCACCCCGGGGCAACTTTGGTGGTCGCGACAATGGCGGCAACCGCGAGTTCTCTCGCTGGTAGACCCAGACGTCTAGGGAGGTGGCCCCAGTCCTCCTCCACAACCCAACAGAATTGCAAGCCTATGGCAGAGAACTGGTTTTCTCTGCCATTCTTATTTTGGGCGAGGGCGAGGGACGAAATCTGCCGTTTCTTCGGCTGCTGGTACGACAGCAGGGCTAGGGGCTAGGATAGCCTGCATTTTCTTAGGGATTAAAGATTTTCTTTATATTTTCCGTCTATTTGGGCGATGCAGATCGGCAAAATCTGGGATTGCTAGGGGTATCGCTCGTCACCATAGCGTCGAGCCAGCCTTGCCCCCTTGCCTGATCTATTGCTATGTGACCTCTAAATTTGGAACACCTACACCATCTCTGCCGCGATCAGGCGGCTTTTCAACAACTCCAGCGATTGTTGGCAGAGCGGGAGGCGCTGTATCAGCAGTTGAGGACAAGCTCGATCAGATTTTCCAGCCCTTCACCCAACTGGATAGCGCCCTGAACCGCCGCTACGACGGCACCGAACTAGGGCTCTCCCTTACCCAGAAACTCACCCACCTGCACGGCGGCTATGTCACCGTGGAATCTGTGGTCAACCAGGGTAGCCGATTTTTGCTGTATCTGTCCATGGATAGTCACCCCAGCGGATCCCCCCCGATGCCTCGAACCCTCGCCGTCCCTCGGCCCGACTGTGCCCCCTAGCCTGGTGATTCTCGATCCCAACTCCAACCGCCATCATCCCTGGCTCGATTACCTCCAACTTTGCGGCTGGCAAATGAATCGCCAGAGCGATTGGGTTGAGGTCATCGCCGCCCTCCAGCCCCCACCACCCGATCTGCTGGTAATTCTGGCTCAGGAAGAGGAGCTTGCCCTCGTCGCCCACCT
>JBBAWV010000008.1:17731-63983 GCA_040396995.1 Nodosilinea sp. | reverse complement strand
ATGAGCCCCTCTACGGGAAGCTTCTAGGTGTTGCACTTCATTCTAGAATCGGCGTAAGATATCAAAAACTGGTTGACTCATGGCTGCTACTGCCCCTCAATATACTGAAAAATCGGTACTTAAATCGACCCAACTCTTTAGAGACTGCTTGCCCAATTCGCTTGAGAATTTGCAACACCATCTGCAACTCTTTCGGCAACGTGTAGAGCGAGAATGTCCGTGAGAGGCTGTAGCGTTTTTCGGGTTGGTAAGTCAGCTTCACAAACAGCACATCATTGCCGTTGGTCATCAGGCCAACGGTGGATTGATCGACCTGGGTATTGGTCAGCATATAGACAAGAGCTTGGGGTAGGGCTGATCATGTCGAAATCGTCAGACGTTCTAACTCCACCGCACTTCGGGTGGGCAATGCCTCACGCCACTCCGGGAAAAAGTCAGCCCGATCAATCCGGCTCACCCCAAAACGGGCCTCTACTTCGGTGAGCGTTTTGAACACATCGGTCATCTTGGCGGAGGAGGCGATATTTCCATAAGTAAGCTCGTACTAATCCTAAGGAAATCTTAAGTTACAGGGCATCCAAGACATCGGGTATTTATACTAAAGTCTTGCACCTAAAATCCCATATTCGGCATTTAGGCTAAATTTTTTCCACCTAAGATCTCTACGGGGATATTTAGGCAGACAGATTTCTACCTAAGATCTCGTACAAGGGTATTAAGCGAAAGATTTCCCTCTAATAAGGAGTTAGCTGTTCAGGATCGCTTAGGAAGTTGTGAGTGCAATGGTAATAAAGGGCGATCAATGAACCATGTAACAAATTCAGTATTAGAGTGGTCTTGCCGGGGCTAATCGTGGTACGTCTTATAGAAAAAATAAGTTGAGATCGCGTAAGTATGACTGACTGTGCACTACCTGCATATACAGGCATTCAACCCCAAAAACCTGTTGATATTCTCTTTCTTAACCTGAGCAACCTGCCTGGTCGGCCAGTTTATCCTTACGCTTTTGTTCAAGTATCTGCACTTGCTCGACGGGTGGGGCTATCTGTTATCCGGTGGGATGGGTTGGAGTTGAGCCTACAACACAAGCTGGAGTGTATTGCCCAACTGATCAAGAACCACCAACCCCGTGCCATTGCCTTTACCGTTCGACAAGCCGATTCCGTTGCGGCTGATAATTACATCAGCATTGATGCCAAAACTCCTGCCAAAAATCCTTGGTTTCCGTTAGAAGAAACTCGTGCAGCCATTTTACATGTTCGTCAACTAACCGATGCAAAGATTTTTGTTGGTGGCTTCAATTTCACGGTTAACTCTGTATCGGCTGCGGAGTATTTACAACCTGACTTTGGTATTCTTGGTGAACCTGACGAATTTTTCTTGCACTTTGACGAAGTCCTCAATGGTAGAACTGAGGGAATATCCAACTTACTCTATCGTGCTAACGGTAAGTGGCAGCAAAATCAGCGTATATTCTGGGGCCCCTTAGACGACATAGAATACTCTGAAGACATTATTGACGAAATATTCCGCTTTCACGGCGAACGCACCCTCCGAAACGCCCACCTTCAAAGTGTTCCAGGTCTCGGCTCTTATAAAGACACAGGAATTTCCATTGCCATTGAAATAGCTCGCGGTTGTCCTTGTGCTTGTGTCTTTTGTTGTGAACCAAAGGTAAAAGGAACTACCGTCCGGTTACGAAATCTGGATGTTATCGAAGCTGAGATTCACAATTTACTGCGCTATGGACTCAGGTATTACTGGTTCATTTGTTCTGAATTGAATTTTGCGAAGGATCATGTTCTAGAGCTGGCTGAAAGGGTGATTCGCATTAACGAAGCATTAGCCAATCCGATATTCTGGCGTTCTTACTTTCTACCTGTGAAATTCAATAAAGATGAATTTCGACTGCTTTTGAGATCGGGACTGTTGATTGAACAGAGCGCCCCCTTTTCAACCTTGAGCGATGAAAACCTAAAACAGATGCGGGAACCCTATCGGGTTCGGCACGCTCTAGCGCATATCAAAAATCTAATGGAACTCAATGAAGAACCAGAGTTCGCCGCAAGACGACAACCCCGTTGGGTGCTTTGGTCGTGGCTAGGAAATCCATATGCAACCCTGGATTCTATTCGCACCACCTTAGAAACCTTCACCCAAAATAAGCTTGATCTTAAGTTTGATGAAGCTGATAGTTATCCCGCTTTAAGGGTTTATGAATGTCTTGACAATCTTCCTGAAGAGGCAAGGCAACAAGTGATTACGGTTACTCAAAATGAGGAGACTCCCAAAACGCTAATTCACCCATCGTACTACTACAATTTCAAACTCGTAGAACATTTTGGAGGGATTGGAGAAGTCCACAATTTCATGCAATATGCACGAGAAACTTTTCTCTCTAGATACTACAGGCTAACACGCAACTGGCGGTTATTTGTCCAAAGCATAGATTTCTCACAGCTAGAGGAATTGATGTCCTGCCTCAAGGGTATTAGCTTAGAAGAAGTTCAACTGCCCCCTTGGGTAGAACACCCTGATCTAGGAAGGCTAAACCCAATTAACTGGCAGGAACAGGCATACACCTTGTTACATCAGGAAAGCTCTAAGTTAAAACAGTTAATCAAGGAAACTGAATCAAACCAAGATGATGGAAATGCCATTCTAGCCTTTATCTTTCACGCAGCTTTCTCAGCCAATCGCCAGGAAATGATACCTGTTTTTGAGAAGCTGAAATTGCCTGTTGACTCCGAAGGATATCCACATGAATCATCCTACCTTACGGTTTCTAAATTAATTAAATTTCACACTAGCGAAACTTCAGTTTTTGAGGTAGTCCAGCAGGAATTCTCTCTCAAACAACTGACACTATTGCGCTATTATCTCTATGCTATTGATGTTCGGCTCGATCCTAAGTACGCCTTTCTAGCACAGAGTTGAATAGATCGATCTTCATTTGCATCTTGATACCATGGAGCTTCTACCTGATGCACTTCAGATTTGAATCTGCGTTTGAATTGGCGAAGTATTAAAGGAAGCCTATGACCAACTCTCCTGATAAGATATCAAAAACTGTTGACTCACTCTAACTCCGCCGTACTTAGGGTGAGCAAGGTCTCACGCTACTCCGGGAAAAAGTCAGCCTGATCACTCCGGCTCACCCCAAAACGGGTCTCTACTTCAGTAAGCGTTTTGAATGCATCGGTCATTACAGCTACTTTTGCCATTGGGAAATGTCACGCTGTGTTTTGGATGATTCGGCTTAGAATGAAGCATCCAGAGGGTAAAACTCGGCTCTATGCTCTGTGATGGCTGAGCTATGGTCTGTCAACCCTATATCCCTAACATCCTAGCGAGTCCCGTGATAGATTATCCTTGTTTTTGTCAAACATCCTTCATCTCTGCCATCAGTTCCGTTACCCATTGATCCTTTCTGGCACGATTTGCTTGTAACGACCCAATGGGAAAATACTCAAATTCATTGATAGCTATTCTCGTTAATTTTTATCAAAATATATAGCAGTCCTACATGATTCGTGAGCGATGGTGGGGACGCAACCCTTGATGAGGCTGATCTTTGATCTTACGAATGACCCAGGACTGCTATAAAAGATGAAGCCAACATTAACTATTGAACAATTACGGACTGAATCCGCACGATTTGCTGAGCTAGAGTCTACCTGCGATGAGCCTAAGATCTATGGAGTAACCGATGGAAAAGCTGTTGGAACCTATCTTGAACATAAATTTACGGTCTATCTATCTGAAAACTATAGCTACCGAGCCGGAAACGCTGCCTCAGGCATCGATATACCTGATCTAGAAGTTGATATAAAAGTAACCAGCATAAAACAGCCTCAATCGTCATGTCCTTTCAAGTCTGCGACTCAAAAAGTCTATGGGCTGGGATATCATCTCTTAATTTTTGTCTACGATAAGCATGACAATCCAGAAAATAGAACTGGACGACTGAACATACAGCACACAATTTTTGTGGACAAAATTAGAACGGCAGATTTCCAAACAACCAGAGGTATTTTGGATATTTTAAGTCGGGATGGCAATAAGGATGACATTCTTGCTTTTCTGCAAGACAGGAACCTGCCCGTTGACGAGATAGGATCTAGCCAATTAGCCGATAGGATCCTGGAGTTACCTCCGATGCAGGGCTACTTGACAATTTCCAATGCGCTTCAATGGAGATTACAATATGGGCGTGTCATACAACAGGCAGACGATATTTCAGGAATCATTAGGGTGCGATAAATGGCTAAATCATTAGATAAACGACAATTTGGCGATTTTCAAACCCCTGATGAACTTGCTAGATGTGCGACGAAGCTCTTGAAGGATAAGTATGGTCTTTCGCCTGACTTGGTGATAGAGCCAACCTGTGGTATAGGAGCATTTATTAAAGCCTCCTTGATTGAGTTTCAAAATTCAAGGATTATAGGATTTGACATTAATGAAGAGTACACTGAGAAAGCAAAAAGCTCTTTTTCAATCTGTCCAAACTCAAAACGGGCAACGGTTTTCTCAGGAGATTTTTTTCGTATAGATTGGCATTCTTTTCTATCTGATTTCTCCGGTAATATTCTAGTAATTGGCAATCCACCTTGGGTAACCAGTAGTGAATTAGGCACTCTTAATAGTCGAAATTTACCTTTAAAGTCAAATTTCCAACATCGTCGGGGTATTGATGCCGTCACAGGATCAGGCAACTTTGATATTTCAGAGTGGATGCTGTTGAACTATGTTGAATGGCTAACAGATCGAGAGGGTACGATTGCCGTTTTATGTAAATATTCCGTTGCCCGTAAAGTTCTGACTCAGGTCAGGCAAAAAGTTAACGATAGATTCTCTGCTTCTATTCATCTCATTGATGCTAAAGCTTACTTTGGAGCTTCGGTTGAGGCTTGTTTTTTTGTGCTGTCTACCAACTACACCCCTAGCTCTGATTGTATTGTCTATAAAGATCTAACGTCGAATCAGGTGCTATACCGCATTGGTGAGAGAAATGGGTTCATCGTCAGAGATACAACACGATATGAACAATGGCGGCATCTACTGGGTCAAGACCCAAACTACACATGGCGTTCTGGCATTAAGCACGACTGCGCTAAAGTGATGGAATTGGAGCAAATTGAAGATGGGTTATTTCAAGATTGGATGCATCAAAAGTATGCCCTTGAAAAAGAATATCTATATCCTCTCCTGAAGAGTTCAGATATTGGCAATAGCAAAATCAATGCTCATCGAAAATTTGTTTTGGTCACACAGAAATTTGTAGGCGAAGACACTAATTCCATCAAGGACAGAGCGCCAAATACCTGGCAGTACTTACTTGACCACAATCATCTTTTGCAGAAAAGAAAAAGCTCTATATACAAAAATAAGCCGCCCTATTCTATCTTTGGAGTAGGGGATTATTCCTTCAAAAAATGGAAGATTGCTGTGTCAGGCTTGTATAAAAAACTTAACTTCTGCCTCATTTCACCTATTGATAGCAGACCAGTTATGCTAGACGATACGGTTAACTTTTTATCCTTTGAAACTGAAGAAGAGGCTCGATTTATCTTGGATCTCATCATCTCTCAGCCATCTCTTCAGATCCTTGATTCTATGATCTTCTGGGATGAAAAAAGACCGATAACAATAAATATCCTAAAACGACTTTCTCTCAAAGCCGTTGCTGAAGAGTTAGGTTTCCTAGAGAAATATTTGAATTTTACTCAAACTGTTCAATTCGCGTAGGGTAAATTTTTTGTTCTCAAAACTAGAGACTATTGCAAGGCGCTGAGGAATTGAAGTCGTGATGGGAGAGGCCAACGTTAGAGCGTGAAGGGCGCGACGGGTTCGATGTCGGGGTTTTCGCCGCCGACTTGATTGGTGCGTAAGACCCAGAGGGCGGCTCCGTGGTCGAGGCAGAGTTCGGTGATGGTGTCGCTGGCCTTGCGGGGGAGCATGGTGCGCCAGCTTAACAGACCTCGGCCCAGGGTTTTGAGGGGATAGTCGGAGAGGTTGCTGCCGAGGGTGTCGTTGGCGGTTTCCCAGTCGGCGCGGGCACTGCCAAAGGGTAGAATCTGGCGTTGAACCGCTTTGCGGAACTGAATGAGTTGCTGCAACTGCTGGGCCTGTTTCGGGTAGCGGCTTTCCCAGGCTTTCAGCTTGGCTCGGTGCGCCATGATCGCCTCTTCCAAATACTTGGCGCTGGCGTAGAGGGCCTGGTTCGAGTCTTGGGCGCAGTTGTTGGCGGGGCCGATGTAGGTAACGCCGTTGCCGTCTCCGGTGCGGTAGCGGGCGGTCATAATTTCCAGTTCTAGGCACAGGTCATCCAGGGCCGACCAAGCGCTGCCGACAAAGGCGAAGGGTTCGGTATAGGCGGGCAGCTTCACCAAAATATCCGACACGGGCCGAGTACCCAAAAAGCCCCACTGACGGTCGCCCATGTAGAGCGTCCAATCTAGAGTGCCCGCCACCAGCCCCCGCCGATTGTGGGTATAGACCTGGTGGTAGCGAATCTGAAACTGAAGCTCGTTGGCGATGGGTTCCCGCACCACCCGGGCGATGCCGTAGGAAAAATGGCCAAAGTAAACGGGCTTCTGCGCCGCAGGTTCGGCCTTGGCCCCACCAATGCCGCCATAGACATGCACCAATAGCGCCTGATCCCCCTCTTCCCACTGGGCGGCGGCTTCCTCGGCATTGGTGCAGCGTGGATCAATCAGCACCGATTCAACGGTGTTTTGCTTGGCCGCGAGATTCTGCCAAGATTCTCGCTCCAAATAACGCCGCCCTTGGCGATGGTTGCCAATAAACCGCCCAGGCCGCACCTGAAACAGCCGCCGAGGCCGCAGAGATTGCACCACAAACTCGCCGCTGGCCGAGCAGGCTCCATAGATATACCAGCCCTCCTGATTAAGGGGCGACGTTTCCAAACCCTGATTTACCGAGGCCGGAGTGTCGTTAATATCCAACACCACCGTCGGCAACCACACGGTTTCGACGAGTCCATCAAACTGCCCCGTGGCCGGATTGAAATGCACCACCCGAAACCGTTCTGGCCCCACAGGCTCCACAAACCGCACCAACCCATAGAACCGCCCGGAAGTCTGAATCGGCTCCTGAGTCACCGTCAACCGAAGGCATTTCCCTGAAACCGTAGATCCATAAGAACTCTTGTCCCCCTCTCCCCCAGGGAGAGGGGCTAGGGGTGAGGGCCAATCTGGCTTAAAGGACGAGTCCCCCTGAATCGATAACCCTTGAATGGCCGCTGATTCACTGCCCCACTCCACCGTCACC
The DNA here is from genome assembly GCA_040396995.1 of Nodosilinea sp. Classification (GTDB taxonomy): domain Bacteria; phylum Cyanobacteriota; class Cyanobacteriia; order Phormidesmidales; family Phormidesmidaceae; genus Nodosilinea. The sequence continues at coordinate 56,687 of JBBAWV010000008.1, read as the reverse complement.
GGATCCGGCAACTGCACCACCACATCATCCACCGGACGCGCCCCCGCCAAGGATTCCAGCGGCGACACCACCCGCCAGTGATTGAGTCGAGTCGGCAAAATCAACCCGTCCCGGTGGGAGGCTTCGGCATCGGCACTGAAGTGAATATCGCGGCTGACGATTTGGAACTCGCGCCGAAAGTCAGGGTCGGGCCGCCAGTGAAGCTGCACCACCTGGCCGATCCAGTCGGCGTATTCCGGTGGTGCATGGAGGACTTCTATCCCCACATCGCCCTGGGGGTGGCGGGCTTCCAAATCGGGCAAAATCAACCGCCCTACCCAGGGGGCCACGGGTCGATACCAGGGGGCCGGGGGCATCAGACCGGGAGGATAGAAACTGGGGTGGTTAAAATCGGCGGCTTGGTAACGGTAGTAGTTGCCCTTAGTAAGGATTTCAGCCTTTTGCAGATCGAGCTGTTGCCGCAGATCGCCCACCAGAATATCCAGGGTGAGATCCACGGTTTGCTGAAGGTGGCTGCGGCCATCGGGCAAAAAGGCGTTGGGGTCTACCACGCCCCCCGGCACCTGGTGGGCCACGGGGCCAAGGGAAATGAAGGTGATGTTGCCCTGGCGTTTAGCCCGATTCCAGTAGGACAGCCGCATCGCGGGCCAGCGGCGAGGAAACATGATGGGGCCGAGGCGTTCCACCTTGTCGCGGTCGCCCACTAGATGATAGAGCTGCTCGGCTTCTAGGGCGCGGACGTTGCCGCTAATGACGCCGCCGAGGGAAATCACCTCAATGGGGGCAAACAGCGCCCGCCGCAGAAAGGGCATGATACCCATGGCAATCTGTCCGCCGCCACTGTAGCCAATCAGGGTGAGGGGTACGCCGCCAACCAGGGGATAGCCCTGCTGCACCAGGCTTTCGTAGACCCGCTGGGCCACGCCCTGGTTGTAGATGGGGCCATAGCGCGAGTCGGCAGAAACCGCCACAATCAGCAAATTGCGCAGGTTAATCACCATCCCCAGCCAGCCCGCAAACCGTTTGGAAATGGCCTTGGTGGATCGCCAAAAGAAGGCCAGCGGTCGGCCCTGGGTGAGGGAACGGTTCAGCACCGAGTAGGGCATTAACCCTTTGACTAGGGCAATATCGGCGGGGAGAAGTTGTTCCAGGTCAGTCAAATATTGGGCCACCGCTGGCTGGTAGTCTGCCGTGGCTTGGTTGATGCCATCCAAATAAACGATGTAGCGGCGCAGGGCCGGATTACCTGGATTGAAAGCGGTCGAATCATCGAGCGGAGGTAAGACTTGCACCGGATCGCCATACCACCCAGCCCACCAACCCAGGGCTTCTAAGGGAGCCAGCAGCCCCGCTACGACTAAGGCCAAACTACCAATCCAAATGAGTTCAAACAGTGGCCCTGTCGGCAGGCGGGTAAAGCTAAGGCGGTTAAACAGCAAAAATAGGAGATCCCGCACAGGCTCTAGGGCAAGGCTGATCACCAGGGTCAGCAGGGCCAAACCGCCGTAGATCACAAACAACCGCAGCCATCGCCGTAGCCACACCATGCGAGGATGAAGCGCGGCCTTGGCTAACCACTGCTGGCGCGATCTGGTCGAGCCTGACCAAGCTGCGGCCCGTGGTGTGGGGCTTGAAGGCTCTGGATAAATCGTTGAATTTGGTGATTGGGAACTACTTTTCGCGATTTTTGCCTTGAAATCTAGGTCAGACGGGTCTTTCGTCGTCCCAGAGGATGCGTCCGACGTTCCCCAGCCCTCCATCATGGCCCGCTGGTTAATTAGCGTCCGCAGTTGATTTTGATCTACGACCAACTGCACCCCAGCCACCTTGTTGGTCAGCCAGTGGCCAAAGTTCACCAAGGGTTGCCCCACGGTTTGCTGAAGCACCAGCATCACCACCCAGCCCAGCCCCACATGGGCTACCACCAGCGGGGTGGAGAGGTGGGCCAATAGCTCGAAGCTGGCCACCACCAGCAGCAAACTCCACACCGCCAGCAGTCGCAGAATGGGCAGTCCTAGGTAGGGCAAGGCTCCCAAAAAGCTCAACGTCAGCGGCAAATAGCCCAGGCTCAGGCTGTGGGTAATTACCCTGAGGGAAATCGGCGCATCCAGCAGCCAAGCGCTAGCCAGCCAAATGCTGAAGGCCCAAGTCCCGTAGCCCACCACAAACAGCAGCGCCGCCAACACCAGGCTAATCACAAACCGTAGGGGCCGCACCTGGTTGACAAATAAGATGATGCTCTGGGCAATGGCCTGGGAAAACCCCGCCAAAAATACAATCCAAAACCCGCTGTCTTGAAAACTATCGCTCCAGGGCAGGGCACGGCCTAGGAGGTCGAACAGGTGATTGATCATGGACAAGCGGCCTGTAGGGATGCTTTGGCCTGCCGCAGCGGTTCCAGCAAGGTCATCGGCAACTGAAGCTGATTTAGCCGGGTCTGGCTTTTTGCCCTCGCGGCATCGGGGCTAGGGCCATGGTAGTCGCTGCCACCCGTCATGATGAGGCCGTAGCGCTGACAGTGGGCCTCCAGCCGTCGGATATCACTAGGGCTGTGGGTGGGGTGATAGACCTCGATTCCCATCAGTCCGGCCCCAACTAACCTTGGCAAAACGGTATCCACCGTGCCACCCCGAAACAGGCAGGGATGCGCCCACACGGGCACCGCCCCACAGTCCCGCAGCAGCCGAATACCATCCGCCGCCGAAAATTCTGCATAGGGCACGTAGGCAGAGCCATGATCCCCCAACCAACGGTCAAATACCTCATCCATAGATTTGGCATAGCCCGCCGCCACCATCGCCGCCGCCAGGTGGGGCCGCCCTGGTGCGCGGTTGCCCTCCATGGCGGGTAGCGTAATTGGATAGCCCAGTTCCGCCAGCCGCTCCACCATCGCTGCTGCCCGCTGCCGCCGCACCGCTAGTCGCTCCTGCAAAGCCGGATTCAACGCTTCCCGGTTCGGATAAAACCCCAGCACATGCAAAGATCGTCCGTTTTCCGTGGTGCTCAGTTCCACCCCCGGCACAATGTCCAGGGCATCCCCCGCCGCTGAGAACGCCTCATCCCAACCCGCCAGGGTGTCGTGGTCGGTAATGGCCAGGGCTTTGATCCCCACTGCAATGGCCTCATTGACGAGGGCCGCTGGGGAGAGAGTGCCGTCGGAGTAGGTGGTGTGGTTGTGGAGGTCGAGCATAGGGAAGGTCGGGAGTCGGGAGTCGGGAGTCGGGATATTGGTGGGGTAGGCACCGCCCACCATCGAGAAAACCTAAACTGAGAGAATCCTAAGCCGTTGCTTCAGCTAAGGATTGCGTGACCAATGCCTTCGCCTTCTCATCTAGGGTAATCCAATCAATCTCGCCATCGGCCTCTACTAAGCCAGCATCCACCGTGACGGGTTGACCGGGATGATAATCCACAAAGCACAGGCGAAAACAGAGTTCCCACACATCCAGCATCGCCACCCGTTCCCCTTGGGTGAGGCGGAGGTGGTAGATCGGGGTGGGGGTAGGCAGTTGGCGCAGTGCTTGTTCGATGTGGGGGGCGGTGTCCGCATCGGCCTGATCCAGTTGAGCGGCTAGCTCGGCAAACTGCTGCTGTTGGACTTCGGTGGTGCCCTCTGGCCAGTGTTGCGCCTGGGTATATTCGCTCTGCCAGTCCAGGTTTTCCGTGGCCTTACGCAGGTTGTCGATAATGCGAATCAGACAGGGCTGCATCAGGTGGTTGGCGAGGGCGTGGTCGCGGTCGGTGGCAAAGGTGGGCAGCATGGACACCTACTCCCTAAAGTAGCCATCTTACCGATGGTTGTTACCGATGGTGGAAGGGCTTTGCCCCAGCGACGCAATACAGGCGATATACAGGTGGTTACCAGGCTTAGACCCCAGCCAAGATCACAAAGACTCCCGCTAGACATAGTCCTAGGCTCATCACGGTTGCCCAGATTGGGGACACGATTGGGATGGTCTGCCGTTGGGAACTCAGGCCAATGGAGGCGACATCGACCCAAACCACGCCGTCATTTCGCCGCCGCCAGCCAGCCACGGTGACGGCCCGGCCTATCCACGGCTTTAGGGGAGACGGTGTAGGGCGCAAAATCCACAGCATTGGCTGGGGTGAAGAAAAGCCCAGTTTCACTAGGCCATTGAGGGTCGCCAAATAAAGGGTATGGGAGAAACAATCCTGCCCCTGGTTGGTGCCTAGGGGGTTGATCAAAGTCCCTGAAAGCCGACAGGGTTCCCCTTCCACGGGCAGTTGATCAGGTTTTCCCAGTAGCCATTTGGCTTCGGAAACGGGGGCTTGGGTGGTTGGAATATCAGGGTAGAGCGTGTTGATGCGGGTCAACAGCCCCAGCCCCAGCCCTAGCAGAATGCCACCGTATAGCAAGCTTTCATCCTGGTACCACCAACTCAGGCGGTACCAATTCAGGCGCAACACCAGCCCCCCCACGAACCAAAAGATCAGGGCAATGCCACTACCGAGGATCAGGCCCAACACCGGGCTTTTTTGGCACATCAGCCGAGGCAGTGAGACCTTGGGCAGGACTGACGGCATCGACTCGGTCAGATCTAGGGTCGGTTGCTGTCGTTGGATAGCCCGCTGGTTGAGCCAGTGCAGGCGATCCCCCAGGGGCGGATGGGAGGCTCCACCCACGAGCCAGTGGCGATAGGGGTTGATCCAGTCATTCAGTACCGTGGCCGATTCCCCCAGGGTCGGGATAAAACTGCCGGGGCTGAGAGCCGATTGGGGACTCAGGGGCATCAAAATATCCAAGCTTTCCCAAAGGGGATGCAGACGGCTTCGCTGGGCCAGGTGGGCCGGAAGTTGACTCGTCAGCCAGCGTAACCGTTGCTGCTGGAGGTCGGGCCGCTGGGTAAGGGCGTCAACTCGGTGATCCGCCCAATCGCTGCGCCGTCGGGAGAGCCACAGCAACCCTCGCCGCAAACTCCAAAACAAGCCATAGCCAAGGCAGGCCATTCCCCCCAGGGCCACCTTCAAAAACCGACGGGAAGCCCCCTCGCTCCATTGGGCCAACCGCCCGCCGAGAACGTGGAGCACTACCAACAGGCCCCCCAATCCAGAGAGGACTGCCGTGGTCTGGTTCACCATATGGGCGAGTTCATAGGCGTAGAACATCCCCAGCAGATCATCATCGCCACTATCCAATAGCCCCTGGCTCACCACAATGCGCAAATGACGAGGCCGCCAACCATAGCTAAAACATAGGGGATCCGTCGTCGGCAAAAGTCGCAGTTCCGGTAGATACCATCCCATCTGCCGACATTGCTGCCGCAGCCGTTTGAGAACTTCTGGATGTGTCCCTTGCAGTTGGCGGGTGGTCAAAGGCCGCTGTCCGTAGGTTTGGGCCAGGAGATAATCCATCCACCAGGGACTGGTCAGCATCGAGCCCAGCACTAGGACAACTATGGGGAGTGTGTACGACCGAGCCAGCAGAGGCAGCCCCCCCAGGCGTATGGGCCAAGTCACCTGGTTCAGCACGGTATTGATTACGCCCAATAGCAGGTGCAGCCCCGTGGTGGACACCCACAGCACCACCACCACCGTGATAATTTGCGCGGCCCAGACCTGGTAGGGGGGACTAATCGGAGAATAACGCTGTCCCTGACGCTGGCTTGACCGAGGCAGGGCGGTTTGGCCACGGAGGGGAGGTTGGCTACCAGTAGGGATCGGGGCTGCTGGAAGATCTGAAATCGTAGCGTCCATCGCCGTCACGTCAGGGATTTCCGGGCGGATGGGGGCAGGCTCAGGCGATGCCGCTCCCATCGCTTGATTAAGCCCTTGATAATGAAATAATGATCCTTGTATCAGGGGGACATCCATCCCGTCTGAACTTAGCTCGCCTGAATCTGGCCTGATTGAATCTGTCCCAAATTCGGGGGCAACGGGAGGCAACGGCGACCTAGTTTTGCCATCACCTTGCTGTGTTTTCCCCGGAACAGATGTGGCTGGAATAATTGGTCCCAAGGGGGTAAATCCAGTGGGATCGAACGGCAGCGCTGTGGCGGCTTGGGCGGTGGCAGGTGGATTTATCGCAGGCGGGTTCAAGGGCACAAACCCGGTGGCGTCAGCGGTCGTGAACTTGGGTGCTGTAGCATCAGACGTTGCTTGGGGTAAAGGCGGCAGTTTTGCGAGCACCGATTCAGCCCATTGACGCGCCTGGGGAATCCCACTCGCTAGGACTTGCTGGCACCCTTGGCGGGCTTGATCAAACTGCCCCAGACGTTTCTGCGCCAGAATCAGCCCCATCTGTCCTTTAATCTGCATGGGGGGGGGGGCGGTCGGCAAGTGAATGAGCTGCTGAAACTGATCCAACGCTTCGTGATCTCTCCCTTGCTTAAACGCCAGTACGGCCTGACGATAGAGATCCTCCGCTATGGCATCCGGTTGGGGCGTCGAGGATCTAGGCCATGGGCCATGGGGCGGGTGTTGCGGTTCCGGAAACTCAGCCATAGGTCGTTGACGATGTCCATCACATCAGGAGTCCCACAGGACATACTCTAGCCAATCTCACCTAAATTCTGAACAGAATCGGAGGCGGTGTGCTAGTCAGGGAGAGAACAACCCCCTAAACTTAGGACTAGGTAAAGAAGCCTCAATCACCTTTGCCGACTGCGAACATGATTGCCTTTTATTTGCTTCTTACAAGCTTTGTGGCCTGGTTTATCAGCATGTTAGCGGGTGGAGGTAGTCCTTTTATCCTCATTCCTCTGATTTCGATTCTCCTTGGAGCCCAAGCCGTAGCCCCCGTCATCACCATTGGGCTGCTGGTAGGCAATGCCCAGCGAGGGCTATTACTCTGGTCACACATTAATTGGTCGCTGACCCTGTGGTACATCCCTGGCGCAGCCGTTGGAGCCGTGATTGGCTGTTATGGGCTCACCCATATCCACGCCGAGGGGCTTCAGTTGGTGTTGGGCCTGGGTCTGATTGTCATGTTCTTGAATGAACTCTTTGGCTCCAAGGAGAGTCGATTCACCGTCAAAACCTGGCATTTTCTGCCCTATGCCCTCGTCAACGCCATTGGGTCGGGGTTAATTGGCAGCACTGGCCCGGCGATGAATCCCCTCTATTTCAGCTATGGCCTAGAAAAAGAAGCCATGGTGGCTACAAAGGCCGTACATAAGGTGGCCCTCCACTTGCTCAAAATCATGGCCTATGCCGGACTCGGCACCCTGAGCCTCCAGCACCTGACCTACGGTTTAATTATTGGTATTGGGGCCATCCCGGCCAATTGGCTAGGAAAAATCGTTCTCGCCAAACTTTCCGCTGAACAATTTCGGCAACTGGTCTACACCTTCGTCGCCTTCAGTGGCCTGTTGATGATTTGGCAGCAGCGCAGTCTGATTGCCTTTTGGTAGCGTCCCCGTGGCTGGAGAACGAGTCCTGGCCACCAGCCTCTTCAGTCGCTACCAACAGTGCTACAGATCAAGATCCAACAGTTGTCCAACAAACTGATATAGATCGGTTTCATCGGCTCCCCCCAGTTGTCGATCCTTGAGATCCGTCAGCCCTAGGGCCAGCGGTTCGGCCTTGCTTTTATAGTCGCGGTGGGCGGCCAGCATATCCATAAAAATGGCCTGTTCAATCGCTAAACGGTTTTGTCCTTCAACCATGGGCGTCTGGTAAGCCACGGCCTCGGCATCGTATTTCAGCAGCACAAATAGCGCCCCACTGCTCTCCCGAAGTTCCTCCTGTAGGCTACGGGTATCGAGTTCCAGTCGATCAAAGCCCACCTGGCCCGTAATTCGCAGTTCCAGAATAGGATTTAACGCTCCCTCCGATAGTCGGTTCATTCCGGTGACCACCGCCTTGTGACATTGAGCGCGTAGCTCATCGACCGTCTCGTCACCCTTGGCCGTAACCTCAAGGCGAAGAATGGGGCGTTGAACGTAATCGGTTTGCAATTCCGGGCGCAACCCCTGATCCGTCACCTCCACCAGATAGGCTCCCCGACGGTGGACGCTTTCTTCGACATTGTTCGCCTCCAGGGATCCGGGGTTAAACACCCAGCCCTCGGCCTCATACTGGCGATGGATATGCCCAAGGGCCAAATAATCCACCCCCGCCGCCCTGAGGGGAAGCAGATCGGTATAGCGCAACGCCCCGGCGTAGCGGGCAATTTGGCCTTCTAGGCCATGGTGAAACATCAGCACCGTGGTGCCAGGGTCAGGAGGGAGATCCTGAATCGCCGCCGCCATCTGTTCAATCGCCCTGGGTGCCGTAGACCCATACCAGTTCGACCCAATCACCCGCACGCCGCAGTCCAAATCGTAGTAGCTGCCTGTGCGAGTTTGGGGATTCCAGGGCACCAGAAAATCCCCCCCCAGTTTGGGATCCTGGGGCTCTAGCAACATCAGTAACCCCCACTCCGAGAGATACTTCAGCCAACTGGTAGCCGTGCCGTAGGGGCGGTTGTCGTGGTTACCCTCAATGGCAAAGACCGGAATGTTGGCTTTTTGTAGCGCTTGGAGGCAGATCTGCGCCTGGTTGAGGGTGGCGGGCTTAATGTTGCGGTGCTCGAACAGATCCCCCGCAATCACCACAAAGTCCACCTCAGCCTGGATAGCGTACTTGTCCAGGGTCGCTTGCAGAGCGTAGAAAAAGTCTTTGGTGCGTTCCGGGCTATTGTAGCGGTCAAACCCCAGGTGAATGTCGGCAATGTGCAGAAATCTAGCCATGGGGTACTCTCCATCAGCCACCTAAACCAGGGACGACTCCGCCGCCAGTTCCTCCAGCCGTTCCTGCTGATCTCGGCTGACACAGGATTCCACTAAGTCGTCGATGTCTCCCTCCAGCACCGGAACCAGGGTAAAGTTTTGGTTGAGGCGGTGATCGGTAACGCGGTTATCTTTGTAATTGTAGGTTCGGATCTTTTCAGACCGATCCCCACTGCCCACCTGGGATCGCCGCATGGAGGTGACGGCATCCTGCTGTTCCCGCAGCTTGATTTCGTAGAGCTTGGCCCGTAGGATTTGCATAGCCCGCTCCCGGTTTTTTAGCTGGGAGCGCTCCTCCGTACAAAAGACTCGGATGCCCGTGGGTTTGTGAAACAGGTCAACGGCGGTTTCCACCTTGTTCACGTTTTGCCCTCCCGCTCCACCGGATCGAGCCGTGGTCAGTTCAATGTCCTTCGGGTCGATTTCAACTTCCACATCATCGACCTCCGGCATAATAGCCACGGTGGCCGTTGAGGTATGAACCCGTCCCCCAGCCTCAGTAACGGGCACCCGCTGCACCCGATGCACCCCGGCCTCAAACTTGAGTTTGCTGTAAACCCGGTCTCCGGCAATTTCTAGGATGGCTTCTTTAAAGCCGCCCATATCCGCTGCCGATTCGCTCAGGAGCTTTACCTGCCAACCTTGGCTTTCCGCATAGCGAGAATAAAGGCGCACCAAATCCCCGGCCCAAATGCTGGCCTCATCGCCCCCGGCCCCGGCCCGAATTTCCAACATGATGTTCTTGTCATCATTGGGGTCGCGGGGCAGCAACAACACTTTCAGCCGCCCCTCTAGGGTTGCTAGGCGTTTCTCTAATTCGGACACCTCTAAAGCCGCCATTTCCCTGAGGTCAGGATCGCTAGCGGATTCTTTGTAGACTTCCTTAGCCCCCGCCAACTCCTCCTTGGTCTGTTTCCATTCCTCGTAAGCGTTGACGGTTTCTTCCAGGGAAGAACGGGACTTGGCAATGCGCTGAAACTCCATAGGATCCTGCGCTACATCAGGATCCGCTAGCCTGCGGGTTAAGTCTTGGAAAGTTTGCTCAACGGAATTGAGCTTTTCAATCAAATACGCTTCAGCCATGGTGTTCAACGCCTGCCCTATGCCAAAGAAAAACTAACCGCCTTACGTCCTTCCGTTCTGACGAGCTTAGCTCATCAGAATGGGAATCAACGCCTTCCACCCATCGATTTTAAATATCTAAGGTGGAGGCCGATGTTGCGTAGGAACTGGGGCTAAGCCTTATCTTCGGTCTTGGTTGCAGAGGTATCCGACATACCATACTTGCGCAGGAAGCGCTCCACGCGACCCTCAGTATCAATAATTTTCTGGGTACCCGTGTAGAAGGGGTGATTTCCCGACCACACATCGACATGGAGTTCAGGCTTGGTAGAGCCCACGGTCATAATTTCCTGACCATCGCAGAAGACCTTGGCCTCTGGATACCAGGTGGGATGAATGTCAGACTTAGCCATAGATCGTGCCAAAAATGATAGCAATAGAAAAACATCAATCCTCCCAAGGGGGAGGCCCAGGGCATTAACGCTTCGAGAACTGGGGAGCCTTGCGGGCTTTCTTCAAACCGTACTTCTTCCGCTCCTTAGCCCGTGGATCGCGGGTGAGATACCCTTCCACCTTAAGGGGCTTGCGGTTTTCCGGGGCCAGCTCACACAGTGCCCGTGCCACGCCAAGGCGAATAGCATCGGCTTGGCCAGTCAAGCCACCGCCTTTGACATTGACCAAAATGTCGTAGTCGTTTTCCAGACCCAGGACTTCCAGGGGAGCCTTGGTGGACATCAGGTAGGCCGGGTTGAACTGCAAATACTCGTCGCCGGGACGCTTATTGATGGTGAGTTGTCCGCTACCGGGCACTAGACGCACCCGAGCGATGGCAGACTTGCGGCGACCGGTACCCCAGTACACAGCGCGTTCAGATTGATCGGTGACCTGCATTACTTCACTTCTCCAGGAATCGTATTAATAACAAGGGCTTGGGGAGACTGAGCTTGATGGGGATGATCTGGCCCAGCATACACTTTGAGCTTCGTAAACTGTTGACGACCCAAGGTGGTTTTGGGCAGCATTCCCTTCACTGCTTGCTCAATAATTCGACCAGGAACACGAGCCTGAAGTTTGTCAAAGGTCTCGGTCTTCATCCCGCCCGGACGCCCGGAGTGGCGACGGTAGAGCTTGGTCGTCGATTTACGCCCCGTCACGACTACTTTGTCGGCATTCACCACAATCACAAAGTCCCCAGTATCCATATTAGGGGTGAAGGTCGGCTTATTCTTGCCCCGCAGAATGGTGGCAATTTCCGTCGCCAGACGGCCTAGGCGCTGACCTTCTGCGTCAATCACGTACCACTGACGATCAATGGTCGCTTGGGAGGGGATGTAGGTTTTTGTTGTCATAGCACTGTTATCCGTTGTTTAGGCATTCTTTCGAGAGCATCCGCACAAACCCTAGGCTTGGTTGACTAGGCGGCAACCGTACCTAGATAAAACTGAGGCTGAGCATCAAACCACAGGTCGCAGGGAAAGGGCGAGGGGTGATAGCCTACCCTCAGCAGGCATAACCCCTGGGCCGGAGCGGAATATTTGACCCGTTGCCGTTGCCGCTCCTGCCAGAGTTGGTGAAAGCTTGCGGGAGACATTTCTCCTTGCCCCACCTTAACCACCAAGCCCATAATCAGCCTCACCATGCCGTATAGAAATCCCTTGGCCTGGAGTTCTACCGTGAGGAAATCCCCCCGGCGTTGACACAGTGCTTCCTGAAGATCGACCCAGGAATGGGTCTTACCAGAGCGAGCACGGTGAAAAGCGGTCATGTCGTGGTAGCCCACCAGTGTATCCAGTGCGGATTGAATTCGCCCTTGATCAAGATCGTGGTGGTGATAGTGCCACACAAAAGGACGTACAAACAGGTTGGGGCAGGATCCGGTGTAAAGGGTATAGCGGTATCGCCGCCACTGGGCCGAGAACTGGGCATGCCACGACTCCTCCACCCGCACCGATGCGCGAACGAGGATGTCCTCGGGCAAACGACCATTCAAAACATCGGCCCAACGATGCGCAGGGATAAAGGCCGGGGCGTCAAAGTGAGCCACCTGGGCCGCAGCATGAACCCCTGTATCGGTACGTCCGGCTCCGCTTACCCGCATGGGATAACCCACCACAGCAGCTAGAGCCTGCTCCAGTTCTCCCTGCACGGTTCGAGCATTGGGTTGCCACTGCCAGCCATGGAGTTGAGTGCCCACATACTGCACAACCAAGGCTACCCGCTGAGTTGGCTGGCCAAACTCAACGGGGTTAGCCGCAAGGCTACGCTGGATAGGGGAACGCTTTTCCATGGTTTGCAGGAACACCACCGGGGAGAGACTTAGGTAAGCTCAATGATGGCCATCTCGGAGTTATCTCCCCGACGGCTGACCGTTTTCAGGATGCGGGTATAACCACCCTGGCGATCCGCATAGCGCTCTGGGGCTTCGGTGAACAGAGCGTGGACGAGCTGCTTGTCGTAGATGTAGCCGAGGGCACGGCGACGGGCGGAGAGAGAACCATCCTTAGCTAGGGTAATCATCCGATCCGCTTCCTCTCGCACCGCTTGGGCACGGGCTTTGGTGGTGGTGATTCGCCCATGGCGGATCAGTTCGGTGGTAAGGGCTCGCAGCAGGGCTTTGCGCTGGTCGGCAGGCTTACTTAGTTGATGAACGCGACAACGGTGGCGCATGACTCTTAAACTCAGGTGAACAATAGAAAAACAACGATGACAGCTCACAGTGCCGCTGGGGCAAATGGCGAGACGATGCCCCTAGGCGGTCTTAGATGCCTTTTCCAGGGGTAGAGTAATTCCCAACCGCTCCTGGAGGGCTTCAATCACTTCCTCCGCCGACTTTTGACCAAAATTCTTGATCTCTAGGAGGTCTTCTTGGCTGAAGTCCAACAGATCGGCTACGGAGTTGATTTGAGCCCGCTTGAGGCAGTTGTAGGCTCTCACCGATAACCGCAATTCCTCAATGGGAATCTGGTTGTTAGGATCGTCGGTTTCCTTTTCCTCATCGTCAAACTTGGGCTCAAGGGTGACGTCCTTCAGCGGCATGAAGAGATTAACCAGAATATCGGCAGCTTGGCTCATAGCCTGCTGGGGGGTAATGCTGCCGTTTGTCCAGATATCCATGGTGAGCTGGTCTTTCTGCATAGAGCCAGAGACGACAACTTCGTCAACGGTGTAGTTGACCTTGCGCACGGGCATAAATACCGAGTCAATCTGGATAAAATCTAGGGCGGTCGCATCATCCTTGCTGCGATCTACCGCTCGATAGCCATGGCCCCGCTCAATGCGAAACTCCATTTCGAGGGTATGTCCATCGGCCACAGTGGCAATGTATTGATCGGAGTTGACAACCTCAACCTCGGAGGGCAGATCGAAGTGACCAGCGGTAACTCGTGTTGGCCCTTGAACTAACAGCCGACCAATCTGGGACTGACTGGAGTGACTTCTGAGGATGATCTCCTTCATGTTGAGGAGAATATCCAGCACGTCTTCTCGAACGCCAGTGATGGTAGAGAACTCATGGGTTGCCCCAGCAATCCGTACGGCGGTAATCGCGACGCCCTCTAAGTTCGAGAGCAAAACCCGCCTGAGTGCGTTGCCGACGGTAATCCCCTGACTACGCTCTAGGGGCTCAATGACAAAGCGCCCATACTGCCCTTGATCGGGCTCTACTACTGATTCGATGCAATCTACATGAAACTGTGCCACGGTGCCGTCTCCCTTCATCCTCGATAGACCTAGCTGGACAAATTAATCATTCCAGCACCCTAAACTCTCCGGCGCTTGGGGGGACGACAGCCATTGTGGGGAATGGGGGTGACATCACGAATCAGAGTTATCTCGAGACCAGCGCCCTGGAGCGCTCGAATCGCCGTTTCACGCCCTGCACCAGGGCCACTAACCATGACCTCAATCTGACGCATTCCTTGATCCATGGCTCGCCGAGCAGCACTGTCTGCGGCGGTCTGGGCGGCAAAAGGAGTACCCTTCTTTGCTCCCTTAAACCCACTAGAACCCGCCGATGCCCAGGAAATAGCTTCCCCCGACTGGTCGGTAATCGTCACAATCGTGTTGTTGAAGGTGGAACTAATGTGGGCAACGCCGCTAGGGATGTTCTTTTTACTCTTACGTGGACCCGTTTTTCGAGTTGGTTTAGCCATGGTGCTGTCACTAAATCACTATAAACATCGACAATCAATAGACAGTCAAAAAACTCGCTACTGATGTCAGCGAGCTTTACCTATCACAGGTGCTTTGAGCCAAAACCCAAAGCTAGGGTTAGGGGTTACTTCTTGGGCGCTTTCTTCTTGCCAGCCACCGTACGACGGGTGCCGCCTCGACGGGTGCGAGAGTTGGTGCGAGTCCGTTGTCCCCTAACGGGTAACCCAGCCCGATGACGACGACCGCGATAGGAGCCAATGTCCATCAAACGCTTGATGTTCATGCTCTCTAGACGGCGAAGATCCCCTTCCACTTGGTAGTCGCTCTCAACGGCATCCCGCAATTTAGCGACATCCATATCGGTGAGATCTTTAACCCTAATGTCAGGGTTGACACCCGTTTTCTCTAGAATTGCTTTGGAACGGGTCAGGCCAATACCATAGATATAGGTCAGGCCAATTTCAACTCGTTTGTCGCGTGGCAAGTCCACGCCTGCTATCCGTGCCACCTAAACTATCTCCCCAAACGTTGAGCTTAAATCTCACAGCATTGATGCTGATGGCTAAAGTCGCGTCTCACACAGCCGCCTAGCGCCAAAGGCACCAATCCAAGAGGGCGACAGAGCGTTCCCGAAACTATCTAATTCCCACACTACACTCGGTAAACCCATGGCCTACCCTCCTAAACCCCGCTAACCTTGGCGTTGCTTGTGCTTAGGATTAGAACAAATCACCATGACTCGCCCTCGGCGACGAATCACCCTACACTTGTCGCACATTTTGCGAACAGACGCACGGACTTTCATGTCCAACTCGCACTTCACTACAGAATTGCTATCCTAGCAAAGGGGTGCCCCAATCGTCAAACTATGATTGTGAGTCTTTCTAGTTGGGGAGAAGCCCCACTCCCCTCTCACTCACTTTAGGTTCACGGAACCTGGCCATTGACCTTTAGAGGGTTGAGTTCTTGCGGAGTACTAGTGAATGGATGGAGGGGGACAGGCGGTGAAATATAGTTGTTTCAATTAAAGATGAGACCGCCTAGCCGCAGAGGGTTAGGCTCTAACAGGCTTTCAGGATTCTCAAACTAAACTGGAATGACTATAACTGCGGGGCCTTAAAAAACCCGCTTAGGGCGGGTCTTGGGGTAACAGGCACCGTGAGAGCGGGTTAAGCCTCTCGTCTTAACGCGGCCTCGACCTGCTTAAGTTCTTGTTCAACGCGAGTTTTGAGTTTTTCGGGCAGGGGACGATTGGGATAGGAACTGTAGTGACCCGCAATGGCGTTCAGTGCCGTGCGCATGGTGGTAAAGGAGCTGAGGGTCGCTACAGCGGGGTCACGACGGTAGCGAGACGCAAAGTCACTAATGACCACTTTGGCCGTTGCTTGGGCCTCTGCCTTGGCAGGATCGTCGTCGGGAAGAGTGATGGCGGTTCTGAGGCTATCCACCAGCATGAGGGTATCTTGGCGATAGTCCCCAGAAAGCATACCGCTAGTGCCAGCGCCACAGCCAGTTAGGCCAATGACCGCAACAAGCATCAGCGCAAATAAGCGGGAAAGTAAGGTTTTCATAGGCGTCTTTGAAGGATTTTAAGGCCGAACGACCAGCGATCAGGGCCGATTAAGCGTCATTCAGGTCTTCTTATTTTATATTGAGCGGTGGTCTCAAAGACTCTCTAAGCTAAATCGATCCATGTAGCCACCCTGCGATCCGGCCATGGGGCGAACGAGGCGTCGATCAATCGCCTGAAACAAGAGCCTTTGACCTCGGCGACTAGAGCTTGTGTCCGCCCTCAGGCGGGATAGATCCGCAGACGCCGATTGGGTTCTTCACCGCAACTGAGGGACTTCAGGCGATAGTGCTCCGCCAGTTCGTGCTGCATTTTCCGAATTCGGGCCGAACGGGGCAGTAACTCCACGGGCTGTCCCTTGGGAATCACAATTTGCTCTACGGCGAGGCGGGCTTCCTCTAGGGCTTCTAGCTCATCTTCGCCGCCATTGCGGGTAAAGAGTTCGAGGTTGAGGTCTTCAGGGCTGTCGTCCAAGCGCAGCAACCGTTGTAGAGCGCGGGTAATTTGGGGGATGCTGTTCGACTTCACCAAATGTACGGGCAGATGCCGTCCCTGGGCCATGTGTTTGAGCTTGGCCTGGGTTTTGCTGTGGGAACGCAGGGCCAACACTGCATCGGCACTATCCAAATCCTTGGTGATGATCAGCGGCATTCCCAGGGTTTGAATGACCCGTTCAATTTGATGACGGCTGACGCCATAGGGATAGAGGCGCAGGAGATCCTCGCCATTGGGGCCGAGGTCGTCTCGATCCTCTGCCGTTTCCAGCAGATCCATCCATTCCGATGCAGGCTTGGGCAAGGGAGCATCGCTACCCAAACTGGCTCTGAGGTAGTGGCTACCCTGGCTGTGACGGGATGGGGGGGCAAGGCTGGCGGGAGCTGGGCTGGGCGGTGTCATTTGGCCGGCGGCTCGCCACCCCATCCCTGACCGAGAGGGTTTGGCCACCTCCCGACCGGATCCGGGCAGTTCGTGGGTGATCATGACCCGTTGCTGTTCGTCCAGGGTGCGCACTTGCATCCCCGGTTGCCGTCCTCGCAGCAGGTTATCGATGGTCATCGTGACATCGTCGTGGACGACCCACCGCTGCCGTTCTAGCATTTCTACGGCGATGTCGAAGGTGGGGGGGGCTTTGCGCTCTAGAACACTTTTTTGGCTACCCCGGCGTCGGGCTTCCTCGTCCCCCAGGGTGACGGATTGGATGCCGCCAATCAGATCCGAAAGAGTGGGGTTTTTAATTAGGTTCTCCAGGCGGTTACCGTGGGCGGTTCCCACCAGCTGAACGCCCCGCTCAGCAATCGTACGAGCGGCCAAGGCTTCTAGCTCAGTGCCAATTTCGTCAATGACGATCACCTCTGGCATGTGGTTTTCCACTGCTTCGATCATCACCCGATGTTGCTCCTCTGGGCGGGCCACCTGCATTCGCCGAGCCCGACCAATGGCGGGATGGGGGATGTCGCCATCGCCCGCAATTTCGTTGGAAGTATCAATAATGACGACTCGCTTTTGCAAATCATCGGCGAGGACACGGGCAATTTCCCGGAGGGCCGTAGTTTTGCCCACCCCTGGCCGCCCCAGCATCAAAATCGACTGGCCCGTTTCCACCAAATCCCGAATCATGCCGATGGTGCCAAAGACGGCTCGGCCTACCCGACAGGTCAACCCAATCACTGCACCGGATCGGTTCCGTATGGCGCTAATCCGGTGCAGGGTTTTTTCAATTCCGGCTCGATTGTCTCCGCCAAAGGCACCTACCCGCTGAATACAGTGCTCCAAATCGGCATGGGTGATGGGGGTTTCTGCTAAGTATTCAACGGCACCGAAAAACCGAGCTTCCGGCAAACGTCCCAAATCCAGCACCACTTCCACCAGGGTTTGCCGATTGGGATGTTGTCTTAATAGGTCTCGTAGTATTGGGGGCAGAATATCTAGGAGTTGATCCAGATCGTCCGTCGGGTTGGGGTGAATGCTGTGGGCATCAATGTCTAGGCTGATACTTGGAGCATTGGCGGGCTGGGCCGGGTCAGACCGATCAACCGCTGAGGATTCGTTGGCCGAGGATTGTTCGCTGTGATCGCTAACCATAGAGTGTTTGGAACCGATGTCCATAATTCTAGGGCAATCCACTAAAATCCGCCTTCTCCCCAGGCCATCTTCCCCATGGCGGAGGGCATGATTTCCTAACTCTGCTTGATTCCTCCCACCAAGTGCCGCGCCTGATCAATGGCCGCGACCAGATCATCGAAGCCCCCTAGACGGTCTGGAGGTTCTTTCGCTGGAGGCACTGGGCATTGAGAAGAAGTCGATGGATGAGTACCCAAGGTCTCCCCATCAGCGGCCTGGGGCCAAGGCTGAAGCCAGGGTTCGAGATAGGGCTCCAAGGTTTCTAGCAGAGGCATCATCAGCGTTCGGGCATAGCTACCATAGGCAATCCCTGCCACCCACGGATGCGGGGTATGGCCTAGGTCATTGGGGCACGATTCTGCCAGCGGGGCACTGAGGGGATTCGCCCGTTTCAACCAGCCTAGTTCTCTAAGCTTATGGACGGTATGGGCATTCGTGCCGCCCGCTAGCTGGACATAGCCCGGTAGATCAGCGGCCAGGACTTTTTGGGCCAAACGCAGGGTGGCATGGGTGGTGCCTTTGCCCAAATCACCGCTCATAGGGCGACCATCGGTTTGCCAAATCAGCGGCAGGGTGAGGGGGGCCATCAGGTGGTGCAACGTTTGCAGATATTCCACGATGTGGGGATCGTCTGGACAACTGACGGAAACTAACTTGATCTGCCCTCTCCAGGGTTCAAGACGTTGCCACAGGGCGGCGAACTCTCGCTGACGCCCAACGTGGGTATGAATTTCTACAGCATCGACTTGGTTCAGCGCCTCCGGGAGGAAGTCTTCAGGGCGGGCTAGGTGGGCTTGGGCCACAATGTTCTCGACTGGACAGACCGCGATGCACCGTCCGCAGCCGTAGCACAGGCGAGGAATCACGCCGCCCTGTCCGTGATCTGGGAAATAAATGGCAGTAGTAGGACAAATGCTCTCGCAGGGCCGAGGACAATCCGGGGGACAGTGAGCCGCATCGAAGAAGGCCTTGCGAAAGTGCGGATCCTCGCTGTCGTTTAGACTCACCATCAACCAGGGCAACTCATCCTGCAGGCGATGCGCCAGAAGATGTGGTGGCCGATGGAAAGGAGAGTCCCAGGATCTGACGACCCGGTTCGTCTGCGCTTCCAGCCGTTTTGCCATAATCACCGCATCGGCCAACCCCTGACGAGCCGCAGCGACAACCGCCACATCAGCGGCAACGTCAACACAGTCCACCCCAGCCAGGGCATACACCATCGCCAAACGACGAATGGTCGGCATATCCTGATAGCTGGCACCACAAATCAGCTTGACCCACTGCCCTGCCTGTAGCGAACGGTAGGGCGATGGCAACACGACATCGGTGGTAGATGGCAGGGATAGCACGTCGAATAATTCCGCTGGCCTAGAGCGAGTTCGCCAAGGGCTCCCAGCTAAAGTAGCGCTCTCCGCCCATTTCAACGACCACACTCACTCGGGGCTCTAGGGTGGGTAACTTCACCAAGTAAGCGATCTCCTGGCGAGACAGGATGTGCCCTTCAATCAGCCACAGCACCATACCCTTAGCCTTGGGCGACAGGGCATCCAGGCGATAGGTCAGGATGGGGGGAATAAAATAGGTGTAGCCCACTGCCGCCGAATTGCCGACCGTTTTTTTGCCGAGGTGAGCAGGGCGCACTCCATGAACGTCCGTCAGGTAAGCGGCTAGGTCTCCCAGACCTCGGGCGGTTAGGTTCATGGTTTCGTAGCCCTTAGCCTTCAGCCGACGCTCGTAGCGGCCCTCAAAGCCTCCCTCCAAGGGCATTCGCACGGCAATCGCCCGGTGGGTTTCAACATCGCGAATAAACCCTTTGCCAGTGGTTAGTAACGCCATAGGTGCTCTCAGTAAGTCGATCCGTAACGTGAATATCTAGCCTGAACTCTGTCGTGGGGCGAGCTAGCCGTGCCCTCAGACTAACAGCATTCTAAAGCCATTATGCCGGAAACTCATCCCAGTGCTGGGGGTGTCCTGTGGCAACAGATCAAGGGCATGGTCACGCGGGCCTTCGGCAAGGACGTTGTGGGGAAATCTCCCAAAAACTTATTCACACAGTATAGACATATCCTTTTAGAGGCTGTAATATAGTAAATCGCCGCCAAAATGGATACTGAGTGGTTCTCATGCCGCTCAAGTCTAGGCCAATGGCTCTATAACGTTAAGGGCAAAGTTGTTGTCAAAGCGGGTGTCTAGCCCCTAGCCCTTGATCGATAAGAAAAGCCAAATTTCTTTTGAATAGGAACCGACTGAGTACATATGGCTCATGCGTGGGCCATCCGTGTTGAGCGGCATTCAAAAGCTGATGGAGTTCAGATGCGCGCAGGCTTCGGTGAGGAGCACCAGCGCGTTTCGTATTGTGTAAGTTAGGGAGAAAGGCTGTGGCAGTCGGTATTCTCGGCAAAAAGCTGGGCATGACCCAAATATTTGATGACGCGGGGAACGCCGTCCCGGTCACTGTCGTCCAGGCTGGGCCTTGCGTGGTAACGCAGGTGAAGACTCCAGATACCGATGGCTATGCGGCGATCCAGGTGGGCTTTGATGAGGTCGCTGAGAAGGCTCTCAACAAACCTGAACTGGGCCACCTAGCGAAATCCGGCAGCGCCCCTCTGCGCCACCTCAAGGAGTACCGGGTGGATGCGGCAGAGGGCTACGAACTAGGGCAGGCGATCACCGCTGAGTCTTTCACCGCTGGTCAGTTGGTGGATATCACGGGCAAGAGTATTGGTCGTGGGTTTGCGGGCTATCAAAAGCGTCACAATTTCCGTCGCGGCCCCATGGCCCACGGTTCAAAAAACCATCGTCTGCCCGGTTCGACCGGGGCGGGTACTACCCCTGGTCGTGTCTATCCCGGTAAGCGGATGGCGGGTCAGTTGGGCAATACCCAGGTGACGGTTCGGAAGCTGGAAGTGGTGCGAGTGGACAATGAGCGCAACCTGCTCCTGATCAAAGGTGCAGTTCCGGGTAAACCCGGCGCGCTGCTGAGCGTTTCCCCGGCCAAGTGGGTGAAGGCCTAGTCCCTCAAGCATTGAGATGGGCCATTTTTGAGAGACTTTCGGAGTTGTAGGGATAGGTCAAGACAATGGTTGAGTGCGCCGTAAAAAACTGGGAGGGCCAAGAGGCTGGCAGCGCGACTTTGGATCTAAAGGTCGCCAGCGAAGGAACTGCCTCTCACATCGTCCACCGTGCCCTGGTGCGTCAGATGCACAATGCTCGGCAAGGGACGGTATCCACCAAAACCCGCGCTGAGGTGAGCGGGGGTGGTCGCAAGCCTTGGCGGCAAAAAGGCACGGGTCGGGCAAGGGCTGGCTCCAACCGTTCTCCGCTATGGCGGGGCGGTGGTGTCACTTTTGGCCCCAAACCTCGCGATTTCAGTGTCAAGATGAACCGCAAGGAGCGGCGTCTGGCTCTACGTACCGCTTTCCAAGGCCGGGTAGACGACCTGATTGTGGTCGAAGCGTTCGCCGATAAGTTTGAGCGTCCCAAAACCAAGGATCTGCTTGAGGCTCTGGGCCGTTGGGGAGCGGATGTCGAGGGCAAAATTCTGCTCATCATCTCTGAAAATCAGGAATTGGTCTACTTGTCTGCCCGCAACATCGAAAACGTTAAGCTGATCACAGCGGCGAACCTAAACGTCCATGATCTGCTTGCCGCCGACCAAATTGTAATTACATCCCCTGCCCTTGAGGCCATTCAGGAGGTTTACTGTGACTAATACTGCGCCAACCCTGGCTGACATCATTCGTCGCCCCCTGGTGACTGAAAAGGCTACCCTACTGCTGGAAAATAACCAGTACGTCTTCGAGGTGGATCCTCGTGCCACCAAGTTCGATATCGCGGACGCCATCGAAGAACTGTTTGAGGTCAAGGTGGTCTCGGTGAACACCTACAACCCTCCCAAGAAGAAGCGCCGCTATGGCCGCTTTGTCGGGAACCGGGCTCACTATAAGCGAGCCATTGTCACCCTCGCTGCTGGGGACTCTATTCCCCTTTTCCCTGATCTCTAAGGAATTTGATCTTAGAGACTTCCGCAACTTTTGCCGTGTAGCCAGCAAGTATTTCCATGGGCATCCGTTCTTACCGACCTTATACCCCGGGCACGCGTGAGCGAACTGTATCCGAGTTTGCCGAAATCACCCGCAGTGAGCCTGAAAAGTCGCTGACTCGATCTAAGCATCGTCCTAAGGGGCGCAACAATCGTGGTGTGATCACCTGTCGCCATCGCGGTGGTGGCCACAAGCGCCTCTATCGGGTGATTGATTTCCGCCGGGATAAAGTTGGTGTTCCCGCTAAGGTCGCTTCTATCGAGTACGACCCTAACCGTAACGCTCGTATTTGTCTGCTCCACTACGAGGACGGTGAAAAACGCTACATCCTCGCTCCCGCCGGTCTAGCCGTTGGCAGCACTGTAGTGTCTGGCCCAGATTCCCCTCTGGAAGTCGGTAACGCCCTGCCCCTGTATAAGATTCCTCTGGGTACCACCGTTCACAACATCGAGATGCAGCCTGGGAAGGGCGGTCAGATGGTGCGTTCTGCTGGGGCCGGAGCTCAGGTAGTGGCCAAGGAAGGTGACTATGTCACCCTGAAACTGCCTTCCACGGAAGTCCGGATGGTGCGCCGTGAGTGCTATGCCACCATTGGCCAAGTGGGCAACGCCGATGTGCGTAACGTCAGCCTAGGTAAGGCGGGCCGTAAGCGCTGGCTGGGTCGTCGTCCTGAAGTGCGCGGTAGCGTGATGAACCCGGTAGATCACCCCCACGGTGGTGGTGAAGGTCGGGCTCCTATCGGTCGCTCCGGCCCTGTGACTCCTTGGGGTAAGCCAGCCCTTGGCTTCAAGACCCGCAAGAAGAAGAAGGACAGCGACAAGTACGTGGTACGGAAGCGTCGTCGAGTGTCCAAGCGGGGACGCGGTGGACGGAATGCCTAGGCTGGGCAAGGTACGTAACTGGACGGTATCAGATTGTTGTGTAGGGACTGAATCATGTCGCGCTCGTTAAAGAAAGGGCCTTTCGTGGCTGACCACTTACTCTCAAAAGTTGAAGCCCTCAATGCGAAGGGCGACAAGCAGGTGATTAAGACCTGGTCGCGGGCTTCGACGATTCTGCCCCAAATGATTGGGCACACCATCGCCGTCCATAACGGTCGCCAGCACGTTCCCGTCTACGTGACTGAGCAAATGGTGGGTCACAAACTGGGTGAGTTCGCCCCCACGCGAACCTTCCGAGGCCATGCCAAAAGTGATAAAAAAGCGCGTCGTTAGGTAGAGGAAGTTAGAGACATGGCTGTAGATACCTCTGAGCAGGTTAAGGCAGTAGCCAAATATGTCCGGATGTCACCCCGCAAAGTTCGTCGGGTGCTCGATCAAATCCGGGGCAAAAGCTACCGAGACGCGCTGATTATCCTGGAGTTCATGCCCTACAAGGCCTGTGAACCCATCATTAAGGTGCTGCGGTCGGCGGTGGCCAATGCTGAGCACAACAACGGTCTAGATCCGGCGAATCTGGTCATTAGCGAAGCCTTCGCCGATGCTGGGCCCACCCTTCGCCGCTTCCGACCCAGAGCCCAAGGGCGAGCTTACCAAATCCGTAAGCCCACCTGTCATATCACTATCGCCGTTGCTCCGGCAGTCGATTAGGGCGCTGGGTCAAGGCTTGATTGAGTCACGTTGATGATTCAGCACCGTCATCATTTCGCAGCAGTTGTTCAGCAGCACTTTGCAGAGGGTTAGTTCGTGGGACACAAGATTCATCCAACCGGGTTTCGCCTAGGCGTGGTTCAGGAGCACCGCTCCCGCTGGTTTGCGGAGGGGATGCGCTACCCTGAACTGCTCCAAGAGGATCATCGTATTCGCGAGTATGTTCAGAAGACTCTGAACAATGCGGGGATCGCCGACATTCGGATCGAGCGCAAGGCCGATCAGATTGATCTCGAAGTTCGCACTGCCCGTCCTGGGGTGGTGGTGGGTCGAGGTGGTGCCGGGATTGAAGCCCTACGGGTGGGCCTGCAAAAGCTGCTGAAGGATTCCAGCCGTCAAATTCGGGTCAATGTGGTTGAGGTCAGCCGGGTTGATGCGGACGCGGCTCTAGTGGCTGAGTACATCATTCAGCAGCTAGAGCGTCGGGTGTCCTTCCGAAGGGTGGTGCGTCAGGCAATCCAGCGGGCTCAGCGGGCTGGGGTGGAAGGCATCAAAATCCAGGTGAGCGGTCGCCTGAATGGGGCTGAAATTGCCCGGACAGAATGGACTCGCGAAGGTCGAGTGCCGCTGCATACCCTACGGGCCGATGTGGACTACGCCTACACCACCGCCCAAACCACCTACGGCATCCTGGGCGTTAAGGTTTGGATCTTTAAGGGTGAGATTATCCCCGGGCAGGAAGAGCAAGCTCCGGCCCCCAGCAATGCCCAGCCTCGCAGACGACAGCCCCGGCGGCGGCAGCAATTTGAAGATCGCTCCAACGAAGAATAACGGCTGACCGTACGTTTTCTCGAACTAACTTTTGACCTGTGAATTGACGAGTGCCGAGCCATGCTTAGTCCAAAACGAACAAAATTTCGCAAGCAGCACCGTGGTCGTATGCGCGGAATGGCCCAGCGGGGCAGCGACATCAGCTTTGGGGATTTCGCCCTTCAGGCCACCGAGCCCTGCTGGTTGACCTCTCGCCAGATTGAAGCCGCCCGTCGTGCCATGACCCGCTATGTCCGCCGGGGTGGGAAAATCTGGATCCGGGTATTCCCCGATAAGCCCGTCACCATGCGCCCTGCGGAAACCCGGATGGGTTCCGGTAAAGGTAACCCCGAATACTGGGTTGCCGTTGTGAAGCCCGGTCGGATCGTTTTTGAAATTGCTGGAGTGCCTGAGGCAACGGCCCGTGAAGCCATGCGACTAGCGGCCTTCAAGCTTCCCTTCAAGACCAAGTTTATTGCTCGAGACAGCAAGGAGGCCTAGGTTATGGCATTGCCCAAGATTAAAGAGGCGCGAAGCCTGAGTGATGCTGAGCTGCTAGAGGCCATCGTTGAAACCAAGCGCGATTTGTTCCAGCTTCGGTTTAAAAAGGCAACTCGTCAGCTTGCTAAGGAAGTTCATCAATTTAAGCACGCTCGTCATCGTCTAGCTCAGTTGATGACGGTGCAACGGGAGCGGGAACTAGCCGCTGCTCAAGCTGCCGATGCGACTTCGGCCACAGCAGAATCGGTATCAGCATAGGGGAGATAGGGAATCCAGATGGCGGTTAAAGAACGAGTAGGAACGGTGGTGAGCAACAAGATGGATAAAACCGTCGTTGTCGCTGTGGAAAGCCGATCCGCCCATCCCAAGTACGGGAAAATTGTGGTTAGCACCAAGCGCTACAAAGCCCACGACGAAGACAATGCCTGCCAAGAGGGCGACCGTGTTCGCATTCTTGAAACCCGTCCCCTGAGTCGGACGAAGCGCTGGGTCGTGGCTGACATTGTTAACAGAGCGGCAGACGCCTAGCGGGGGAACTCATGATTCAGCAAGAAACCTATCTCAATGTGGCCGATAACAGCGGCGCTCGTAAGTTGATGTGTATCCGGGTTCTGGGCGGCAACCGTCGCTATGCCGGAGTGGGCGATGTGATTATCGCTGTGGTCAAAGATGCCATCCCCAACATGGCCGTGAAGAAGTCCGATGTGGTTCGGGCTGTGGTGGTACGCACCAAGAAGGGCCTCCGTCGCACCAGTGGCATGAGCATTCGCTTCGATGACAACGCAGCGGTGATCATCAACCAAGACGGCAACCCCAAAGGGACGCGGGTGTTTGGCCCTGTGGCACGGGAACTGCGGGATAAGAACTTCACTAAGATCGTTTCCCTGGCACCGGAGGTACTGTAATGGCAACGTCTACGAAGAAACCAGTTCGGTACAAAATGCATGTCCGCAAGGGCGACACCGTGCAGGTGATTGCCGGACGTGACCGGGGCAAGGTGGGTGAAGTCCTAGCCGTAAACCCCAAGAAAAGCCAGGTGATTGTTCAAGGTGTCAACATTCGCACCAAGCACGTTAAACCCCAACAAGAGGGTGAGTCTGGCCAGATTGTGACCCAAGAAGCGCCCATCCACAGCTCCAATGTGATGCTGTATTCCGAGAAGGAAAAGGTCGCTAGCCGCATCGCCTACACCTTTGATAAAGACGGTCGTAAGGTGCGAATGCTGAAGAAAACGGGCGAAATTATCGACTAGGCTACAGCCCCTCTCGTTGCTCTCGATCCTTTAGTTGTATTCCTGACCCAGCCCAGGAAAGAAGTAGATACCATCCATGACAGACCAGCTCAAAACGTTCTACAAAGACACTGTCGTACCGAAACTGATGGATCAGTTTAAGTACGAAAACATTCACCAAGTGCCTAAGATTGTCAAGGTCACCGTGAACCGAGGTCTAGGGGAAGCCTCCCAAAACGCCAAGGCGTTGGAATCCTCCCTTAACGAACTAGCGTTGATTACGGGCCAACGTCCCGTTGTTACCCGCGCGAAGAAAGCCATTGCAGGCTTCAAAATTCGTCAAGGGATGCCTGTGGGGGTAGCCGTCACCCTCCGTTCAGATCGGATGTATTCCTTCCTGAATCGCCTGATCAACCTGGCTCTACCCCGAATTCGTGACTTCCGTGGGATTAGCCCCAAGAGTTTTGATGGTCGTGGGAACTACACCCTAGGTCTGCGAGAACAGCTCATTTTTCCAGAGATTGACTACGACGGTATCGATCAAATTCGCGGCATGGACATCACGATTGTGACCACGGCCAATACCGACGAAGAAGGGCGAGCGCTACTCAAGGCATTGGGTATGCCATTCCGGGACAACTAACACAGGTTTATACGCGAAATTAGGACTATGGCTGCTAACGACACAATTGCGGATATGCTGACTCGCATTCGGAATGCGAACTTGGCGCGGCACCAAACCGTGAATATTCCCTCGACCCGGATGACTCGGAGTATTGCCAAGGTACTCAAGGAAGAAGGGTTTATCACCGATTATTCTGAGGCGACCGAAGATGATCGGCCTCAGTTGGTGATTGCCCTGAAGTACAAAGGTAAAACTCGTCAGCCCATTATTCGCAACCTAACGCGTGTTAGCAAGCCTGGTCTGCGGGTGTATTCCAACCGGAAAGAACTGCCTCGGGTGCTGGGGGGCATCGGGATCGCAATCATTTCTACCTCCAGTGGCATCATGACCGACCGCGACGCCCGTCGCCAGGGAATTGGCGGTGAAGTGCTCTGCTACGTCTGGTAAACCAGCGTCGGTTTCGGTTTCGGGTCACGGATTTACGCCAAAGGCCCAATGTTATTGAGTGCTAAGGATTTAGGAGTATTGCATCATGTCACGTATTGGCAAACGGCCAATTCCTATTCCGGCTAAGGTGTCAATTACGATTGACGGTCGGGATGTTCAGGTGAAAGGGCCAAAGGGCGAACTGTCCCGCACCCTGCCTACCGGGGTGGTTATCCTTCAGGAGGGTGACACGGTTCTGGTAAATCGTGTGGATGATTCCCGACTGGCTCGGGAGCGTCATGGTTTGTGCCGCACCCTGGTGGCGAACATGGTTGAAGGGGTGTCCAACGGCTATCAGAAGCGCCTCGAAATTCAAGGGATTGGGTATCGGGCTCAGGTACAGGACCGCAACCTCAATTTGAGCCTGGGCTACAGCCATCCGGTGGTTTTCGAGCCCCCTGCTGGTATTGAGTTCGCCGTTGAAAACAACACGAACGTCATCATTAGCGGCATTGACAAAGAGCTGGTGGGAAACATCGCTGCCAGTATTCGGGCTAGCCGTCCCCCTGAGCCTTACAAAGGCAAGGGTGTACGCTATGCCGGGGAACAGGTTCGACGTAAGGCTGGGAAGTCAGGTAAAAAGTAAGCCATGAAAGCAAGTCGTAAAGAATTAACCCGTCGTCGCCACGCCCGCATTCGTCGTCGCGTATTTGGCACCCCTGAGCGGCCCCGTCTGGCGGTATTTCGGTCTAACCAGCATATCTACGCTCAGATTATTGACGATACCGCCCATCACACCCTAGCGGCGGCTTCTACCCTGGAGTCGGATGTTCTGGATAAGGATTCCTCCGGTGCTACCCAGGAAGCGGCGGCAGCGGTGGGTAAAGCGGTGGCGGAACGCGCTCTGAAAGCTGGAATCACCCAGGTGGTCTTTGACCGGGGCGGCAAACTCTACCACGGTCGTGTGGCGGCTCTGGCAGAGGCGGCTCGGGAAGCAGGGCTAAGCCTGTAGGCTCCAACGAGTAGTTCGTTAGATACCCATAGATACCCATCGAATTTCGCGGAACACAACAAGGCTGGGGAAAAGCATGGCAAACCGTCGTAAAGAAGCACGTACCAAAGAAAAGAAAACCGACTGGCAGGAGCGGGTAGTTCAAATCCGCCGCGTGACGAAGGTGGTGAAGGGGGGCAAAAAGCTCAGCTTCCGGGCCATCGTAGTGATCGGAAATGAAAAAGGTCAAGTCGGCGTTGGCGTTGGCAAGGCTAGCGATGTGATCGGTGCCGTGAAAAAGGGCGTCGCCGATGGCAAGAAGCACCTCGTTGATGTACCCCTCACCCGTTCCTATTCCATTCCCCATCCCTCCAGTGGTGTGGGCGGCGGGGCCAAGGTGTTCATGCGACCTGCGGCTCCGGGTACTGGGGTAATTGCCGGGGGTGCCGTGCGTACCGTGCTGGAAATGGCTGGTGTTCGCAACGTGCTCGCCAAGCAGCTCGGATCTAACAACCCCCTCAATAATGCCCGTGCAGCGGCCAATGCCCTAGCCTCTCTTCGCACCTTCTCCGAGGTGGCTGAGGAGCGCGATATTCCCGTTGAAAACCTTTACGTTTAGACCCTTTATCTTGACTAGGCCATGAGAATTAACGACGCACAACCCCAACCTGGTTCTAAGCGCCGCCGTCGCCGGGTAGGCCGGGGGATTTCGGCGGGCCAAGGGGCAAGCTGTGGGTTTGGGATGCGGGGCCAAAAGTCCCGATCTGGCAGCGGCACTCGCCCTGGCTTTGAGGGTGGACAAATGCCCCTCTATCGCCGCATTCCCAAGCTAAAGCATTTCCCCTTGGTGAACCAGAAGCAGTACACCATCATCAACCTGAAGTCTCTGACGGATTTAGCGGCAGGTACGGAAGTAACGCTGGATTCCCTGCTCAATGCTGGAATTCTCACCGCCAATGACGGGCCTCTGAAAATTTTAGGGGATGGTGAAGTGGCTGTAGCGCTAAACGTGAAAGCTGCGGCCTTCACCCAATCTGCCAAGACCAAGATTGAGGCGGCCGGGGGAACCTGCGAAGTCATTGGTTAGCCAGGTGAGGCTTCCATCCCTTAGACTAAGTTTAGGGTGACAACATCTGTTTGTTTAACTCTGTTTGTTTGACATAGGCGCTGAGGTTCGAGGAGCTATTGCATGGTTGTTAATCGGGGTAAAACTCCAAGCGCTCAGGAAACCTTTATGCAGATGGCCCAAGCCGCTGGCTTGCGTAGTCGTTTATTGGTTACCCTGGGGCTTTTGCTCTTAGTTAGATTGGGGATCTTTATCCCGGTTCCCGGTATTGATCGACAAGCCTTTGCAGCTTCCATTCAATCAGGAAGTCTTGGGGGGGTTGTTGGGTTCCTCGATATCTTTGTGGGTGGTGGTCTATCGGCTCTAGGCATTTTTGCCCTGGGCATTTTGCCGTTCATTAATGCCTCCATCATCATTCAGTTGTTGACGGCTGCGATTCCGGCCCTTGAGGATCTCCAAAAGAACGAAGGCGAGGCTGGACGGCGGAAAATATCCCAAATTACCCGCTACGTGGCCTTGGGGTGGGCAGTCCTACAAAGTACGTTGCTGTCCTCCTTCCTGCTCTATCAGTTTGCTAAAGAACCTGGCATTCCCTTCGTTTTTGAGACGGTTGTTGCCCTTACCGCAGGCTCCATGTTTGTTATGTGGGCCGGGGAATTGATCACTGAGCGCGGTATCGGTAACGGCGCTTCGCTACTGATTTTTCTGAATATCGTATCCACGCTACCAAGATCCCTCGGTCAAACTGTTGAGTTAGCCCAGAGTGGGGATCGCAATATCGTGGGTGGCATCATCATTCTGATGATCACATTCCTGGCAATGATTGTTGGGATTGTGTTTGTCCAGGAAGGCACTCGTCGAATTCCGATTATTTCTGCTAAGCGTCAAGTCGGACGCAAGATGTACCTTGAGCAGAGCAACTATCTTCCCCTACGGCTCAACCAGGGTGGGGTTATGCCGATCATTTTTGCCTCGGCGGTTCTGGTGCTCCCCATCTCAGTCACTCAGTACGTTACCAATCCAGCCTTCAATCGCTTTGTAAGCAACTACTTCAATCCGACTTCATTGCTCTATGTGGCGGTTTACCTGCTGCTGATTCTTTTCTTCAGCTACTTCTATTCTTCCCTGGTGATCAACCCTGAGGATTTGTCCCGTAACCTAAAGAAAATGGGGGCAAGTATTCCAGGGATTCGCCCCGGTAAAGCCACCACGGATTACATCAGTCGTATTCTGAATCGCCTGACTTTCCTGGGGGCTATTTTCCTGGGTCTAGTCGCCGTTGTACCTAGCGCTGTTGAGAGTCTCACCCGTATTCCTACCTTCCGTGGTTTTGGTGCAACCTCTCTACTGATTCTGGTTGGGGTTGCCATTGATACGGCTAAGCAAATTCAGACCTATGTCATTTCCCAACGCTACGAAGGAATGGTGAAACAATAGTGACTCGACTCATTTTCTTGGGACCACCGGGAGCTGGCAAAGGCACACAGGCTCAAAAAATTGCGGCTGAAGGCGGTGTTCCTCACATTTCAACAGGAGACATTCTCCGTGCTGCGGTGGCGGAAGGTTCTGACTTAGGGAAAAAAGCCGCGCAGTATATGAGTGCCGGAGAATTGGTTCCCGATGAACTGATTCTGGATCTGATCAAGGAGCGCCTGGGTCAAGATGACGCTCAGATGGGTTGGGTTCTGGATGGATTTCCTCGTAATGTTCCCCAAGCCGAATTTTTGGGGCAGTTGCTTGATCAGATTCAGCAGCCCGCTGATTTTGTCGTTAACCTAGATGTAACGGATGAAGTCATTGTGGCTCGTTTGCTAAAGCGGGGCCGTGATGATGATGAGGAATCGGTGATTCGCCATCGTTTAGAGGTATACCGTCAACAAACCGAGCCGCTCATTGACTTTTATCGTAGCCGTCAACAGCTTGTTTCGGTGGACGGTAATCAACCGATGGAGTCGGTTTATACTGCCCTTCAGCAGGTGATTGCAGGTTGAACTGTCGTTCAAGATGGGTTTTGGGCCTATTGTTTAGTTACCACCTAGAGGAGAGTTCAACTTGTCTAAGCAGGATCTCATTGAAATGGAGGGCACCGTGACGGAGTCCTTGCCTAACGCCATGTTTCGGGTAGATCTCGATAATGGGTTTAATGTCTTAGCCCATATTTCTGGCAAGATTCGCCGCAACTATATCAAAATCCTGCCTGGGGACCGCGTCAAGGTTGAGCTCACGCCCTACGACTTGACTAAGGGCCGTATCACCTATCGCCTACGGAAAAAATAGTTGCGTATTGTTGCTGTCTTTGCCTCTGCATTCATTGGTGCACAATCAGCACTCAGAAAAGGCAAGAACCTTCCTAGCGAACGGAACAGGCTCACATAGGGTTTGATGACCTGTGTTAGGCGTTTGTTATTCGACTTCTAGGCTTAAAGGATAGCGGCTAGTAGCTTGTCTGCCCCATGGCGAAATAGATCGGCACAGGGAAGTCCTGTGTCTTTCTCGGTGGCATTAATGACTTCTGCCGCCGCTGTTGGGGATAAATGACCGGTATTGAGAGCGATGCCTACGACCTTAGACCTTGTAAAGGCTCCCGCAGCAGCGGCTACTTGCTCGTAAAGCATGATCACCTGGGGGAGGGGCGGAATTTTTATGTCTGGACAATTGCTGATTTGGGTTTGTCCTGCCCGATGGACGAGAATGAGGTGGGTGGGCTGACTTCCCCGCAGGAGTGGAAGGGTCGCCGTGGAGGCCGGGTTAAGGAGAGATCCCTGTCCCTCAATGAAGAGAAAGTCGTAGTCGTAACCGTAGGCCATAACAGACTGTTCAACGGCTCCAGCGGCATAGTCCACCCGAATTGCATCTAGGGGAATACCGTCATCCCCTAACATGAGGTTGGTTTGGCCTGTGGCGATTACTTTAGATTTAAGTCCCCGCTCCTGACAGGCTCGGTGAAGCTCTAGGTTAGTGGACATCTTGCCGACGGCCATATCGGTGCCGACAGCCAAGATGCGCTTACAGGGCAGGTGGCTTGCCTTTCCGCTGCCCACGGTGAGTCCCGGGGGTTCTTGGCGCACGTCCCAAATCCATTGATCGGATCGCAGGTGAGGGATTAGGTCTGGGTGCTGGGCCAGGGGAGTGTGGAGGGGATTCACTAGGCTGAGGCCAGCGGTGATAGCCTGCTCCAATTCCTGAAACCAGGGTTCCGGTAATTTGCCTCCGGAGGGAGCAAGGCCAATGGCCAGGACATCAGGGTGGTAAACGAGGGCCGCAGCGACTGAATCTACAATAGGAATGGGTTGATTGATGCCTGTGAGGTCTGCCAAGGACTGCCCTGCCGCCTGATGGTCTATGATGGCGACAACGGGGGATCGACCGTAGCGCACCATGGCAAGTCCAGTTTTGCCCGTCCCACTCTGTAAGCTTTCGTGCATCAGCAGAGCAATGCGGCTATGGGGCTGGAGATACATAGGTCAGTCCGAGTCCGGCGTGGGCAGAGGGGTAGACGCACCCTTGGCGGAGGATGAGTCCTGTGAAGGGATCGTCACAAAGGTTGAGATGGCTGTCGAGATCGAGGTGCTGAGCTAGGGGGGCCAGTTGAGCCATGGCACTATTGGCGAGGCTACTGTCTGAGTAGCAGCCAAACATGACCTGAAGGCCACAGGCTTGGGCGATGTGAATCATCCGCAGGGCTTCGGTTAACCCACCCGCCTTCATCAGCTTAATATTAATGCCATCGGCGAGGGGCATCAACCGCAGAATATCCTGAGCATTGAAGCAGCTCTCATCAACAAAAATTGGCAATGGAGATTGTTGCCGTAGGTTGGGAATCTGGTCATCGAGATGAACCGGGAGGGGCTGTTCAAGGTAAGTAACGCCGCGTTCTCCAAGCCACTGGGCCATCTGGACGGCTTGCGCAACGTTCCAGCCTCCATTGGCATCAACGCTGATCGACACATCGGCAGGTACCTGATCATAAATGGCCTGGAACATGGCCTGATCGGCGACGATCCCGGAGGGATGACCCAGCTTAATTTTGAGGACGCGGGCCTGGGTTTGACAGATCCAATCCTGGGCCCGTTGGCAGGCGGCTTCGGGGGCCAGGATACCCACCGTGACCGACGTGGGCACGATTCGGCTCGGATCTAGGCCAAGCAGCTTCCAGATGGGTTGTCCAGTCGCTTTGCCGCACCAATCCCACAGGGCCACATCCAACGCCGCCCGACTGGCGGACTGGAGCCCTAGGGGCTGAATAGCAGCCTCAATAGCTTGGCGATCCCAAGGATGATAGGCGGATAGAATCCCCATCAACTGCACCATATCTCGCTGGAGCATGTCGAGGGTTTGGTGGTGGGTGCCAATGGAAAAGGGGGCCGCTTCGCCCCAGCCTTCTAGACCGTCGGCCCGAATTTTTAGCCACAGATTCGTAGAGGTAGCCGTAGTGCCACGACTAATCGTTAGGGGCACCCGCTTATGCACAGTAAACGGCTGTACAGAAAATTCCATGATATCTACACAAAACAACACCCATTCCCTGTTCCAAGGAACCTCCTAGCTTTGTTCTAGCCTTCATGGAGGGAAACAACGTGCGGATCTAAAAGATCCTGAAGCTCGTGTTTCTCAAAGCTCCCCGCTTGCTACTTTAGGAAGTATTGAATATGGGATTGGGTGTCGTTGGTTAAGCGAGACAGATGTAACGTTAACAGCGCTTTCACTCCTTCTTGTGTGTGGACATTTGGCTGTTGAATCTGCCAGGGGAACCTCATCAGTTCCATCTTCAATATACCGCTAATGTCTGGAAATCCTAGGGAATGAAAAGATAGTTCATACAATTATTTTTCTGAACTCAGAGAGAAATCTCCCATGGCCACCAAGTCACCGTTAGACAGGGGATTCGCCCGTTTAATATTTCGTTGCATAGAGGCTGAGCTGGGTTAGGAAATGAGGTGTCTTGCAACCGTAGGAGAGTGACTAGCCCTCAGTATTCACAAAGGTCTTGAGCTGTTCTATCACCAGATCAGGACACTCTAAATGGGGCAGCACTCCGGCATCGGGAATTTCTGCTACGGCCTGGATAGCCTGGGTATTGAGACTGGCGAGGCGACGGGTGACGGCGGGTGGGGTGAAGCGAGATTTCTCACCCAGGAGAATGGTTGTGGGTGTTTTCAATTGACCGATATAGCGAGCTAGGTCAAAACTGATGGTGCCGTTGAGGGAGGCTAGGGCCGAATACTGGGCGTTGGGCTGCTGGGTGCAGGTGAGGTAGGCTTGCACCACGTCTTCCGTGATGCGGCTGGGGTTAGCAAACAGGAAGGTAGACAGGAAACTGCGTACCGCCAGTTCGTTGGCGGCTCCCAGTTGGTAGAGCAGGGTATCGATGCCTTGGGTTCCGGCCAAGAGGGCAGGGAGGCTGGTGCGATAGTCGCGGCCAAAGTCGCCATTGCCGGAGGGAGACACGAGAAATAATCTCTGAAATAGATGGGGCTGCTGGGTGGCTAGCCGAATGACCACCCCTGCCGTGAGGGAGGTCGCCACCACCAGAGCGGGCGGTTCTGCCAGGGCTTCTAGCAGATGAGTAATGACCTGAAAATAATCCTGCACCTGGTAGTTGCGCACCGGATGGGCCGACTGCCCCCAGCCAATGAGGTCAGGGGCAATCACCCGATGGCTGTGCCCAAAAGCGGGATAGACCTTCGACCACTCGAAGGCCGAAGACCCGCCCCCCAGACTGTGGAGAAAGACCAAGGGTGGCCGGGTATTCTGGGGCTCCAGCCGGGGAGACTCTGGCGGACGGGTGTAGTAGGCCATGACGCCGAGGGGCGTCGGCAAAACCCGCTGAACAAAGCCCGGTGGCTGAAACTGAAGCACAGGACAGTACCTTTGACTGATAATGATGTGTAGACCGCTCAAACCCTGATGTGGGTCAACACTCTGTAATGAAGGGCTAGAACCCTCCACTCAGCTCAGAGCGCAAAGCCTAGACTTCCGTGTCTAACCTTTGTACGTTTTAGGCAGAAACTTGGGGACGGAGAGAGAGGGATTCGAACCCTCGTTAGAGTCACCCCTAAACAGCATTTCCAGTGCTGCGCCTTCAACCGCTCGGCCATCTCTCCAGGGTGTGGGGTAGCGCTTTGCCACCGAGTTGTTATGGTATCAAAAAAACGCCCCAAAATGCCATCGGTTATCCCATAAGGAATTTTTCATGAGAGCATGGGGCATAAATCACCCGTTATTCTGGCTTCCATTGGCGCTATGGCTCCTACCCACACTGTCATCGTTCATCACCGCGACACCAACCAAACCTACCAATTCCAGGTGCCCGAAGATCGCTACATTCTCCACACCGCCGAAAGTCAGGGGGTAGACCTACCCTTCTCCTGCCGCAACGGAGCTTGCACCACGTGCGCTGTGCGGGTGCTAGAGGGCGATCTGGTGCAGCCAGAGGCCATGGGGCTATCTCCCGATCTCCGCAAACAGGGCTATGCACTGCTCTGTGTGAGCTATGCCCGCAGTGACCTGCGCGTGGAGACCCAGGACGAAGACGAGGTCTACGAACTTCAGTTTGGCCGCTACTTTGGCAAGGGCAAGGTTCGGTTCGGTCTGCCGTTAGAGGATGACTAGAGCATTTCCCAGACAAGATAAACCCCGATCAGGTCTCCAAGCTTCAATGGGGTGAGGAGGACTCGGTAGATAGAGAACTCGGCAGGTGAGGAATATTCCTTATGCAAGCAGACCTTAGGCAGACTTCAGCAGGTGCCAAGACTGGGGTAGGCGAGGAGACTGTCATAGGTGAGGTCTCCTGAATTAGATCAAACGTCAGTTTTTATGGCTGGGATAGCGAGTATCTGATAGTCGAGATCGCGAGTAGGACGATGAGTGTAGCGGCTTGTAGATAGCGTGGAGGCGGTGTCACAAGGTGGAGCGCAATCCCTGGGGTGAGCGTATCCCCACACCTTAGAGCTACCCTAGGAATAGCTCCTGGATTGATCCGCCGTGCACCACGACTTCTCCCTGGCCGACTTTGCCATTTTCTATTCCCCCGTCTTCCTCACCCACGACACAGGGCAAATTCACCCGGAAAATGCCGGACGCCTGACGGCCATCGTCAATGCCCTGAAGTCTGCTCCCTGGGCTGAGCATTTGGACTGGTGTGAGCCTACCCCCGCCGATCAGCGCCAGGTAGACCGGGAGATTGCCGCTGTTCACGATCCCGCCTATGTGGTCAAAATTCGGCAGTTTTCAGCGGCTGGCGGCGGCTACTGGGATGGCGACACCGCCGTATCTCCGGCCAGCTATGAGGCGGCACGGCTAGCGGTGAGTGCGTGGCTAGACGGTGTCGATTACGTCTTGCAGACGGGGCATTCCGCCTTTGCCCTGGTGCGACCCCCCGGACACCACGCCATCCGCAACAGCGGCATGGGCTTTTGCCTCTTCTCCAACGCCGCCATTGCTGCCCACTATGCCCTCCAGCAACCCGGCATTCAGCGGGTCGCCATTTTGGACTGGGACGTACACCACGGTAACGGCACCCAATACCTCGTGGAAGCCAACCCCGCCATTGCCTACTGCTCGCTGCACCAGTTCCCGGCCTACCCCGGCACCGGACGCAGCACCGAAACGGGGATGCACCACAACGTCCTCAATCTGCCCATGCCCCCCGGAAGCACCAGCGCCGACTACTACAAAAAATTTGACCAACAGGCGATCCCGTTCCTGCGAGCCTTCAATCCCGATTTGCTGCTCATTAGTGCGGGCTACGACGCTACCGCTGCCGACCCCTTGGCTAACATCAACCTGCAACCCCAAGACTACGCAACCTTCACCCACTTCGCCCTGCGCGTCACCGACAGAATCCTCTTTGGCCTAGAAGGCGGCTACGATTACAACGCCCTCAGCCAATCCGTTGTAGCCACTATTGGCGCAAGGTTAGGGCTGGCTTAGCTCGATACAATAGAAAGCACAAAGGCACAGGAACTTTTCTGGTCATGGTTACTACAAAGCTCTCTTTGACAGATTATTTGAGCCTAGAAGATGGCCCAGAGGGGCGCTACGAATTTGTGGATGGAGACATTATTGAAATGCCACCGGAAAGTCCTCGTAATGTTTTGATTTCGATGTTTCTTGTCCAGCAATTTCTAACTTGTCTTCCGTTTTATTGGCTGCGACGGGCAGATACAGAAATTATTGTTTCGGGACGGGTGAGAATCCCTGACGTGATGGTGTTAGGTGAAGAACTTTCGCAAGCACTTGAAGCGAGTGGTCGAAGCACGATTACCGAGGAAATGCCACCACCGTTGCTGGTAGTAGAGGTCGTTTCACCCGGAAAAATCAACGAAGATCGAGACTATCGCTACAAGCGCTCGGAATATGCGGCGCGAGGCATTCCTGAATATTGGATTGTAGATCCAGCCCAGGCAAAGGTAACGGTGTTGACCCTAGTCGATGGCTGGTATGAGCCTGAAGCATTGGGGTCGGATAGCGTTTTGCAGTCGCCCCACTTTCCAGGACTTTCCTTGTCGGTAGCGCAGGTTTTATCGCCTAAATCTAGCTGACTAACGCAACACCAAACGGCTGTGCCCCCTTGGAGGCTAGGTGGAACAATCGCAGCGCCCAACAACCCTGAAATCTGGATATCGAGTCCCTAGGCTGATTGCCTGACACATCTCTAAAGTAGGTTGGGTGCAGCGGAGCGGAACCCAACACCCGCCAAGGATTTAGGAGTTGTTGGGTTCTGCTATCGCGCCACCCAACCTACGAGAGATCAAGGCTTTTCAACATTGTGTCAGTCAGTCAGGGCCCTAGGTCTTTTGAGTTTGATAGCGCCAACCCTGGTAAATGAGGGAGGCCACCTCAGCGCGGGTAATCGGCACCGTAGCCCGAATACGGTCGGGATTAGGATCCATAATTAAGCCAGCGGCGGTAGCGTCGGCGATGGGGCCTTCGGCCCAGGTGGGAATCTCCCGGTGATCGGAGTAGCGGCGGTGGGTGGCCCCATCGTCGGGTGGTAGTTCAAGGACTTTTGTGACAGCGGTGATGGCCTCTGCCCTCGAAATGACGGCCCTGACCCCAAACTGGCGGTCGGGCAAGCCAGACATGATGCCGCTGCGGTAGATTTGCTGAATAAATTTGGTTTGGGGATCGTTGGCCGCTACATCGACAAACAATTGGGATACGTTGGCCTGCTGGCGTTCGGGGCGCGGTGGCGGATCAAAGGCTCGCACCAGCAGCACAGCAAAGTCTCCCCGACTGAGGCGCAGATCGGGACGAAAGGTGCCATCGTTGTAGCCGTGGGTGATGCCTTGATCCACAAGTCCTTGAATGTAGGGTCTGGCCCAGTGGTCGGCGGGTACATCCACAAACAAGGCTGGGGGATCCTGGATCTGCAAAAAATGGTTGGAGGGGATGGTCTCTCCTTGGCCTAGTTTTACCCAAGCTTGGTGAATGAGGGCCGCTAGCTGGGCACGGGTGATCAATCGACCTGGCTCCAGGCGATGTCCCTGGTCGGGCTGAATTACCAGACCATGGCGCAGGGCGGTGGCTAGGGCCAAACGCCAAGGGAGCTTGAGGGTTGTTGTGTCTGCATAGCCACTGAGCAAGTTCAACGTGCCACCCTTCAACCGCAGGCCCTGCACCAAGCTGCTCAGAACATCCACCTGGTTCATCCATTGATCGGGGTCGAAATCGTTGTCTGGGCCAGAGGGAAAAAAGCCCATTTGATAGGCTTTCTGGGCAGACGGATGGCGAGGATCGGTGTCGGGCCAATC
Organism: Nodosilinea sp.; assembly: GCA_040396995.1. Classification (GTDB taxonomy): domain Bacteria; phylum Cyanobacteriota; class Cyanobacteriia; order Phormidesmidales; family Phormidesmidaceae; genus Nodosilinea. Next base: position 18,016 of record JBBAWV010000008.1, on the reverse strand, counting down.
CGAAAAGTTCTCGGCCTCGAACTGAATCGGCTGGTCGAAGGCGGCAGCAATGGTGGTGACATAGTCGCCGAGGGTCACGCCATCATTGGGTCGAAAGATAGCTTCTCTATCAAGGGCCATCACTTGCCGATCAAGCACCGCTCTAATAAAGGGCTGTGCCCAATGCCCTTGAATATCCTGGACTGAAGTTAAGGTGTGGTTTTCTCCGCCGTTGGTTCCAGACTGCCCGTCGTTGGTTTCAGACTGCCCGTCGTTGGTTTCAGACTGCCCGTCGTTGGTTTCAGA